>NZ_JASGEL010000121.1:0-4507 GCF_047606385.1 Microbacterium sp.
CCGGCGCCGCGCCATGACCGGGCAGGTCGACCACGAGCACGTCGCGGCCGGCCCGCGCCAGGTGCGCCGGCAGGCCGTCGGCGGGCCAGTCGGCGGTGCCGGCGGACGCGAAGCCGTGCAGCAGGATCACCGGCGGCCCCGCGACCGGTCCGACGGCGGGAATCCGCGTCACGTGCAGCAGGGTGTCGGTCATCGGGCGTGCTCCCCTCGTCGGGGGCGCGCCGGGATCAGACCAGGCGCGCCAGGAATGAGTCCAGGTAGGCGTCGTAGTTCGGGAAGCGGGAGCCGTCCGGGTACATCAGGTTGACGACGGTGGCCCCCACCACGACCGACATGTACTCGTCGGCCAGCACCCCGTACGGCGGCTCGGCCGAGATGGCGCCCGCCGCGCGCGCCGCGGTCAGATGCTCCGCGATCGACACGCGCCACGAGTCCAGGAAGCTCCGGTACAGCGCGCCCAGGTCGTCGTTGGCCATCGCGTACTCCCACAGCGCCAGCAGCACGCGGCCGGCGACGATGTCCTCCTCGTCGTGCGCGAGCGGCGCCCGCAGGAAGTGCTCGAGGCGCTCGCCGGCATCCGTCGACCCGGACAGCTCCACGTTCGCCGCCATCTCCTCCAGCACGCTCTCGAACGTCGCGGCGACGATCGAGTCCTTGCCCGGGAAGTAGTGCTTCAGCGCACCGTTGGCGAATCCGGCCTCGGCCGCGATCGACCGCATCGTCGCCGCCTCGAAGCCACCCTTCAGGATGATCCGCTTGGCCACCTCGACGATCTCGCGTCGTCGCTCGTCGTGATCGATGATCTTGGGCATCGGAGAGCCCCACCCCTTCCGCTGAGCCGCCGTGCATCCGAGGGCCCCGACAGCTACCGTACCGGCGCCGCCGCATCGGCCACCTCCCGCACCGCGAGCCATTCCTGCCGGCGGCGGCGCTGCGCCGCGGGGTCCGCCACGGGCGAGGCGAGGCGCAGTCGCTCCGAGTACGGATGCACCGGGGCGCGCGTGACCTGCTCGCCCTCGCCGGTCTCGACCAGCTCGCCGCGGTACATCACCGCGACCCGATGGCAGATGCGCCGCACGACGCCGAGGTCGTGGGAGACGAACAGGTACGAGACGCCGGTGGAGCGCTGCAGCTCGATGAACAGGTCGATGATCGTCGCCTGGGTCGTGAGGTCGAGCGCGCTGACCGGCTCGTCGCAGACCACGAGGCGGGGCCGGCGCACCAGCGCACGCGCGATGGCGATGCGCTGACGCTGACCGCCGGAGAACTCCCGCGGGTACCGCTCGGCCGCCGTCCGCGGCAGCCGGACCCGGTCGAGCAGCTCGAGCACCCGCTTCCGCGCGTCGCCGCGGCTCAGGGCGGTCGTGATCAGCGGCTCGGCCAGGATGTCGCCGACCGTCATCGTCGGGTCCAGCGATCCGTAGGGGTCCTGGAAGACGACCTGGATGTCGGCGGCGAGGGCGCGGCGCTCGGCGCCGCGCGCGTGCGAGATGTCCCGGCCGTCGAACCGCACGGCACCGGCCGTGATCGGGGCGAGCCCGAGCACGGCCTTGCCGAGCGTCGACTTCCCCGAGCCGGACTCGCCGACCAGGCCCAGGCACTCCCCCGGGTCGATCTGCAGCGACACGCCCTTCAGCGCCCGGAACGCGCGGCGGCCGCGACCGTACTCCACGACGAGGTCGTCGACCTGCAGCAGCGGCGCGGTCATGCCGTCACCGTCCTTCCCGGCGCGACCGTCGCGCCCTCGCGGGACGCCGCGTATGCGGCGTCCAAGGCGGCCCGGCCCTCCGCGGCATCCAGAGACGCGGCGATCAGCTCGCGGGTGTACGGCTCGGCGGGCGCGGCGAACAGCTCGTCCACGCCGCCGGTCTCCACGACCGAGCCGTCCTTCATCACCACGACCCGGTCGCAGATGTCGGCGACGACGCCGAAGTTGTGCGTCACGATCAGCAGCGCCATGCCGTATTCGGCCTGCAGCTCGCGCAGCAGCTCCAGCACCTCGGCCTGCACCGTGACGTCCAGCGCGGTGGTGGGCTCGTCGGCGACGAGCACCGAGGGCTTCCCCGCGATCGCGCCGGCGATGAGGACGCGCTGGGCCATGCCGCCGGACACCTCGTGCGCGCGCAGCCGCATGACCCGCTCGGGCTCCGGGATGCCGACCCGGGTCAGCACCTCGATCGCGCGCCGGCGGGCCACGTCGCGGCTCAGGCCCGACACGGACCGCAGCGGCTCGATCAGCTGGTGGCCGATCGTGTAGTTCGGGTCGAGGTTGGACATCGGCTCCTGCGGGATGTAGCCGATCGTGCGTCCCAGCAGCCGACGCCGCTGCGCGGGGGTCATCCCGGACACGTCGCGCCCGTCGATCCACAGCGCGCCGACCTCGCTGCGCGCGGCCGGCGGCAGCAGGCCGAGCACCGAGAACACCGTCTGCGACTTGCCGGATCCGGACTCGCCCACGATGCCGACCACCTCACCGGCGGCGACGTCGAGGGAGATGCCGTGCACGACCTCGACCTCGCCGTCCCGGGCCGGATAGCTCACCCGCAGGTCGGCGATCTGCACGGCGGCTGCCGCGGCGGCGTGCCGGATCGTGCCGGTCGAGGCGGCGACGGGCGCCGGCACGGCGGCACGACGACGACGGCGCGGGATCTCGGTGCGCACGCTCACGACGTCGGCGAGCGTCGAGCCCGCGACCGCGAGGGCGGCGATCGTGATGCCCAGCGCGAGCGAGGGCCACAGCAGCAGGATCGGGTTGGAGAGCATGTTGCGGAAGCCCTCGTTCATCATCGCGCCCCAGCTGGGCGTGTCGCCGCTGCCGATGCCGAGGAACTGGAGCCCCGCCTGCATGCCCATCGCCATGCCGGCGGCGAGGGCGGTCTGGATGATGACGGGCGCGTAGACCGCCGTCAGCACGTGACGGGACATGATGCGCAGGTGGCCGAGCCCCGACACCCGGGCGGCGGCGATGTAGGGCTCTTCGCGCACGGACTGCACCGTGGCGCGCGTGAGCCGGAAGTAGCCGGGCGCCATGAACACGCCGATCGTCGCCATGATCCAGGTGAAGTCGGAGCCGGTGCCGGCCGCGACGATGAGCAGGATGATCATGCCGGGCACCGACTGGATGGCGTCGCTGACCCACGTCGCGACGCGGTCGAACGGGCCGCCGAAGTAGCCCGCCAGCACGCCCTCCGGGACGCCGGCCAGCAGCGCGAACACGATGGCGACCAGGGCGCCGTACAGGGTCTGCTGCGTGCCCCAGACGAGCCGGCTCAGGATGTCGCGACCCTGCGTGTCGGTGCCGAGCAGGTGCGTCGCCGACGGCGGCGCCTTGACCGAGCTGAGGTCGATCGTGGTGGGGTCGTAGGGCGAGAGGAGCGGCGCGAGCACCGCGACCAGCACGATGAGCGCGAGCACGCCGAGCGAGATCGCACCGGCCGGGCGGCGCAGGAAGCGCCAGAGCAGGCGGCCGCGCCGCGCGGCGGCCGGGTCGACGCTGTCGGTGAGGGCGGCGGAGACGGTCATGCGACACGCACCTTCGGGTTGATCCAGCCCAGCACGACGTCGAGGATCAGGTTGACCAGGACGACGAACACGACCGAGATGACGGTGACGCCCAGGAGCATGGGGATGTCGCCGTTCTGCGCCGAGCCCTGCGTGAGCGCCCCGATGCCGGGGAGGCTGAAGATCGACTCGACCACGACGGCGCCGGACAGCAGCGCGACGAACATGACGGCGAGGACAGTGAGCGCCGGCGGGGCCGAGGCCCGTACCAGGTGCGTGATCACGCGCGGCTCGGACAGGCCGCGGCTGCGCAGCGTGCGCACGAAGTCCTGCGCGCCGACGGTGATGATCGCGTTGCGCAGCTGCTCGGCGACCATGACGATCGCGCCGAGCGCGAGGGAGACGGCCGGGAGGGTGATCGAGCGCAGCCAGCCGTCGAACGAGGTGGTGGGCGGCGTGTAGCCGACCGCCGGGAACCACTTCAGCTGGACGGCGAACCAGATCACCAGCACGAGGCTGACCCAGAACCCGGGCAGGGCGAACAGCACGACGGCGGCGCCCTTGACGAGCTTGTCGATCCAGGTGCCGGGCCGCAGGCCCGCCAGCACGCCGAAGACCGCGCCGAAGACCGCGGTGAGGATGATCGCGAACGTCACGACCGAGAGGGTGACGGGCAGCTTCAGCATCACCTGCGCGGACACCGGCTGGAAGTTGCGCCACGAGTCGCCCAGGTCGAAGGTCACGAGATGGGAGAACCAGTCGAGGAACTGCGTCAGCAGCGGCCGGTCCGTGCCGATCTTCGCCGCCAGCGCGTCCTGCTGCGCCGCCGTGGCCGAGCTCCCCAGCAGCCCGACGGTGGGATCGCCGATCGCGGCGTGGGCGAGGAAGAAGGTCGCCACGGAGACGACCAGCAGCAGGATCACGCCGGAGATCAGCCGCTTCGCGATGAAGATCAGCATGGGGTTCCTTCTCGGGAGTCGCGGGCCGTCCGGATCCGGACGGCCCG
>NZ_JASGEL010000122.1:0-5758 GCF_047606385.1 Microbacterium sp.
GCGCACACCCGGACCGGCACCCGCGGAGGCGGGGCCGCCGGGGCCGTTCCGGCTCGGCGCGATCCCGGGGGCGACGCCCGGCACCTGGATCGACCGCTGGCGCGAGCGGATGCCGGACGACCCGCTCGAGCTCGTGCCGCTGGAGGTCGCGGGCCAGCGCGAGGCGCTCACGTCCGGGGCGGTGGATGCGGCGATCGTCCGCCTGCCGGTCGACCGGGACGGGCTGCACGTGATCGCCCTCTACGACGAGGCGCCGGTCGTCGTGTTCCCTGCGGACTCGCACCTGGCCGCGGCGGACGAGCTCACCGCCGACGACCTCGCCGGCGAGGTGCTGATCGTCCCGGTCGACGACGTGCTGGACCTCGACGTGCCCGGGACGGTCGCGCCGGCGTTCGACCCTCCCGCCACCACCCCCGAGGCCATCGCGACCGTCGCGGCCGGCGTCGGCATCCTGATCGTGCCGATGTCGCTCGCCCGGCTGCACCACCGTCGCGACCTCGCGCACCGGGTGCTCGCGGGCGGGCCCGCCTCGACCGTCGCCCTGGCCTGGCCCGCCGAGCGCACGACGCCGCTCGTCGACGCGTTCGTCGGCATCGTGCGCGGCCGGACCGCGAACTCGTCGCGCTCCTAGACTTCTCGACATGGAATCGCGGCCCCTGCTGTACGTCTGCGTGCGGCCGCAGGCGGATGCGGCGCACGGCGAGTACGCGTCGTTCCGGGTCGCGACCGGGCTCGACCCGGCGCGGCTCCGCCGTCACGATCTCGTGGACGATCCGCTGCCCGCCGACGCGATCGAGCGCTACGCCGGGTTCGTCGTCGGCGGGAGCCCCTTCAACGCGACCGACCCGGATCGCTCGGAGGCGCAGCGGCGGGTCGAGGACGCGCTGGAGACGCTCGCCGCGGCGGCCGCGGCATCCGGGACCGCCGCCCTGTTCACCTGTTACGGCATCGGCGTCGTCACCCGGATGCTGGGCGGCTCCGTCACGCGCGACGTGCCGGAGGACACCGGACCCACCACGATCGAGCTCACCGACATCGGCCGCGCCGACCCGGTGACCGGCGTGCTGCCGACGCGCTTCGACGCGTTCACGGCGCACAAGGAGGGCGCGGCTCTGGTGCCGCCGACCGCGGAGCTGCTGGCGACGAACCCGGCGTGCCCGGTGCAGGCCTACCGCGTCGGCGACCGGCTGTACGCGACCCAGTTCCACCCCGAGCCGACCGGCCGCGACTTCGCGGAGCGCATGGCCATCTACCGCACCGCGGGCTACTTCGATCCGGCGGAGTACGACGCCCTCGCCGGCCGCGTGCTGGCCTCCTCGGTCACCGAGCCCGCGCGGCTGCTGCGCGCCTTCGCCGAGCGGTTCGGCCCCCGCTGAGGCCGGCTCGCGGCCACGGCGCGTGTCATAACTCCGCCTGGGAGACCTCCGCCGACGGGGAGATCCGCGGAACGGCGCGGGTCCCGGCGGGCGGCACCGCGACGCAGGCGGAGTTATGACACGGGCGGGGCCGCGACACGGACCGAGCGACGACACGCCCGGAGTCCTGACACAGACCGCCGCGACACAGGCGGAGTCATGACACGGCGGGACCGAGCACCGCGGCGGAGTCGGGCGGCAGCCGCAGCACCCCCGCGGGCACGCCGCTGCGGAACCGCGGGCCGGTGCCCGCCGTCGCCAGCAGCACCGCCTCGCCGGGCAGCTGGGGGACGTCCCACGGCTCCGGGGACAGGTTCGCGAGCACGCGGAGCGTGCCGCGACGCAGGGCGAACCGGCGCGCGGACGGCGCGGCGTCCGGGGTCTCGTCCGCCGCCGCCAGGGCGGCCGACGACGGGTCGGTCAGCTCGGGACGCGCGCGGCGCAGCTGCGCGAGGGCCCGGTACAGCGTCAGCAGCCGCAGCTGCGCGCCCCCGGCGGCCTCGTCCCACCGCAGCTTCGACCGTTCGAAGGTCGCGGGATCCTGCGGGTCGGGCACGAGCGAGGAGTCCCATCCCATCTGCGCGAACTCCTCGGCGCGCCCCTTCCGCACGGCCTCGCCGAGCCACTCCTCCGGGTGCGAGGTGAAGAACTGCCACGGCGTCGTCGCACCCCACTCCTCCCCCATGAACAGCATCGGCGTGCCGGGCGCGGTCAGGGTGAGCACCGCCGCCACGGCCAGGCGTTCCGGGCTGACCGAGGCGGCGAGGCGGTCGCCGGCGGCGCGGTTCCCGATCTGGTCGTGGTCCTGCGCGAACGTCATCAGCCGCCAGGCCGGCACCTCGGGCGGGAGGGGGCGGCCGTGGTCCCGTCCGCGGAACGACGAGTACGTGCCGTCGTGGAAGAAGCCCTGCGTCCAGACCTTCGGCAGCGCCTGCGGGTCGGCGAAGTCCTCGTAGTAGCCCGCGGTCTCGCCGGTCAGGGCGACGTGGACGGCGTGGTGCCAGTCGTCGCTCCACTGCGCCGTCAGGCCGTACCCCCCGGCCTCGCGCGGCAGGATCAGCGTGGGGTCGTTCAGGTCCGACTCGGCGATGAGCGTCAGCGGCCGGCCCTCGTGCGCGGAGAGGGCGTCGGATGCCGTCGCCAGCTCCTGCAGGATGTGCACCGGGCGCTCGTCGTGCAGCGCGTGCACGGCGTCCAGCCGCAGGCCGTCGACACGGTAGTCGCGCAGCCACATCAGCGCGTTCTCGACGATGTAGGAGCGCACCGCGGGCTCGTCGAGGTTGACGGAGTCGCCCCAGGTGTTGCGTGATCCGGTGCGCAGATACGGGCCGAACTCGGGCAGGTAGTTGCCGCTGGGCCCCAGATGGTTGTAGACGACGTCCTGGATGACGGCCAAGCCCTGCGCGTGCGCGGCGTCGACGAAGCGCGCGTAGGCGGCGGGGCCCCCGTAGGCCTCGTGCACGGTGTACCAGAGCACGCCGTCGTAGCCCCAGTTCCACGTGCCGTTGAAGCCGTTCACCGGCAGCAGCTCGACGTGCGTGACGCCCAGGCCGACGAGATGGTCGAGTCTGCCGATCGCGGCGTCCAGCGTGCCCTCGGGGGTGAAGGTGCCGATGTGGAGCTCGTAGACGAGGCCGCCCGCGAGCTGGCGTCCGCGCCAGCCGCCGTCGGTGCGACCGGCGTCGAGGACGGACTGGTCGACCCAGGCGGATGCCGCGTGCACGCCGTCCGGCTGCCGGCGCGAGCGGGGGTCGGGCCGCAGCTCGCCGTCGTCCACGACGAAGCCGTACCGCTCGCCGTCGGCGAGCCCGGCATCCGCCCGCCACCAGCCGTCGGCCCCACGCGCGAGCTCGACGTCGGCGGCGCCGTCCGGCCGCCGCATCAGCACCCGCTGCGCCTGCGGCGCCCACACCTCGATCATCGGCTGCTCCTTCGGTTCGTGGGGCGGTGAGGTTTCTCCCCGCGGGCGTGTCCCACTTCGGCGCGGTATGGCGGTCGCTTTCCGGGCCGAAGTGGGACATGAACCGCGCCAAAGTGGGACATAGGGGCTCAGGGTGGGGCGGCTCAGCGGTCGGTGGGGGCGGGCGCGAGCAGCGCGACCGGGTAGCGGGCCAGCAGGGCGGCCAGCGGTGCGCCGCCGGCGGCGAACACGGCACCGGTCAGCTCGTCGCGCCAGCGCCCGGCGGGCAGCAGCACCGCGGTGTCGCGCCAGCCGCCGGCGCGCTCCAGCCCGACCGGCAGCCGCGTCGCGACGGCGATGGCACCGCCCCGGTCGAACGCGATCGCGTGTCCGGACGCCGCGCCCACCGCCTGCAGCGGACGGTACCCGGCGAACAGCTCCGGCCGGTCGCGTCGCAGCCGCAGCGCGCGCGAGACGAGCAGCAGCTTCGCCGCGCCGGTGGCGTCGACCGGGGGCAGCCATCCCGCGTCGAGCCGCGCCAGCGTCCGCGCCCGCTCGGCGAAGTCGACCGCGCGGCGGTTGTCGGGGTCGACGAGCGAGGTCTCCCACAGCTCGGATCCCTGGTACACGTCGGGCACGCCCGCCCCGGCGAGGGCCAGCAGCTTCGCCGACAGCGAGTTCGACCACCCGTAGCCGGCGATCTGCGCGACGAAGGCCTCCACGACGGGCCTCGCGTCCCCGAACGCGGCGTCGACGAGCGCGTGCATGCGCGCCTCGAACGCGGCATCCGGCTCCAGCCATGTCGTGCCCTCGCCCGCCTCGCGCGCCGCCTTCTCGGCGTACGCGTGCAGCCGCGCCGGCGACGCCGGCCACGCGCCGACGATCGCCTGCCACAGCAGCGCGTCGAACGGCCCGTGCCCGGTGGAGCCGTGCGCGCGCAGCCGCGCGAGCACCCGCGCCCACTCCCGCGGCAGCTCGGCGAGCACGGACAGCCGGGCGCGCACGTCCTCGCCGCGCTTCGTGTCGTGCGTGGACAGCGCGGTCAGCGCCAGCGGCCACTCCGCCTGGCGCCGCGCGAACGCGGCGTGCAGACCCGCGACCGGCAGCGCGAACACCGACGGGTCGCCGCCGACCTCGGTGAGGGTGCCGAGCCGCGTGGCCCGGTAGAACGCGGTGTCCTCGACGCCCTTCGCCATGACCGGGCCGGTCGTCTGCTGGAACCGGCGCGCCGCCTCCTCGGCCGGGTCTGCGAGAACGACGACCAGCGCGGCGACGGCGGCGGCGAGGTCGGGGCGGCGGGCGGATGCGGTGGCCGCGGCATCCCGGAGCCACTCCCGCCCCGCGGGCAGGTACGAGCGGTAGGTCGGGAAGCAGGCCAGCAGCTCGGCGAGCGCGTCCCGCGCGAGGTCCGCGCCGAGCTGGTCGCGCACGGCCGCGGGCAGCACCCGCACCAGCCGCCGCACCTCGGAGCCCTGGATCGTGTCGGCGATCATCCGCTTCGTGCCGTGGATGAGCTCGTCCCAGCCAGGGTACGGCGGCAGGCCGCTGTCGTGGCGCAGCTGCGCGTCCAGCTCGTCGAGCGGCGCCTCGCCCGCCGGATCCACGAGGACCCGGTCGATCTCGGCCATCGCGTCGTAGCCGGTCGTGCCGGCCGTGGCCCACTCCGGCTGCAGCCGCTCGGGGTGATCGCTCGCGCTGTGCTCGAGGATCTTCTCGACCCACACCGGGATGCCGCCGGTGGCCGCCGCGAGCCGGTCGAGATATGCGCCGGGATCCGCCAGCCCGTCCGGATGGTCGACGCGCAGCCCGTCGACGAGCCCCTCCCGCACCCAGCGCAGGATCTCCGCGTGGGCCTCGGCGAACACCCCGGGCAGCTCCACGCGCACCCCGGCGAGGGTCGTGACCGCGAAGAAGCGCCGGTAGTTCAGCTCGGCCTGCTCGTCGCGCCAGAACCGCAGCTCGTAGTGCTGCCGGGCGAGGATCTCGGGCAGCTGCCGGACCGGGTCGTCGATGCCGTCGAACGAGCCGTCCGCGAGCGGAAGCAGGTGGTCGAAGTAGCGGAGCAGGCCGCATCCGTGCCCCGTGTCCGCGTCGATTTCGTGCGCCTGCGCATCATTCGTGGCGTCGGATCGCACGAGATCTCGGCGGTCGCGTGACGGCGAAGCGGCGACGACCCGGATGTCGGCGAGCGCCTCGGCCGGCGTGACGCCGAGGATCGGCAGCCGCACCCTCCCGCCGCCGAGCTCCCAGTCGATGTCGAACGCCTCCGCGTGCGGCGACGCGCGGCCGCGGCGCAGCACGTCCCACCACCACGGGTTCTCGATCGGCGCCGAGACGCCCATGTGGTTGGGCACGACGTCCACGAGCACGCCGAGGCCGTGCTCGTGCGCGGCGGCGGCGAACCGGGCGAGGGCCGCCGCGCCGCCGCGCGCCGGGTCGACCA
>NZ_JASGEL010000123.1:0-12670 GCF_047606385.1 Microbacterium sp.
CACGCCGCGACCGGGGCGCCGGCCGGGGCGACGTCCACCGCCGCGCGCCGCAGCGCCGCCTGGATCGACTCCGCCCGCGCGGCACCGTGCGCGGCACGGATCAACGGCAGATCCGGCAGGGAGAGCGTGAACAGCACCACCGGCTCCCCGGCCTCCAGTCGTGTGCGCACCCACTCCCTGATCTCGTCCCGTCCCGGGGCGCGGTGGGCGTCGGCATCCCCCAGATGGGCCGCCATGAGCCAGGTCCCCGCGCCGCTGAGGACGACGGCCAGCACGCCGAGCAGCGTCGTCAGCTGCGTCATCGCTCCCCAGGCGGCGTACGCCGGCGCGAACCCGAACGCGGCGCTGATCGCCATGCGCAGGGCGCAGAAGGCCGCATAGCCGATCATCACGGCACGGATCAGTCGAGCGCCGCGCAGCCCGGCCACCGGCGACCGGCAGGTCTCCGCCGCCGCCAGTGCGCAGACCACCAGCAGTGCGCCGACCTTCACCGCCCCGGCGACCACCCCGGGGGCGAGCGCCGTGGCCGCAGCGGCGACGGCGGTCAGGGACAGAGCCACGACGACGGCGAGCGGCGACCGGCCGCCTGCCCGGCTCATCGCGACCCAGATCATCGCCGGCGCGAGCACCATGCTGCCGTTCGCGATCACGAGAGGCAGTCCCGACGCCCCGTTGTAGTCGGCCAGGTACATCACGGCGCACAGCAGCGCCGTGATCGCCGCGACCGCGACGGGCCGCAGCAGCGCGCCGCGCGGTCCCTCGTCCCGGATGGCGCCATGACGTGCCGTCAGGATGCCGCCGGCCACCAGCAGACACACTCCCACGAGAGCGCTGACCCCCAGCACACCCATCATTGCTCCGTCCGAATCGAGGCTCGCGACGACGATCTTGCGCGAATCTTGCGCTGAAGCTCGGCAAGAACGGGGTGGTTCTTGCGGCGAGTGTAGCAAGGTGGTTATCGCGTCGGAGAGTCCACGCGCCGCTGACCAGGAGTGAATGCCCCGTGTCCGACCCCCGGATGAACCACCCCGCCCTCGCGGCGGCCCAGTCCGCGCACCCCGTCTCCGACGACCCGTTCCTCACCGATCCCGGGACGAGCTTCGACGAGGACTTCATGGCGGTGCTCGAAGAGACCAACGTCCACCGTTCCACGATCGGCTGCGTCATCCCGGCGTACAACGAGGAGGAGTCGATCGCCGACGTCATCGAGGGGCTGCTGAAGCAGACACGGGTGCCCGACGTCATCCACGTCGTGATCAACAACACCACCGACGACACCGCGAAGATCTCCGCCGAGTACGCCGGACCCCACGAGATCACCACCGAGCTCGGCGAGCAGTTCACCGAGGTCTTCGTGCACGACATCGGCAAGAACCCCGACAAGAAGGTCGGCGCCCTCAACTACGGCTATTCCCTGGTCGAGGGCTGCGACTTCCTGCTCGGCGTCGACGGCGACACGATCGCCCATCCCAGAGCGGTGGAGTACCTCGAGACGGAGGCGATCAGCGACTCCCGCATCGGCGGCATCTCGGCGATCTTCACGATCGACGACCGTCCGATCAAGGGCTGGCTCGCGAAGTTCCTCATCGCCGGCCAGCGCACCCAGTTCGCGGCGTTCAACCTGCAGAACCTGTTGCGGGGGCGCAACATGGCCGTGCTGGGCGGTCAGTTCTCGATCTTCTCCACGAACGCGCTGCGCGACGCCATGAAGGCCAACCACCAGACGACGCCGTGGGTGAAGGACTCCGAGGTGGAGGACTCGCTGCTGTCGCTGCAGATCAAGAGCGCCGGATACCTCACCAAGATCAGCCCGTACGCCCGCGCCAACGTGGGCGGCATGACCACGCTCAAGGGCTACGACGCGCAGCAGGTGAAGTGGACCTACGGCGCGATCGAGCTGATGTGGCCGGGTCAGCGCGGCGACACGAAGGGCCAGCCGTTCCACCCCAACCTGCGGCTGCGGTGGTTCGAGAACTTCGGGATGCTGACGAACCTGTTCGTGCGCGTCGCGTTCCTCGTCCTGCTGGCCGGCTCGCTGTCGATCAACGCGTTCGTCTTCTCGCCGCTGTGGCTCATCCCCGTCGCCACCGCCATGCTGCTGAACCTCCGCATCGCCCGGACCATGAAGTACTGCGATCAGCGCGACATCCTGTTCGCCCTGCTGATCTTCCCGGCGGAGCTGTTCATGTGGATCCGGCTGGGCCATTTCCTGCGGTCGTGGAGCCGCTTCCTCTCCCGCAAGAAGGTCGACAACTGGGCCATGCAGGCCAAGGCGGAGAAGGGCGGCGCGGCAGCCGGGCACTGGGTGCCGATGATCCTGCTGATCGCGGTGCTGCTGACGATGGCGATCATCTGGAACATGCTCGGCCCGGTGACGCAGTCCTCGATCCTGTGGGTCGGATGGCCGATCGTCGGGGTCGTGACGGTGCTGCAGACGCTGCTCATGTTCACGAAGCTCGTCCGCCGGCACCAGGGCTACCGGGTCTGAGCGGCGCTCAGGGAGCGAGCAGCTCGGGCGTCAGCCGGTACCCCACCCCACGGACCGTCTCCACGTATCGCGGGTTGGCGGGGTTGTCGCCGAGCTTGCGTCGCAGGTTCGTCATGTGCGCCTCCACCGCCCGCTTGTCGGCCTCGCCGACGTAGTACGAGGTGACGTAGGACTCGCCGCGCAGCACGAGGGTCAGATCGGCCTTGCTGCGCACCCGGCGCTTGGACTCGAGCAGCGTCGCCAGCAGGTCGAACTCGGTCCGCGTGAGCTCGACGTTCGCGCCGGCGACGAGCACGACCCGGGTCTCCGGGTTCAGCTGCAGGTCGCGGTGGGTCACCCAGTACCCGCCGCCGGCCGCCACCAGCGGACGGGAGGGGCTGACGGCGACATCGGCGCTGGGGACGATCACGGGGACGGGCGGATCCGGCATCGCCGCGACCGCCGGATAGTCCTCCACGGCAGGCAGCGGCTCGTCGACCCGCACGACGGGGACGCCCGCGGTCAGCGGGGGTCGTGCCCCCGGGAACGACGGGCCGACGCTCTCCTGCCGCAGCGTCACCGGAGGAGCCTCCGACCCCGGCCGCGGTCGCCGCAGCAGCGCCTCGATGCGGGCGCGGAACTCCCGCGGCCGGAACGGCTTGACGATGTAGTCGTCGGCTCCGGCGCTCAGCCCCAGCACCGCGTCCGCCTCATCGGCGAGGCCGGTGAGCATGACGATGTACGTGTTGCTCTGCTCGCGGATGCGGCGCGCGGCCTCGAATCCGTCGATGCCGGGCATGTTGACGTCGAGGGTCGTGATCAGCGGCTGATAGGAGATGACGGCCCGGACACCGTCGATGCCGTTTCCGACCGAGACGGTGGAGAAGCCGGCGGCCTCGAGGACTTCGACCAGCAGATGACGCACATCGGGATCGTCTTCGACGATGACAGCTGTCTTCTGTCCCTGCGGGGTGTCGCTCATACGGTCATGCCTTCGGCGTCACGGGCGAGAGGATGATGTGCGTCGCTATTGTCCCACACCGGCTGCGGTGCTCGTACCCGGCCCGTCACGGCAGCACGGCGCTCGTCAACGCGACCGAGCCGGCCGGCCACCACGTCCCGGCGGTGGGACCGCCGTTGCATTCGCCGTCGCTCTCCCCGGGCGGCTTGATCCACAGGTTCGTGTCGACCACGTCGTCGCCGTACGTGCCGCCGGCATCTCCCACCAGGCGCCCCGGCGGGTTGCACCAGTTGGTGCCGTCGGCGCCGGCGCCGTTACGCGACGTGTCGATGAGGGCGTGGCCCCAGCCGAGAGCGTCGGCGAGCTCGTGCGCATACGAGAACTCGTCGACCGTGCTGTTGTAGTTCGACACGTTCACCGCGAATCCGCGCACCTTGTCCTGGTCGCCGACCTGCTGGATCAGGTCGGCCTGCTCGTCGACGGACAGCCAGTTCGAGTGACCGCCGTCCAGGTAGATCCAGGTGTCGATGTCGCTGATGCTGTCGATCGCGTTGCGCAGCTCCACGACGCGCTGATCGATGTTGCCGCAGTCCGGGGCCTGCGCGAGGCTGTCGGGTTCGAGGACGACGATCTTCTGCACGTCGGTGACGGCGCTCAGCGCCTGCCCGATCTCCGCGGTCCACGTGTCGTAGTCGGCGTCGTCCAGCCCCCCGGAGGACTCCCCGGCGCTGCAGTCGCGCTCCGGGAGGCCGTAGACGACGATGGCCATCGCGGCGTCCTGGTCACGTGCCTCGGTGGCCAGGTTCAGGATGCGGCTGCCGACCTCGCCGATCGGGTCGATCTCCGGGGTGAGCCAGTAGGCCGTGGGCTGCGCGGCCAGGTACTCCGCGGCGTCCTGCTCGTCGCCGGAGAGAGTGCCGGATGCCGCCGCCTGGGCCGCCTTCGACTCGGTGGGAGCCACGATGCGGGTGCCGACGCCCGGAGGCTGTGCGTTCAGCAGCCGCACCCCGGTCGTCACGAGCCAGGCGATCGTCGCGACGATCGTGATCACGACCACGAGGGCGGCCGCGACGATCGTGAGGATCAGCCATCGCGGCAGCCCGCGCGCTCGCCGCGGGGTCGGCGGCGCGGCACGGGTGGTCACGGGAGGACTCTACAGCGCGGGCGACGGGGCGTCGCGTGCGCCCGGGACGCCGGTAGAATCTGCCCACACCCTGCGCGGCGCCGCCGCAGCGCCCGAGCCGGGAGGCCACATGCATTCGCGCCGCTCCGTCGTTGCGCCGTTCCTCGCGCGGCTCGTCCGGTCGCCGAAGGCGTGGCTGTGGGTCTACGCGCTGCTGCTGGCCGCGATCGCGGTGTGGCCGACCCCGGTCGATCAGGATGCGGGTCCGCTGCTCGCGTTCGTGCGGCGGATCGTCCCGGTGCTCACCTACGCGAGAGTCGAGTTCGGCGCCAACATCCTGCTGTTCGTGCCGTTCGGCGTCCTGCTCGCCCTGATCCTGCGCCAGTCGCGCTATCTCGTGCTGCCGATCGCGTTCGTGACGACCGTGGTGATCGAGTCGGTGCAGGGGATCGTGCTCGCGTTGCGCACCCCCAGCGTGCTCGACATCGTGGCCAACACCGCGGGCGCCTGCATCGGTCTGCTCATCGTCGTGGGGATCGAGGCCCGCCGAGCCCGACGCTCGCGCTAGCCTTGCGTGGGGGAGGCCGGGAGGGAATCGTCATGGTGGACACGATCATCGTCGGAGTGACGGATGCGGCGGCGTCGCGCCGCGCATTGGACTGGGCGTCGCAGCGCGCCCGTGACCTCGGCAGCAGGCTCGTGCTGTTCTCGGTCATCGGCGGTGCGGTCGGAGCTGTCGGCGAGGAGGAGATCGTCTCGCGTGTCGCCGACACGGTCGCCGATCGGCTGCAGGCGGTCACCGCGGACCTCGCGGCATCCGGCGTCGACATCGAGGCGCGCGTCACCTCGGGCGATCCGGTGGCGCTGCTGATCGAGGCCAGCGCGCAGGCGCAGCTCCTCGTCATCGGCGGGGAGCCCCGTGGCCGCGGCCGTCGCGGTCAGCACGGCCATCGCATCGCGGCCGGTGCGCATTGCCCGGTCGTCGTCGTGCCCGAGCTGGGCACGGCCGAACGTCTCGGCGTCATCGTCGGCGTCGACGGCTCCGAGACCTCGAACGCGGCGATCACCTTCGCGGCCGGTGAGGCCGAACGCCTCGCCGAGCCGCTCGTGGTGGTCTCCGCCTGGCTGCCGGTGGCGGTGCCCGGCGACTTCGGCGTCTACCCCGACGTCTATCTCACCGATCTCGAGGGCATCACCCAGGGCAACGTGGACCGCGTGGTCGAGGCCGTGCGCGCGGCGCACCCCGGGCTCGAGGTGACCACGAACGTGGGCGAGGGCGACCCGGCGCTGGTCATCGGCGATGCGGGGGAGTCCGCGTCTCTCGTCGTGGTCGGCTCGCACGGCCGCAGCGGTTTCGCACGGTTCCTGCTCGGCTCGGTCAGCGAAGAGGTCCTCGCGCATCTGAACGCCGTCACCGCCGTCGTACGCTGACCGGAGCTACTCCGTCGTCGGGTCCCGGAACACCAGGGTCGCCTCGACGCCCCGGTCCGGCGCGTCGCCCAGCCGGATCTCGCCGCCGTTGCGGGCGGCCAGCTCCGCCGCGATCGCCAGCCCGAGACCCGTGCCCGGCGTGCTCGCGCGTTCGGCGTCGGCACCCCGGTAGAAGCGCTCGAACGCGTGCGCGCGAGTCTCCGGGGACATCCCCGGCCCGGTGTCACGCACGCACACCGAGGGGCGCCCGTCCGTCTCCGCCTCGGTGATGCGGATGCGGCCGCCGGGCGGCGTGAACTTCACCGCGTTCGAGAGGAGGTTCCCGAGGGCTCGGCTCGCGTCGTCGGGCGCGCAGCGGACGCGCGTGGCCTCCGCGATCTCCACCTCGACGGTGATCTGCTTGCCGGCGGCCATCGGCTGGTGCATCGCGACCACGTCCGCGACGAGCGCGCGCAGCGCGACGGACTCAGCCGACCGCGGGGTGGGATCCGCGCTGGCACGGCCGAGGGCCAGCAGATCGGCGGCCAGGTCGGTCAGCCGCGCCGTGTTCCGGTCGATGATCTCCACCCACGAACGTTCGAGCGGTCCGAGCGACGGCGTGTCGGCGAGCAGCTCGGCATACCCCCGGATGCTGGTGATCGGGGTGCGCAGCTCATGGCTCGTCGTCGCGATGAAGTCGTCGCGCTGACGCTCCAGGTCGACGCGGATGCGACGCGCGACCTCGCGCTCGATCTCGGCGTCGTGGCGCGCCTGCGCCATGCGGATCGCCGCGGCGACGTCCACCAGCTGCACGGCGAAGCGCGTCTGGTCACCCGCGACCCGGTTCGCGACCAGACTGAACGTCGACCCGGTCACCGGGTCTTCGTACATCGTCTCGACCTGTTCGATGAACGACGCGCGAGCGCTGCGCGCGAGCGGGCCGGCCCAGGTCCCGTCGTCGGACAGCTCCGCGCCCACGGCGTCCACGGCGGCGCGGTTCGCCCACAGCACCCGCGGCGTCGTCTCGAGGTCCTCGCCGATGAGAAGGCCGACCCGGGAGTCGACGAACCCGCCGGTGATCACCTGGGAGACGGTCAGGGCGGTGCGCGTGGCCTGACGCACCTCGTATCGTGCGGTCCCCAGCAGGATGGCGAACACCGCCAGCACGATCATGTACGCCTCGACCACGAGCACGAGCTCGAACGAGGTCAGCTCGGGCACGGCGAAGGGTCCGCCGCCGGCCAGCGTGAACACGAGCACGGCGACCGCGGTGGCGAGCGTCTGCGCGAGCGCCATGGGCATCGGGAACCGGAACGCGGCCCACGCCATGAACGCGAACGGCAGGAACGACAGCGGGAGGTTCGTGATGGGGGAGAAGACGAGCACGATCGTGACCGCCATCAGCAGGCTCTGCCCGATGACCTCCGGCCAGTGGGCCTTCTCCGGGGCGGGTGGCGGCAGCACGCCGAACGGGGCGATGAGCAGCACGGCGGCCGCGTGCGAGGTCGCCGCGTGCAGGGCGGAGTCGAGGAAGACCGTGCCGTCCACCGCGGCGACGGCGGCGCCCGCGAGCGTCCCGATCACGAGCGCGCCGACCACGACCGCCAGCACGAAGCGCACGGCGTTGCGGGTCGTCTCCAGCTGGAACGCCATGTGCGGGCGCTGCAGCAGCAGCGAGATGGTCGCGGTCTCGGCGGCGTTGGCGACGCCGAACAGCAGGCTCACCAGCGGCTCCCGCCCCCACGTGACGTTGGCGACGGCGGTGACGACGAGCACGAGGGCGACCGCCGTCCAGCGCCGTCGCGGCCCGGCCAGCAGGACGAACAGCACCGACAGGCCGGCGCCCGGCCACCACGCCGCGACCGCGCTGCCCACCGGTGAGAATCGCAGGCCGAGGCCGGCCGCGAGGAAGATGACCGCGGCGGCGATCGGCCACACCCACCACGGGGCCGCCCACGGCGGCGCGGCCGGCGTCGACAGACGATCGGGGCGCGACGCCGGCTGCATATCGAAACCGTATACCGCGTCGTGATAGGCGTCCGGCACCCCGGGGGAGTACCGTCTGCGGAGGGGGCGGCCGGAAGGGGATGAGTGTGGCGCGCATTCTCGTGGTCGAGGACGACGCGGATGTGGCCGAGCTCATCCGGTTCCGGCTGACGGCCTCCGGGCACCTCGTCCTCGTCGCGTCCGACGGCGAGGAGGGCATCGTGGCGGCGCGGGTCGACGCCCCGGACCTGGTGATCCTCGACTGGATGATGCCGCGCAAGAACGGCATCGAGGTGTGCACGGAGCTGCGCGCCGACGCACGGTTCGAGCGCACGCGCATCCTCATGCTGACCGCACGAGCGAAGGAAGCCGACATCGCCTCGGCCTACGCCGCGGGGGTCGACGACTACGTGACCAAGCCGTTCTCGCCCCGCGAGCTGCTGGCACGGGTCCAGCGACTCATCGTCTGAGCGGCGACGGCGTCCCGGTGATTTCTGCACAAGCCGCGCGCGCGATAGCGGCTCGGGGGCGGAGATGCCCTATGCTCACTCCCACCGAAAGCACCATCCAGTGAGCACCACCGTGGACAAGGGAGTCCTCATGGTCCGTGTGATCCAGATCACCGTGGCGGCAGCAGCGGGACTCGGCGCAGTCCTGCTCGTCCTCTGGGGAGTCGGCGTCGCGAGCGCGCCGGAAGCGCTCCTCGATTCCAGACTGGCCGGCGTCATCGTCTTCCTCGGCGTGACGGCGCTGTGCCTGGCGTCGCTCGTCGCGCTGAGCATGCACCATCGCTCTCGCGCGCCCGCCTCACCGGCACGCAGCCGCGTCCGGTAGGACTCGCAGCGGACGCGGAGACGCCCTCCCGATTGGGGGGATCGGAAGGGCATCTCCTACGCGATCGGCAGAGCCTGCTCGCGTCTTCACTCGCCCTCGGTGACCCGAACACGTCAGGCGGCGGTGTTGCCAGCCTCCAGTATGCGTACTCCGCGCCGGGCCGTGCAGGAGGGTTGACACGACGCGCCGCCGAGGTTAGGAGCGGACCCGCCCGGCGCGGGTCTTGAGCAGGCTCGCGACGACGGCGACGGCGATGGTGGCGCCGATGAAGACGAGGGAGAACCAGATCGGGATCTCCGGCGCCCACGAGACACCCTGGCCGCCGTTGACGAACGGCACCTCGTTGACGTGCAGGGCGTGCAGCAGCAGCTTCACCCCGATGAACGCGAGGATGACGGCGAGTCCCTGGGACAGGTACACGAGCCGCTCGAGCAGTCCGCCGACGAGGAAGAACAGCTGTCGCAGCCCCATCAGTGCGAAGGCGTTCGCCGTGAACACGATGTAGGGCTCCCGGGTGAGGCCGTAGATCGCGGGGATCGAGTCGAGGGCGAAGACGAGATCGATGAACCCGATCGCGACGACGGTCAGCAGCATCGGAGTGACCATCCACCGCCCGCCGGCACGGGTCGTCAGCCGGTCGCGGTCGTAGACGTCGCTGACCGGCAGGACACGACGGGCCACCCGTACGAACACGTTGCTCGTCGGGTCGGGCTCGTGTCCGTGGCTCGCGACCTGGCGCCAGGCGAGCACCAGCAGCAGCGCCGCGAACAGGTAGAACACCCACGAGAAGTTCTCGATCAGCGCCGCACCCGCGGCGATGAACGCGCCGCGCATGATCAGCGCGATGACGATGCCGATCATCAGCACCTTCTGCTGGTACGCCTTCGGCACGGCGAACCCGCTCATCACGATGAGGAAGACGAAGAGGTTGTCCAGCGACAGCGCCTTCTCGGTGAGGTAGCCGGCGAGGTACTCGCCGGCGGGCGCCCAGCCCGCGACGAGCCCGATGCCGACGCCGAACAGCAGTGCCAGGGAGATGTAGAACACGGACCAGCGCGCGGACTCGGCGATGGTCGGCTCGTGCGGCTTGCGCACATGGGCGAAGAACTCGTAGACGAAGAACGCGACCGTCACGACGATCGTGACGGTCCAGACGAGCGGGGTGATCTGCATGGATGCTCCGAGGGGTCGATGACGAGCCCGAAGGTCTCCTCCACCCGTCGATCGGACCGGCGGACCGGGATGCCGGGTGGCATCCGTATTGACGGCCGCGCCGCTCGGGAGTACTCCCCTTGCGTTCTGACAGCGTACGGCAGTACGAGCTCAGACGGGTCGTCCGCCGCCGCGGTCGGGCTCGTGCCAGGTCACCTCGGTTTCGACCGCGATCTCGATCGCGGTCGTGTCCGCGTAGCCGATCACGCCGCGACCGGGACGGACGCCGACCGCACGGGGACGGCGGCATCCCGATCCTCGGCGGCGCTCAGCTGCAGGCCGCCGGTGATGCTGCTCGTGCGGGCCAGCGCGGCGATGAGCTCGGGATCGAGCGTCTCGGGCTCGGGGGAGGCGAAGACGAACCGCAGCGGGATCGACTGCTGCACCCAGATCGACTCACGGCTGTGCGAGCCCGTCCAGTTGATCGTGAAGCTCTCGCCGCGGCGGAGCTTGGTGGCCACGACGACCTTGACGTGCGCCAGAAGACGGTCGGGAACCTCGATCGGCGTCGAACTCGCGCCGTAGTACAGCTGTCCCATGCGGGGGTCCCTCCTGTTGTGGTCGGCTGAGACCCAAATTACTAACTGAACTAGTGTTATGCCAAACGGATAATTCCCGCTTGCGGGTAATCATCCATCCTGACTACCATGATCCGGATCATGTGGAGTGAGTTCGAGGCGACGCCGTGGGACCACGCCGACCGTGACCTGGCGCGCGGCCAGCGTGTGATGCGTGCGCTGCGCCGATTCGAGCTCGCCGAGCTGGCCATGCGCGACCGATGCGCGGCGGCGATGAACGTCTCGGAGGGCGAGCTGCTCGCGCTGCGGCACGTCATCCGTCGGCAGCGGGAGCAGCTGCCGACCACGCCGACCGACATCGCCCACCACCTCGAGGTGAAGCCCGCCGCGGTGACCGGCGTGATCGACCACCTCGAGCGCGCGGGACACCTCGTGCGGGGCCCGCACCCGAGCGACCGGAGGAGCACCGTGCTCACCGCGGTGCCCGCCGCCGCCGCGCGCATCGACGAGATCTACGGGGCGGTGTACCGCACGATGATGGACGTCGCGGCCGGGCTGGACGACGCCGAGGCCGAGCGGACGGAGGCGCTGCTGAACGCGCTCGCCGACGCGATCGACGGATTCGCCACGGTCGCAGCCGATTCATAGGCCGCCCACGGCGCCGCCCCCGCCGTCGCGCCTATCGTGCGCGGGTGACGACCCTCGTTCCCGCCATCGCGTTCCCGTTCGCGACGTCGCGGCGCCCCCGCGGCGGATGGCCCTGGCGTATCGGCGTCACGACGATCGGCGTCCTCGGTGCCGTGCTGACCGGCTGGGGCGTGTGGGCAGGGTCCCTGTCGGCGTACTACGCCTCCATCGCGCTGTCGATGAGCGAGTCCTGGTCGAACTTCTTCTTCGGCGCGATCGACCCGGCCGGCACCGTCACGCTCGACAAGATCCCGGGATCCTTCTGGGTCCCGGCGCTGTTCGTGCGCGTGTTCGGCTACTCGACGTGGGCGGTGATCCTCCCCAACTCGTTGGCGGCGGTGGCGGCGGCGTTGCTCGTGGCGTTCACCGTGCGTCGGCTCGCCGGGACGACCGGCGGGCTGATCGCGGGGGCGGTGGTGGCGGTGACGCCGATCCTCGTCGCCGTGGCCCGGTCGAATCAGCCCGAGACGTTCTTCGTGCTCGGGCTGGCCCTCACGGCCTGGGCGGCCCTGCGGACGATCGAGCGCCCGGGCCTGGGACGGCTGATGGTCGCGGGGCTGTGCATCGCGCTGTCGTTCCAGTTCTACATGCTCGAGGCATGGGCGGTGTGGCCGGCGCTGGGGCTCGCCTATCTGTGCACCCGGCAGTCGTGGCTCCGCCGCATCCTGCACCTGCTCGTCGCCGGTGTCGTGAGTCTCGCGGCATCGCTGTGGTGGGTCGTGATCGTCTCGGTCGTCCCCGCCGACGCGCGTCCCTACATCGGCAGCACCCTGCACAACAGCCCGTGGGAGATGGTGTTCGGCTACAACGGGCTCGGCCGGTTCAGCGCGACGGCGGATGCCGATGCGTATCGCTCCTTCACTCCGCCGTTCTCCGGCGATCCGGGGCTGCTCCGCCTGTTCAACACGGAGCTGATCGGGCAGATCGCGTGGCTGATCCCGGCCAGTGCAGCGGCGCTGGTCGTGCTGTGGGTCATCCGGGTGCCGCGCGCGCTCGCCCTGCTGGTGACCGTCTGGTTCGTCACCTTCGCCGGGATGTTCTCGGTCGTCGACGGGATGCATCAGTTCTACACGGCGGCCCTCGCGGTGCCGATGGCCCTCGCGATCGGGCTCGTGGTCGGGTTCGCGCGGCGGCGGCGACTGACGTGGCCGGTCGCTCTGCTGGTCGGGGTCGCCGGCGCCACGGCGGCGGTCATCGGCGCCATCGTGGGCGGCTACAGCGTCATCGCCGGCGCGATCCAGGCCGTGGTCGCCGCGATCGCGGTCGTGCTGCTGCTGACCGGGCGCCGTCACCGGCTGCGGATGCTGACCCTCGCCGCCACCACCGTCGGGCTGCTGCTGACGCCCGCGGTCTGGTCGGCGGTCACGATCGCCCACCCGAGCGCGACCAACCCGGTCGCCGGCGGAGTCTCGGACACGGTGGGTCTCGGCGGCGGCAGGGCCGCCGCCGCGCAGGGCGGTCGCGCGGGCGAC
>NZ_JASGEL010000124.1:0-13024 GCF_047606385.1 Microbacterium sp.
CTGCCCCGGGTGCCGGGCGGCGAGCCGTGGCCCCCGGCCGCGGTCCAGGTGCCCGGGCTCGCGGTCGCCGAGCCGCCCGCGGCTCCCCACCACGCAGTCGTGGTGGCGCCGGCTGAGTCGGCACCGGATGCTGCGCCGACCGCATCCGTGGCGCCGGTCGCATCCGTGGCACCGGTGTCTGAGGCGCCTGCGCCACCGGCACCAGCGGCCGCGGCAGCGCGCGCCGTGCGCCGCGGGCTGCCGCGGATTCCGGGAGGGGAGCCCTGGCCGCCCCCGGGCGAGACATCCGCCCGGGTCGCCGGGTCGGCGGCCGAGCCCCGTGACAGCGACGTTGTCGTGCAATCGCGTAGCGAAAGTGGTGCGCGATTGCACGAAAACGGTGCGGTCGTGGGGACGCCGGATGCTGCGGGCGCTGCGCCCGGGGCCGCCGAGGGCGGATCGCCGGCGGTGCGCCGGGGTCTGCCCCGGGTGCCCGGCGGCGAGCCGTGGCCCCCGCCATCCGTCGTCCCCGCGCCTCCTCCACACCAGGATGGCGCCAGTTCCCGGGGAGGGCGTCAGGAACTTCAGGCGCCATCGACAGGAACAGGCGCCATCGCGACGGGGACGGGCGCCATCGCGACAGAGGCGGGCGCCACGGCGACGGGGACGGGGGCCACGGCGACGGGGACGGAGCGGCCCGCACGCGAGCCGGTCGACCTCAGCGTGCCGCTGCCGTTCACCCCGACGGTGTTCCCCGGCCGTTACGCCTTCACGGCGCCCGAGCCCGCACCGGAGTCGAGGCGCTACGGCCCGTTCACCCGCGGGCAGTGGCTCGGCGCTGGCCTGCTCGGCACCGTCGCTCTCGTCGGGGCCGCGGCGATGGCCGTGCTGCTGGTGCGCTGGCTCGTCTCCCTCGACGGCGTGCGCGCGTTCCTCGAGACCTACCCGGGCGTCAGCCCGCTGCCGGCGACGGCGCCGGTCGGCCTGCCGGCGTGGATCGGCTGGCAGCACTTCTTCAACGCGTTCCTGATGGTGCTGATCATCCGCAGCGGCCTGCAGGTGCGCCGCGAGAAGCGCCCGAACGCCTTCTGGACGCCGAGGTGGAACCGCAAGCGCAAGATCTCGCTCGCGCTCTGGTTCCACCAGTCGCTGGACATCCTGTGGCTCGTCAACGGCGCCGTCTTCGTCGTCCTGCTGCTGGTCACCGGCCAGTGGATGCGGATCGTCCCCACCGGCTGGGACGTGTTCCCCAACGCGGTCTCGGCGGCGCTGCAATACGCCTCGCTGGACTGGCCTACCGAGGACGGCTGGGTGAACTACAACGCGCTGCAGGTGCTGACCTACTTCGCGACGGTGTTCCTCGCGGCGCCGCTCGCCGCGATCACGGGCGTGCGCATGAGCGGCGTCTGGCCCAAGAACGCGCGGACCCTGAACCGGATCTATCCGATCGAGGTGGCGCGGAGGGTCCACTTCCCCGTGATGGTCTACTTCGTCGTGTTCATCGTCGTGCATGTGACGCTGGTGTTCGCGACCGGGGCGCTGCGCAACCTGAACCACATGTACGCGGCTCAGGATGCCGTGAACTGGGCCGGATTCTGGATCTTCGCCGCATCCCTCGTGCTGATCGCCGCCGGTTGGGTCGCCGCGCGGCCGCTCGTCCTCGCACCGATCGCGCGCCTGTTCGGCAAGGTGTCGATGCGCTGAGCGCGTCCTCTCCCCGCGAGACCGCATCCACGCGCCGAGACGGCGGGTGGATGCCACGGTCTCGGCGCGCAGATGCGGTCTCGCTGAAAGACGAGCCTGTCGCGGGCGGCTCAGCGCACGAAGCGGACCTCGGTCAGCGTCTCGCCGAGGAACGGCTCGGTGTGTGTCGCGCCGTCGAGGGCGAAGCCGTTGCGCGTGTAGAACCGGTGCGCACGCGGGTTGTCGTCGGCGACCCAGAGGTAGGCCGGCTCGCCCGCGCCGATCGCGGCGTCGAACAGCCGCTGGCCCAGCCCGGTGCCGTGGAACGCGTCGAGCAGGTAGATGAAGTACAGCTCGCGGTCGCGCGGCGCATCCCGGTCGCGGGCCGGCCCGGAGCCGACGAAGCCCACGATCTCGCCCTCGACGAGGGCGGCGCTCATGCGGAAGTCGGAGCCCTGCGCGGCCCAGTGGGTCCACAGCTCGGCGAGCCGCTTGGGCGAGACCCGCTCCAGCGCGGCCTTGCTGATCAGGTGGTCGTAGGTCTCGTGCCAGCACTGTGCGTGGACGCGGCCCAGGGCTTCGGCATCCACGTCGCGGACCGGGCGGACAACGGCGTCCGCGATCGTCTCGGGGGTCATGGCCAGACTCTACGCGTCCGCTATGCGGAGGCGAAATCGGGTCGGATGCCGCCGTCGACCGCGCACTGATACATACCTCAGTGTATATACTGAGTTGATATTCAGAATCACAGGTGGCGCTCGACGATGAGCCCCGGGAACCGGAGGAATCGTGGTCGAGACCGCTGCACGCGAACGCACCGGGATGTTCAGCAGGGAGCATCCGCGCTACAAGTGGGTCGCGCTGAGCAACACGACGCTCGGCATGCTCATGACCACGATCAACGGCTCGATCGTGCTGATCTCGCTGCCCGCGATCTTCACCGGCATCCAGCTCAACCCGCTCGAGGCGAGCAACGTGAGCTACCTGCTGTGGATGCTGATGGGCTACATCCTGGTCACCGCCGTGCTCACGATGACCTTCGGCCGCATGGGCGACATGTACGGACGGGTGCGCATCTACAACGTCGGCTTCGTGATCTTCGCGGTGTCCGCCGTCGCGCTCGTGTTCGACCCGTTCACCTCCGGCGCCGGGGCGCTGTGGCTCATCGGCTGGCGCGTCGTGCAGGCGGTCGGCGGGTCGATGATCTTCGCGAACTCGACCGCGATCCTCACCGACGCGTTCCCGGCGCGCAAGCGCGGCATGGCGATCGGCATCAACCAGATCGCGGCGATCGCGGGCACGTTCCTGGGCCTGATCATCGGCGGGATGCTGGCCGCCCTCGACTGGCGCGCCGTGTTCCTGGTCAGCGTCCCCTTCGCCGTGGCCGGGGCCATCTGGTCGTTCGTCTCGCTGCACGAGGTCGGCGCCAAGGGCGAGGGCCGGATCGACTGGCTCGGCAACATCCTGTTCGCCGTGGGCCTGGTGGCCCTGCTCACCGGCATCACCTACGGCATCCAGCCCTACGGCGACAGCTCGACCGGGTGGCTGAACCCGTGGGTGCTGGGCGCGATCATCGGCGGCGTCGTGGTGCTCGTGGTCTTCGTGCTCGTCGAGCTGAAGGTCGCGCAGCCGCTGTTCAACGTGCGGCTGTTCCAGATCAAGGCGTTCGCGTGGGGCAATGTCGCGGGCCTGCTGGCCTCGATCGGCCGCGGCGGGCTGCAGTTCATGCTGATCATCTGGCTGCAGGGCATCTGGCTGCCGCTGCACGGGTTCTCGTACGAGAGCACGCCGTTCTGGGCCGGCATCTACCTGCTGCCGCTGACGATCGGGTTCCTCGTCTCCGGGCCGATCTCGGGCACGCTCTCCGACCGGTTCGGGGCGCGGTGGTTCGCGACCGGCGGCCTGGTGCTGGTCGCGGTGACCTTCGTCGCGCTGCTGCTGATCCCGGTGGACTTCGACTACGGCGTCTTCGCCGTGCTCACCTTCCTCAACGGCGTCGGCTCGGGCATGTTCGCCGCCCCGAACCGCACCGCCATCATGAACGCGGTGCCGGCCAGCGAGCGCGGCGCGGCGTCCGGCATGACCGGCACGTTCCAGAACGCCGGTAACTCGCTGTCGATCGGCATCTTCTTCTCGCTCATGATCGCGGGCCTGGCGACGACCCTGCCGCAGACGATGTACGCCGGGCTGACCGCGAACGGCGTGGCGTCGGACATCGCGACCGAGGTGGCCGCGACGCCGCCGGTCGGCAGCCTGTTCGCCGCGTTCCTCGGCTACAACCCGATCCAGTCGATCCTGGAGCCGCTCGGCGTGCTCGACACGCTCTCGTCGACGGACGCCGCGACGCTCACCGGGCAGTCCTTCTTCCCGCAGCTGATCTCCGAGCCCTTCCACGACGGGCTGATCATCGTGTTCATCGCCGCGGCCCTGATGTCGCTGATCGGCGCGGCCGCGTCGCTGCTGATGGGGGGCAAGTACGTGCACGTCGAACACGGCGAGAAGGTCGTCATCGGCGAGCCCGCCGAGGAGCTCAGCGACGTCTGAGCCGTCCCCGCGCTGTGTTTCCCCATGCCGCAGTCGTTCATAACTCAGGCAGTTCTGCGGTATCGGCGGTGTTCGGGCCGGTTTGCGGCGGAACTGCCTGAGTTATGTGCACGGGTACGCGAGCCGCGTCTGTAGATCGGCGACAACGGAATACGACCATGGATGCCGATGCGGCTAATCTCAGCCCTCGTGAACGTGATCTGGCGGACCCTGCTGACGATCTGGCGCGCGCGGGTGCTGCTGCGCCGTGGCGGCCGGCTCGACCCGGGAGTGGTGGGTCGTATCCGGGTGCGGACCCTGCCGACGGATCTCGACCTGCTGGGGCACATGAACAACGGCCGGTACGCGTCGCTGTTCGACCTGGGCCGCTTCGACCTGCTCATCCGCACCGGCGTCTGGGACGTGCTCTCGCAGCGCGGCTGGTACGCGGTGGTCGCGAGCGAGACCATCACCTTCCGCAAGTCGCTGCAGCTGTGGCAGCGGTTCACGATCGAGTCGCGGCTGCTGGGCCATGACGACAAGTCGGTGTACCTCATGCACCGGGCCGTCGTCGGCGGCGAGATCTACGCGGAGATGATCGTGCGGTCGCGATTCCTGCGCCGGTCCGGCGGGATCGTGCCTCTCGACGAGCTGTTCGACGCGCTCCACAAGCCCGACAACCTCCCCGAGCTGGCGCCATGGGTGCTCGAGTGGGCGGTCGCCTCCGCCCTGCCGTCGACCCGCGGCCCGGCCCCGAGCGTCTGGCGCTGAGCGGCCGCGCGCTCCCGCCCGTGAGCGGGGCTCGCGCCTAGGCTGGGCGCATGGCCGCTGCATCCGACGACGACACCGCCGTGCCGCCGCTGGCAGGCCCCGCCATCGACCTCGCCCGGCGGTGGGCGCAGCAGGCGGTGGATGCCGACGTCGACCCCGCAGCGGCACGCCTGGCGGGGGTGCTGCGCGACCCCGACGGGCTGCCCTTCGCGCGCGGTTTCGTCGACGGCGTCATGCGCCCGGAGAGCCTCGCCGCCGCCGCGACGGAGCTGAACCGCATCGCCCCCCTCGTGCCCGGCTTCCTGCCGTGGCACCTGCGTCAGGCCGTGCGCGCGGGCGGCGCGATCGCCCCCGTGCTGCCGGCGCCGACGGTGCCGATCGCCCGACGTGCCCTGCGTGAGATGGTCGGGCACCTCGTGGTCGACGCCCGGCCCGACCGGCTCGGCCCGGTCCTGGCGAAGCTGCGGGCCGGCGGGTCTGCGCTGAACCTCAACCTGCTGGGCGAGGCCGTGCTGGGCGAGGCCGAGGCGGCGCGGCGGCTGGGCGCCGTCCACGCCCTGATCCGTCGCGACGACGTGGACTACGTGTCGGTCAAGGTCTCGGCGATCGCCGGCCGGGTCGCGCCGTGGGCGTTCGACGAGACCGTCGACGAGACCGTCGCCCGGCTGGCGCCGCTGTGCCGGGACGCGGTCGCCACCGGCACCTTCGTCAATCTCGACATGGAGGAGTACCGGGACCTCGACCTGACGATCGCGGTGTTCACGCGCCTGCTCGAGGAGCCCGGCCTCGACCGCGTGACCGCCGGCATCGTGCTGCAGACCTATCTGCCCGACGCCCTGCCCGCCCTGCAGGAGCTGACCGCGTGGGCACGCGGACGCGTCGCCGCCGGCGGCGAGCCCATCAAGGTGCGGCTCGTGAAGGGCGCCAATCTCGCGATGGAGCGGGTGGACGCCGTGCTCCACGGCTGGACCCCCGCCGTCTACGACACCAAGCTCGACACCGACGCGAACTACCTGCGGTGCCTCGACTGGGCGTTGGACCGCGACCGCGCGGCCGCGGTGCGACTCGGCGTCGCCGGCCACAACCTCTTCGACATCGCGTACGCGTGGCTGCTCGCGCGCGAGCGGGGCGTGGCCGACCGCATCGAGATCGAGATGCTGCTGGGCATGGCGCAGGGGCAGATGGCGGCCGTCGCCGCGACGGTCGGCGGCGTGCGCCGCTACGTCCCGGTCGTCGCCCCGGACGAGTTCGACGTGGCGATCGCCTACCTGGTGCGCCGGCTCGACGAGGCGGCCTCGGGCGAGAACTTCCTCTCCGCGGCCGAGGACCTGCTCGAGGACGACGAGCTGTGGGAACGCGAGCGCGACCGGTTCCTCGCATCGCTGGAGCGCTCGACCGATCCCGGGCTGCGCGCGGTCGCCCGCCGAGATCAGGACCGCGGCAGGATCGGCGGCGAGCCCGCGATCCTGCGCGACGCGGCGACGGGCGAGGACCGGCAGGGTCTCACGCAGGCGGTGCTGGGCATCGCGGCCGCAGCGACCGGTGACCGGCCGGACGCGCGCGCGGCCTGGTTCGGCGGCACCCCCTTCGTCGAGACCGCCGTGTACTCGCCGCGCGAGTCCGGCGAGCGCGCCGTCGGCGCGCCGGGCTTCCGCAACGCCGCCGACTCCGACCCGGCGCTGCCGGCGAACCGCGAGTGGGCGCGCGAGGTGATCGCCCGCATCCCGACCTCGGATGCCGGCGACGCCGTCGCCGACGCGGCACGCGTGACCGACCCGGAACAGCTCGATCGGATCGTCGTGGAGGTGCGCGCCGGGGCGCTGCGATGGGGGGAGCTGGCCGCGGCAGACCGCGGCACGGTGCTGCACGCGGCGGCCCGGACGCTGGAACAGCATCGCGGACTGCTCATCGAGGTCGCGGCATCCGAGACCGGGAAGGTGTTCGCCGAGGCCGACGCCGAGGTCAGCGAGGCCGTCGACTTCGCCGACTACTACGCCGCGACCGCCCGCGAGCTCGACCGGGTCGCCGGGGCGGTGTTCGAGCCGTCGCGCCTGACCGTGGTCGCACCGCCGTGGAACTTCCCGATCGCGATCCCCGCCGGCGGGGTGCTGGCCGCCCTCGCCACCGGATCGGGGGTCGTCCTCAAGCCGGCTCCGCAGGCCAGGCGCGTGGCCGCCGTGCTCGCCGACGCGCTGTGGCAGGCGGGGGTGCCGCGCGACGTGCTGCGGCTCGTCGACCTCGACGAGGACACCCTGGGGCAGGCGCTCATCGCGCATCCCGACGTCGACCGGGTCGTCCTCACCGGCGCATGGGAGACCGCGGAGCGCTTCCGCTCCTGGCGGCGTGACCTGGCGCTCGTGGCCGAGACCAACGGCAAGAACGCCATCGTCGTCGCCCCCTCCGCCGATCTCGACCTGGCCGCCGACGACCTCGTGCGCAGCGCCTTCTCGCACGCCGGGCAGAAGTGCTCGGCCGCGTCGCTGGCGATCCTCGTCGGATCGGCGGGGCGCTCGGCCCGCTTCGCCCGGCAGCTGGTGGATGCCACGACCTCGCTGCGCGTCGGGTCGCCCGCCGACCCGCGCTCCGAGGTCGGGCCGCTCATCTCGCCGCCCGGGGATGCGCTGCGATGGGCGCTGACCGAGCTCGGCGACGGCGAGCAGTGGCTGGTGCGGCCCCGGCGGCTCGACGCCGGCCCGGAGCTGGCGGACCGGCTCTGGACGCCCGGGATCCGCACCGGGGTGCTCCCCGGCTCGCGGTTCCACCTCGAGGAGTTCTTCGGTCCGGTGCTGGGCATCATGCACGCGCCGACGCTGTCCGCCGCGATCGACCTGCAGAACGCCGTCGCGTACGGACTGACCGCAGGCCTGCACACACGCGACGCCGACGACCTGCGGCTGTGGCTCGAGCACGTCGAGGCCGGAAACCTCTACGTCAACCGCGGCACCACGGGGGCCATCGTCCAGCGGCAGCCCTTCGGCGGCTGGAAGCGCTCCGTCGTGGGCCCGGGGGCCAAGCCGGGCGGCCCGAACCACCTGATCGCGCTGGGGTCGTGGCGCCCCACGAACACGGGCGCGCCCTCGCCGACCCTGCACCTGCGCGGCCTCGACTCACGGATCACGGTGCTCATCGAGGCGGCGCAGCCCGCACTGGCGTACGAGCGGTTCGAATGGCTGCGCCGCGCCGCCCTGTCGGACGCGGTGGAGTGGGATCGCGAGTTCGGGCAGGTGAAGGACGTCTCGCAGCTGCATGTCGAGCGGAACCTGTTCCGCTACCGTCCGGTCGAGGTCGCGGTGCGTGCGGTCGCGGGTGCGGGACTGACCGAGGTGCTGCGGGTCGTGCTCGCCGGCATCCGTTCCGGCGCCGGCTTCCTGCTGTCGGCGGCCGATCCGCTGCCCGCCGGTGTGCGCCGCGCGCTCGGCGAGGCGGGCGTCTCCGTCTCGGTCGAGGACGACGCGCAGTGGCTGGAGCGGGTGACGGATGCCGCGGGCCGTCCCTCGCGGGTGCGCCTGGTCGGCGCCCCGGAGCCCGTCGCGGCGCTGCGGCTGTCGCTGGCGGACGCCGTCGCCGGGGACCCGGATGTGGCGGTGTGGGCGAACCCGGTGACCACGGCGGGCCGGATCGAGCTGCTCCCGTTCCTGCGCGAGCAGGCGATCTCGATCACCGCGCACCGTTTCGGCGACCCCGACCCCTGGTCCCGAGACGTGATCTGACCGCTCGCCCACTTCCGCGAGACCGCAACGGGGCGCCGAGACCGTGGGGCCGCCCCATCCTTTCGGCGCGCAGTTGCGGTCTCGCGGGGGAGCAGGCGGGTCAGCCGCCCTGCTCCCGCAGCTCGCGGCGGGTGAGCGGGTGGCCGTCGGATGCGGTCGGCGTGGCGGCATCCGTGTGCACGCGGACGGTGCCGGTGTCCGGGCCCACCAGGGCGCCCGCCTCGGCGGCGGCGGTCTGCGCGGCGATCGCGGCGTCGTCGGCCGCCTCCTGCAGCGCCGACTTCGCCCGCAGCGGCGGGGTGCGGAAGAACAGCGTCAGCACGAACGCGAGCAGCACGACGCCGAGCGCGACGCGGTACACCACGACCGCGGAGTCGTTGAACCCGACGAGGATGGGCCTCGTCAGCCGCGGGTCGGCGCCGGTGAGGAACGACGTGTCGTCCATCACGCTGCTGTCGAAGGAGCCGCTGCCGCTCGAGCTCGCGAGCTCTTCCTCGACCGTGGGCACGATCGAGGCGACGAAGGCCTCGCGGATGTCGGCGTCGGAGAAGTCCAGCGTGACCGTGCCGTCGTCGGCGACCTGCGCGACCGGCAGCTCGTCCGCCAGCGCCGCCTTGACCGCGGCCACGGCGCTCGCGACGGCCTCCGCGGTCGCCGTCTCCTGGGCGTCTGCGGGGATCGTGCCGTCCGCGACCTGCTGCGCGACGGCATCCGTCGCCGCCTGCGTGGCGTCGTCGACCGCCGACTGCGCCTGCGCGATCGTCGCGTCCTCCAGGTTGGAGACGATCGTGTCGTAGACCGCCGACATGATGCCCGCGTTCTCGGACGCGTCGGCGACCGTCGGGTCGAGGGCGGCGTTCAGCGCGTCGGTGAGGGTCTGCTCGTCGCTGAACGCGGTCTGGATGCTGGCGGGCACCAGCGCGAACAGCAGCGAGACCAGCACGGCGGTGCCCAGCGTTCCGCCGATCTGACGGAAGAACGTCGAGGCGCTCGTCGCGACGCCCATGTCGCGCAGCCCGACCGAGTTCTGGCTCGCGATCGTGAGCGTCTGCATGAGCTGGCCGAGCCCGAGGCCGAGCAGCAGCATGGCACCGGCGAGGAACCAGTACGAGCCGTCGGCGTGCAGGAACGACAGCCACACGTATCCGCCCGACAGGAACAGCGTGCCCAGGATGGGGAAGATACGGTACCGGCCGGTGCGGGCGATGATCTGGCCGCTGACGATCGAGGCGATCATCAGGCCGAGGATCATCGGCAGCATCTGGAACCCGCTCTCGGTGGGCGTCGCCCCGAGCACGATCTGCAGGTAGAGCGGCAGCGTGAGCATGGCGCCGAACATGCCGAAGCCGACGAACACGCCGATGACGGTGGCCATCGAGAAGGTCGAGGAGCGGAACAGCTTCAGCGGGATCAGCGCGTCGTCGCCCATCGCGCGCTCGACCAGCACGAAGGCCAGCACGCCGACGGCGCCGACCACGTAGCATCCGATCGACCAGGGCGACGTCCAGCCCCACTCGCGGCCCTCCTCCGCCACCAGCAGCAGCGGCACCAGGGCGACGATGACGGAGGTCGCCCCCCACCAGTCGATGCGCACCGAGTCACGCGGATGCCGGGGGATGTGCAGGAACATCGTGACGATGATCAGCGCGATGATGCCGATCGGGACGTTGACCAGGAACACCCAGCGCCAGCCCGCGATCCACAGGATCTCCGGGGTGCCCGAGAACAGGCCGCCCACGAGCGGGCCGATGACGCTCGAGACGCCGAAGACGGCGAGGAAGTATCCCTGGTACTTGGCGCGTTCGCGCGGGGCGAGGATGTCGCCCATGATCGCCAGCGGCATCGACATCAGACCGCCCGCGCCGAGGCCCTGGATCGCGCGGAACACGGCCAGCTCCACCATCGACTGCGAGAACGAGGCGAGGATCGAGCCGACGATGAAGACGAGGATCGCCAGCAGGAACAGCGGACGCCGGCCGAAGATGTCGGAGAGCTTGCCGTAGATCGGCGTGGCGATCGTGGAGACGATGAGGTACGCCGTGGTCACCCACGCCTGCAGGCTCAGGCCGTTCAGGTCGTCGCCGATGGTGCGGATCGCGGTCCCGACGATCGTCTGGTCGAGGGCCGAGAGGAACATCCCGGCCATGAGGCCGAAGATGACCAGCAGGATGGCGCGATGCGTCATCACCGGCTGGTTCGGATGCTTCGTCGCGTGTGCAGCGCTGGACATGGATCCTCGCAGGGGGGTGGGGGGATGTTGACAGCCCGCAACGAGCGGAACGTCTTATCGTACGCCCTGCGCGTCCGCGAGAGCGTCGGCGTCCGCGTGCGAGACTGGTGACGCGTCCGCGTCCGTCCTCTGCGAGGAGCCGAATTGACAGCAGTCCGCGCCCTCCGTCGGCGTTCGTATCTCATGTGCCGGCCGGAGCACTTCACGGTCAGCTACTCGATCAACCCGTGGATGGAGCCGGCCCGCCCGACCGACACGGCCAAGGCGGTGCGGCAGTGGCAGACGCTGCACGACGCCTACGTCGCACTCGGGCACGAGGTGCACCTGATCGACCCGGTGCCGGGGCTGCCCGACATGGTGTACACCGCCAACGGCGGCTTCACGATCGGCGGCGTCGCGTATGCGCCGAAGTTCCGGTTCACCGAGCGTGCGGGCGAGGAGGGGCCGTTCTCGGACTGGTTCGCGGCCCACGGGTTCGAGGTCGCGGTGCCGGCCGAGACCAACGAGGGGGAGGGGGACTTCCTGCTCGCCGGGTCCGTGATCCTGGCCGGCACCGGCTTCCGCTCCGCCGGAGACTCGCATCTCGAGGTCGGCTCCGTGTTCGACCGGGAGGTCGTCTCGCTCACGCTCGTCGACCCGCGGTTCTACCATCTGGACACCGCGTTGAGCGTCCTCGATCCCGTCGTCGACGACGGCGCCGAGGCGACCATCGCGTATCTGCCCGGCGCGTTCGACGCGGCGAGCCAGGACGTGCTGGCCGCGCGGTTCCCCGACGCCATCCGGGTCTCGGACGCCGACGGCGCCGTGTTCGGGCTGAACTCCGCGAGCGACGGCCGGCACGTGTTCGTCTCGCCGCGCGCGCCGGGCTTCGCCGCGCAGCTGCGCGAGCGCGGCTACGAGCCGGTGCCCATCGACCTCTCCGAGCTGCTGCTGGGCGGCGGCGGCATCAAGTGCTGCACGCTGGAGCTGCGGCGCTGACCCCCGCTCGCGCGCCTCGCCGCGCGCGCCGGTGCTTTCTGCGCGAGAGATGGCGCCAGTTCTTGACGATGGCGCCACTAGTTTCAAGCGCCATCGTCAAGAACTGGCGCCATCGTGCGAAGGGCGGGGCTCAGGCCACCGTCACGCGGATCTCGTGCCACCCGGTCGCGCCGTCGGGCGCGGGCGGCGCGACCACGGCGGTCTGCGTCTGACCGTCGGCGTTCGTCGCGCGGCAGCGGATGGTGTGCGCCCCGGATGCCGGCTCCCACGGCAGCGTCCACTGGACCCAGGTGTCGTCGGAGATCGCCGTCGCCAGCGTCGCCTCCTGCCAGGTGCTGTCGTCGACCCGCACCTCGACCGCGGCGACCCCGGTGTGCTGCTGCCACGCGACGCCCGCGATGACGGCGGATCCGGCATCCACCGTCGCCCCGCTGCGGGGCACGTCGATGCGAGAGGCCAGCTTGATGGGCCCGCGCTCGGACCAGCCGCGGTCCGTCCAGTAGGCGGTCGCGTCGGCGAAGCGGGTGACCTCCAGGTCGACGACCCACTTCGTCGCCGACACGTAGCCGTAGAGGCCGGGGACCACCATCCGCACCGGGAAGCCGTGCGCGATCGGCAGCGGGTCGCCGTTCATCCCCACCGCGAGGATGGCGTTGCGGTCGTCCGTGAGGGTCTCCAAGGGGGTGCCGGCGGTGAAGCCGTCGACCGAGGTCGAGAGCACCATGTCGGCGTCCGCGTCGGGCACCGCCTCCGCGAGCAGCTCGCGGATCGGGTAGCCGAGCCACAGGGCCGTGCCAACGAGGTCGCCGCCGACCTCGTTGGACACGCAGGTCAGCGTCGTCACGCTCTCCTCGAGCGGCAGCGCCAGCAGCTCGTCCCAGCTGAGCGTCACCTCGTTCGCGACGAGGCCGTGGATGCGCAGGCTCCAGCTCGCCGGATCGACCTCGGGCACCACGATCGCGGTGTCGATGCGGTAGAAGTCGCTGTTGGGCGTGATGACCGGGCTGAGCCCGGCGATGCCGAGCTCGGCGCTCGCGGGCACCGTCGCGGTGCGCACGGCCGCCGGGAGGCTCAGCGCGTCGCGCACCGCCGTGACGGCGCGGCTCGTCGCACGCAGCGCCGTGCCGCCGATCGCGGCAGCACGCCGAGC
>NZ_JASGEL010000125.1:0-47146 GCF_047606385.1 Microbacterium sp.
GCCGGGCGGCAGCGCCGTCGCCGGCAGCGCGACGCCGACGGCGAGGGCGCCGGCGAGCGCGAGACCGGCGAGGGCTCGCCCCGCGCGGCTCATCGTGCCGCCTCCGTCGGGCGACGCCGGGCGACCGCGATCACGACGATCACCAGGGCCGCGGCCAGCGCCGCGCCGCCGCCGATGAACCACCAGTCCGCGGCCGAGAGAGCGCCTCCCGAGCCGGTGCCCGTCGTCGTGGCGGCCTCCGCCGAGGCGTCGGCGACGTCGTCGCTCGTCGCGCTCGAGGTCGTGGCGGTCTCGCTCGCCGCGACCGTGACAGCGGTCCAGCCGATGAGGGCGCCGTCGGCGTCCAGCACGGCCAGCTTGTGGGCGCCGGCCGGCAGCGCCGCGACGTCGACGCGGATGAGCTTGTCCGTGTCCACGGCGATCCAGCCCACCGGCGTCGGATCGGAGAACGCGTAGACGTACACCCAGTCGCCGGGCGACGCATACGGCAACAGGATCGTCACGATCGTGCCGTCCTGCGTGCCGGTCACGGATCCGGCGTTGGCGGCGGTGAGCTCCGCGTCGGAGGCGACCGGGGAAGCCGGCACCGTGGTGGGCGCGACCGTGCTGCCGACGGAGACGCCGATCGTGCGCACGCTCGGCGCGGGCGTCGCAGTGGTCGCGGTGGTGCTCGTGCCGTCGGTCGTGGCGGCCGCCTCGGGCACGTGCAGCGACGCCCAGCCGCGCAGCGTGCCGGTCTCGCCCTGGTTGCCGTTGAGCACGGCGATCCTGATGTCGCCGGTGGGCAGCGTCACGCCGCTGAGGGATGCCGTGACCACGCCGCCTGCCGCGGCCCGGAACCAGGTCGACAGCCAGGGGTACCGCGGCGACCCGTCGGCGGCGTAGGGCATGAGGTAGAGCCAGTCGCCCGCGGAGGCACCGGGCACCGTGACGGTCAGCGTGTCGGTGCCGAGCACGGCGGTCACGCCGTTCGCGGTCGCGCTGGTCAGCGTCGCCGCGTCGAGCGGGTCCGGGACGCCGCCCGGCGCGTAGGCGCCGACGACGAACTCGCCGGAGAGGACGGTGCGCGACTGGTCGCCGGCGGCGAGGCTGCCGGTGAGCAGGCGCAGCGTGTGCGCCCCCTCGCCGAAGGCCGGCGAGGAGCCGCCGGACCCCGACGTCGTGCCGTCCGGCAGCTGCACGTACGTGTCGAACGTGCCGTTCGTGTCGTCGGCCTCGATGATCGCCCAGATCGTCTGGTTGGCGTGCACGCTCGTGTCGAGGCGGCTGTACGCGCCCTCGTCGAGCTTGATCGCGATGACCGAGCCGCCGCTGGCCGCGGTCGGGTTGCACCAGCCCGCGCCGGTGACGTGCAGCAGACCACCGGCCTCGACGGTGGGGGTCACGATCGTGACCGCGGCGGTGTCGCTGGTGGGCACGCAGGTCGGCAGGGTGCCGGTGCCCGTGTCGGTGTACGGCACGCCCCCGACGGTGAGGAAGGAGGTCGTCTGCGAGCGCGAGACGTCGTCCACCCCGAACCTGCCGGAGAGGAACTGGGCCGTCAGGAACTGGCCCGCGGTCAGGCCCGCCGGCGCGTCGATCGTGATCTCGAAGCTGCCGTCGGCGTCGATCGTGTACACATTGGGCGCGTCCGCGTCGTTCGAGGGCGCCAGCAGCGCCCAGATCGTCGGGTCGGGCGACCCGGCGAGGGCCTCGATCACGCCGTCACCGGTGCGTGTGTACTGCGCGCCGGTGCCGTAGTTGAGCTTGATCGCGACGGTCGAGGCGCCGGTGCCCGCCTTGTCGACCCAGCCGGTGCCGGCGATGCGGATCGTGCTGCCCTCTCCGGCGGCGACGTCGTCCTCGACCCAGGCGACGGCGGTGCTGCCGGTCGTGGCATCCGTCTGGGTGATCGTGGTGTGCGACCAGCTCGGCTCGGTGACGGGCTCCTTCACCACGGTGAAGGATGCCGGCTGCGCCGCCGTGGTGCGCACCCTGTCGGTGCCCGATGGGGTCTGCAGCGAGCCCGAGAGGAGCGTGATCGAGTGGGTCTCGCCGACGCTCCAGTCCTGGTTCGAGCTCGTCAGGGTCGGGTAGGGGATCGTCATCTCCCACTCGCCGTCCGCGTCGGCGGTGACGATGGCGAACACCGTCTTGTTCGCGAAGACGGTGTCCGTGAACGGGTTGACGACGTCCAGGGTCGTCTTCGGCGTCGCACCGTCGTCGAGCTTGACGGCGACCGTCGAGCCGCCGGTGCCCGCGGTGTTCACCCAGCCGGCGCCGCTGATGACGATGTCCTCGCCCTCGGCGACGGTGCTGGGCACCCACCAGTGCACGGAGGAGTCGCTCGCGAGCGTGTACTCGGTGCCGGTGTGGGTGACGGTCGTCCCGGTGTCGCCCGAGTCGGCGTCGTCGGTCGTCCCGGGATCCGCCGGGCCGGTGTCGGTCGCACCGCCGTCGCCGGTGACGGTGTCGCTCGCGCCCGTGGATGCGGCGACGATCGTGAACGTGAGGGTGCCGGAGCGCACCACGTCGCCCGACAGCAGCGACCCGGTGAGCAGGTTGATGGTGTGGGCCTCGCCCGCAGCCCACGTCGCGGTCGAGCTCGCCGTCGTCGGGAACGGCAGGTCGAGGCTCCAGGCGCCGGTGGCGTCCGCCTGCACGGCCGCGATGACGGTCTTGTTGCCGATCGTGGCGCCGGTGGCCGGATTGGTCACCGTGCCGGTGGTCGAGACCGCGCCGGCGTCGAGCTTGACGCCGATCACCGACCCCGTCGTCTGCGCGGTGTCGAGCCAGCCGGTGCCGGAGAGGTGGATGGTCTGGCCCACCACGACGGTCGTCGGGCCGGTGTAGCCGGCGCCGTCGCTGGTCGTCGCCGTCACCACGTCGGCGGCGAGGGCCGCGGACGCGCCGCCCACCGAGAGCGCGGCGAGCGTCACCGCCGCCAGCGCCGCGACGACGGCTCGAGCCCGGGTCTGGGCGGATGCGATGGTCATGCGAGTGCCTCCACGACGTCGTCGACGATGCGATTCATGAGCAGGGGGCCGCCGGTGGAGGTCCACGCGGACCCGTCGACGGGGATGATGTGGCCGTGGACGTAGGCGTTCAGCTCGGTGAAGCCGGGCACGGCCTCCGCATCGGCGAGGGCCGTCTCGGCATCCGCGACGCCTGCCGACCCCCCGGCGTCCGGGTTGTCCACGCTGGATCCGCCCAGCGTGCCGAAGAACATGTAGTCGGCGTCGATGTCGGTGAGGTTCTCGTTCGACACCGGTTCGGAGTGACCGCGTCCGATGCGGTCCTGGCTGGCGGGCCGCGCGAGGCCGAGGTCTTCGAGCGCCTGCCCGGGCGGCAGCTCCTCGAGGATGACGGATGCCGAGCCGCCCTGCCAGCGCACGATCGAGAACGTGTCGTCGGCGTAGGCGCCGAGCTGCGCGGCGGCCTCGGTCACGCGGGTGTCGTAGTCGGCGATCACCTGGGCACCCTCGTCCGTCAGGCCCAGCGCCTCGGCGACGAGCGTGAAGTTGTCGCGCCAGTCGCCGCCGGCGTAGCCGGTGTAGACGACGGGGGCGATCTGGCGCAGCGCCTCGATGACGGGCGGGTTGTTGTTGACGCTCGTGCCGTCGACCAGGATCAGGTCGGGCGAGACCGCGCCGATCGCCTCGTAGTTGGGCTCGGAGATCGAGCCGAGGATCGGCAGATCGCCGGCCACGTCGGACAGGTAGTTCGGCACCGTCGACTGGCCGCGGCCGCTGACGGTGCCGACGGGGGTGACCCCGAGCGCCAGGACGCCGTCGAGCGTGGGCTCGGAGAGGGTGACCACGCGCTGCGGATGTGCCGGGACCTCGACCGAGGTCCCCTCGGCGTCGACCACCGTGCGTGTCGCACCGGTCGGGTCCGCAGATGCGGCGGCGCAGCCGGTGAGCGCGAGCATCGCGACCACGAGCACGGCGAGAGCGCTTCTTACGCGCACGGGAACAGACATGGAAGGGACAGCCGCTTCGTCGGGGGGGGCGAAGGCTGCGCACACGGCGCGCCATCAGATCTAACTAAGGCTAGGCATACCTCTTACACAGGTCAAGCCAGCCGGATCGGCGAGCGGCGGGCGGGTCCGACCCGCCCGCCGCTCGCGTCGATCAGCTGCCGCGGACGCTCCGGCGACGCGCGACCACGAAGGCCGCGCCGCCCAGGAGCAGCAGCAGGGCGCCCGCCGCCGGCATCCAACCGGCGTCCGAGCCGCCGGTCACGGCGAGGCTGCCCGACGACGCCGCGGCCGCGGCGGTCACGGTCAGGCTGTACCAGCCGATCACCGTGCCGGTGTCGTCGGTCACCGCCAGGCTGTGCACGCCGGTCGCGAGATCGGCCGGGATCGTCACCGAGAAGCTGTCGCCGGTCAGACCCGTGACGATGCCGAGATCCGTCGCGGTGGAGAAGATCCACGCGTGCACCGTGGTGCCGTGCTCGGTCTCGATGGTCACGGTGATCTGCTCGCCCTGCGCGGCGGATGCCGGACCCGAGATCAGGCCCTCGGTCGATGCCGTGAGCTGGTCCTCGGTCGGCACGGTGTCGATCGAGCCCGCCGTGGTGTCCGTGCCGTCGTCGGCGCCGTCATCCGTGCCGTCGTCGGTGGGGATCTCGTCGGGGGTGATCTTCCAGACCGAGTTCACCGTGTTCTTGTCCACGACGTAGGCGTTGCCCTGACCGTCGACCGTCACGTGGTTCGCGCGGACGATCGGCAGGTTCGCGACCTTCGTGCCGTCGAGATCGGTCACCGTGACGGTGCCGCCGCTGAGGTTGGTCACGTAGACGAGGGAGTTGACCTCGTCCACGGCGACGTTGAGCGCCCCGGTGCCGGTGGGCACCTCGGCGAGGGTCTCCCCCGTGGTCGCGTCGGCGATCACGAGCTCGTCGGTGTTCTGGCTGGCGATGTAGAGGCGGTTGTCGTCCGCGTCGTAGTCGATGCCCGACGCGCCGCGGCCGCCGACGTCGATGCCGGTGATGGTGAGGAAGGTGACCTCGAGCGTGTCGGTGTCGATCTTCGCGACCTGGTTGCTGGACAGGCTCGGCGAGACCAGCACGCCGTCCTCGACGTCGAGCGAGACCGGGTTGAAGTCGGCACGCGCACCGGTCTGGATGTCGGTGATCTTCTCGAACGTGGCCGCGTCGAACACGCTGATGTAGCCGTCGCCGCTCGTCCCCTCGCTCGCCGAGCTCGCGAAGACACGGTTGGTCCCCGGGTCGTAGATCACGTCGCGCGGGTGCGAGATCGTGCCCGCCGCGTACTGCTTGAGCAGCGTCAGGTCGTCCGCGTCGTAGACGGCGACCGCGCCGGTACGGGTGTTGGTGACCCAGACCGTGCCGTTGACGTCGTCGACGCCCACACCGTAGGGGGCCTGTCCGACCACGTCGTCGCCGTCGGCGACGTCCTTCGGGTGCACGCTGGCGACGATCTCGAGCGTGTCGGGGTCGAGCTTGTACAGGTAGCCGTCCTCGGCCGATCCGGTGCCGGAGGCCGCGGTGGCGAACAGAGCGTCCTGCGCCTCGCTGTAGGCCGACTGGTACAGGCCCTGGAAGATGCCGTCGCTGTACGAGCTCAGCGTGAACGCGTCGTCGCCGAAGATCGTGGCGTCCGGCGAGATCTTCTGGCTGCTCAGCGTGAACGTCGCGGCCGGCTCGTCCAGCGTGACGGTGACCGGGTAGGTGCCGAGGGCCTGGTCGGCCGGAATGGTGTACGAGAGCGTCGCCACGCCGTCGACGGCTGCGGTGGGCAGGCCGCTGAAGACGACGCCGGTGCCGTCGAAGGACGCGGCGGTCACCGACGAGCCGGCGGGCAGGTTCGAGAGCGTCAGGGTGCCGCTGGAGCCCTGCGTGAGCGACGAGTACGAGGGGGTCGGCAGCACCGTGAACGTGCGCGTCTTGGTGCCCGAGGTGGCACCGGTGACCGCGATCGTGTGCTCGCCCGCCGTCAACGCGCCGGAGGCGAAGACGACGGTCGTGCCCGTCAGCGCCCCGGTGTCTGACGCCGTGCCGCCGGTCGCCCAGGCGGCATCCGTGCCGTCGACCGCGGCGGTGAGGACCTCGCCGTCGGCGAACGTGCCGGCCGCGCCCGCGACCGTCACGGTCAGCTGGCCCGCGCTCGCACCGCGCGTGCCCACGGAGGTCGTGACAGTCAGGGTGTCGGCGCTGACGGTGAAGGTGACGTACACCGAGCGCACGGTGTCACCGCCGGGCTTCACGGAGCCGGTGAGCAGCTGCAGGTGGTGCGTGGTGCCGGCGGCCCACTCCGACGTCAGCGCGGGGTTGGCGGTATTGGCGGTGGTCGGGAACGGGATGTCGGCGGAGAAGTCGCCGTCGTCGTCCGCGACGATGCCGCTCCAGATCGAGGCGGTGCCGGAGGTCTGGCCCGGGAAGACGAACTGGCCGGACGAAGGCTCGGTCGTGAGGTTGGCGCCCTCGACGCCGCCCGCGGCGCCGAGCTTGACGGCGATCCAGGAACCGTCGGCGTCACCGTCATCGGCGCCGTCGGTCCAACCCGTGCCTTCGAGATGGATGCTGTCGCCCTGGATGACGGCATCGGCGACGGACACCGTCGCGCCGGTGCTGCCGCCGTTCAGCCAGGTGCCGGTGTCGGCGAAGGCCGGGGCGGCTGCGGCAAGGCTCAGCCCGAGGACGGCGACGACCGCCGCGGGCACGCGGCTCTTCCGCCAGGTCGAGGTACTCATGAAACTCCCATGTGGTCGAGGACGAAAAGGCAGGCGAATAATAGGTAAGCCTAACCTTGAGCAGGTTAATGGCTCGGAGGCCACCTTTGTCAAACGCGGTGACTCCGGCATCCACAGTCGCCCCATAGCGCCGGCTCACGGCCCGCATCGGCTGATCCGCTTCACTCGATGCCATGGAGGAGAAGACCCGGACATCCCCGCGGCGGCCGCGGCGGAAGATGCGCAGGGGCGTCAAGCTCGGCCTGCTCTCCGGCGGTCTGGTCGTCGTGCTCGTCGCCGGGGGCGGCACGGTCTGGGCGCTGGAGCGCTTCGTCATCCCCCACGTGGAGATCTCCGACGTCGCCGCCTACGAGGCGGAGCAGAACGGCACGACGGCGACCGACGACGCGAGCGACGACTCCGACGCGGTGATCACCGACAACACGTACACGTCGGATGATGCGAGCATCACGATCACCGAGTACACGCAGGGCTCGGGGGACGACACCGTCACCTACTACGTCGCCGACGTGACCCTCAGCGACGCGACGGTGCTGCAGAGCGCGTTCGCGAACAACCAGTTCGGCGAGAACATCACCGACCTGGTCTCCGACATCGCCGAGGACAACGGCGCCGTGTTCGCCATCAACGGGGACTACTACGGCTTCCGCTCCACCGGGATCGAGATCCGCAACGGTGTGATCTTCCGCGACGAGCCGGCGCGGGAGGGTCTCGTGTTCTACCAGGACGGCACCGTCGCCGTGTACGACGAGACCACGACCACGGCGGAGGAGCTGGTGGCCGACGGCGCCTGGAACACCCTGAGCTTCGGGCCGGCGATCGTCGAGGACGGCGAGATCGTCGACGGCATCGACGACGTCGAGATCGACACGAACATCGGCAACCACTCGATCCAGGGCGAGCAGCCTCGCACCGCGGTCGGCGTGATCGACGAGAACCACCTCGTCTTCGTCGTCGTCGACGGACGCGACACCGGCTACAGCGCGGGCGTCACGATGACCGGCCTCGCCGAGATCATGCTCTCGCTCGGCGTCACCACGGCCTACAACCTGGACGGCGGCGGGTCCAGCGAGATGTGGTTCAACGGCGAGGTCGTGAACGAGCCTTCCAACGGTGGCGAGCGCGCCACCAGCGACATCCTCTACATCGCGGGGTGATCACCATGACGACAGCCATTCTCATTCCGGCATACGAACCGGACGGGCGTTTGCCTCAGCTCGTGATCGCCCTGCGGCGGATCGCTCCCGATCGCCCGGTGGTCGTGGTCGACGACGGCTCCGGGCGCGACTACCGCGACGTCTTCGACATCGCCGAGGCGGCCGGCGCCGACGTCGTGCGGATCGGCCGCAACCAGGGGAAGGGGTTCGCGCTGCGGGTCGGCATCCGCACGATCATGCGGGATCACCCCGGGCACGACGTGGTGACCGCCGACAGCGACGGGCAGCACGGCCCCGCCGACATCGAGCGGGTCGCCCGCGCTCTCGCCGCCCAGGAGGCGCCGACGATCGTGCTCGGCTCACGCGCCTTCGAAGGCGAGGAGGTCCCGGGCAGGTCGAGGTTCGGCAACCGGATGACCCGGGTCGCGTTCCGGCTCGTCGCCGGCGTCGACGTGCGCGACACGCAGACCGGCCTGCGCGGGTTGCCGGCGTCCGCGCTGGAGTGGCTGCTGACCGTGGCGGGGGATCGCTTCGACTACGAGTTCCGTGTGCTGCTGCAGGCGCGGGCCGCCGGCTTCGGCCTGAGCGAGGTGCCGATCGCGACGATATACACGGAAGGGAATGCGTCCAGCCATTTCCGCCCGCTGGTGGACTCGGTGCGCATCTACGCGCCGCTCGCACGGTTCGCGGCGTCCGCTCTGGTGGCCTTCGGCATCGACACGCTCATGCTGCTGCTCCTCCAGTCCTGGACGGGGTGGCTGCTGTTCTCGGTCGTCGGCGCACGCCTGATCAGCGGCTCGGTCAACTACGCGGTCAACCGTTCGATGGTGTTCCGTCGTGGTCGGGAGATCCCGGTGCGGGTCTCGGCGCTGCGGTACATCTCGCTCGCCGGTCTGCTGCTGGCGGCCAACTTCGGCATCATCACCGCGCTGACCCAGGCCGGCATCCCGCTGCTGGCGGCCAAGGTGATGACCGAGGCGACGCTGTTCGCGGTGAGCTTCGGCGTGCAGCGCACGGTGGTGTTCGCGCGGCGCGACGCCGACGCATCCCCGAGCGCGCATTCCGGCAGCGAGGGAGTGGGCGAACCCCGCGGTCTCGGCGGCCAGGAGAGATTTCGCGGCGAACGAGAGCTCGTGCGCCGCTGACGCACCGACGACGGGGGAATGAATCCGATGTCCCGGCGGTTATTCCTTTGTTCAGCGTCTGATGCGCTGCAGGAGGGGATCGTGGGCAAGAACTACGTCGACATCGAGAACGACCGCGGCGAGACGCTGCGGTACCGCAAGCACGCCAATGGGCGTGGCCTCATCGCCAACGGCGCCAAGGTGCACCCGTCGGCCATCATCGAGGCGGGCGCGTACATCGAACCGGGTGTGCAGATCGCCGCGGGCGCCTATGTCGGAAGCGGCGCGTGGATCGAGTCGGACGTCGTGATCGGCCCGCAGGTGCGCATCGCACCGCACGCGCACATCGGCCCGAAGGCCCAGGTCGGTGCCGGTGCGACGATCGGTGTGCGCACGCAGGTCGGCACCGGGGCACGCGTCGCGGGCGGGTCGCTCATCGGCGACGACCAGACGATCCACGACGGCGAGCGCGTCGCCACCGACCGGCGGGGATTCCGGCTCGCGGCCTGACGCCCCACGTCTCGGGCTAGCCGAGCAGCGCGGCGAGCACGTCCAGCGCCGGCCGCTGACCGGCGACGAGCAGGTCACGCGCCCGTGTCACGTCCGTCCACTCGGCGCGGTCGACCTCGGGGAAGCTCGCACGGCGCCCGGAACGAGGCGGCCACTCCATCTCGAACCGGCCGTAGGCGAACGGCGGATGCCGCCAGCCGTCGGCGTCCGCCGCGAACACGGTGACGCGCTTGCCCGACGCGTAGGCGAACGTGCCGAGCTCGAGCAGCGGCACCGACGGCGGGTCGACGCCGAGCTCCTCCCGGAACTCGCGCGCGGCGGCAGCCGTCGCGTCCTCCCGTTCGGGGTCGTACTCCCCTTTCGGGATCGACCACGCCCCGGCATCCCTGCGTGCCCAGAACGGGCCGCCCATGTGGGCGATCAGGACCTCCGTGGCGGCGGCGCGGTGCAGCAGCAGCCCTGCGCTGGTCACCGGCATCGGCTGCCCCGGTCCGACCGTGTCATAACTCCGCCTGTTCCGCGGTCCCTCGCCCGGACGCGCCCGCGGCTACGCGGGCCCTCGCCCACGCCGCGCACGTGCAGGAGGAGTTGTGGCACGCTCAGGCGCCCGGGCGTGTCTTGGGCGAGACGGTGTACGTCTTCTCCGGGTCGGTCTCCGCGACCGGCAGCAGGGCATCGTCGATCGCGGCGAGGGCGTCGGCATCCAGCTCGACACCGGACGCCTTCACGGTGTCCTCGAGCTGCTGCGGGCGGGAGGCGCCGACCAGTGCGGCGGAGACGTTCGGGTTCTGCAGCACCCAGGCGATCGCGAGCTGCGGCAGCGTGAGGCCGGCCTGATCGGCCACCGGCGCCAGTCGCTGCACGGCGGTGAGCACCTCGTCGCGCAGGAAGCGCTGGATGAACCTGTCGCCGCCGTGCGCGTCCGTCGCGCGGGACCCCTCGGGCCGCGGCTGGCCGGGCAGGTACTTGCCGCTGAGCACACCCTGCGCCATCGGCGACCAGACGATCTGCGAGATGCCGAGCTCCTCGCTCGTGGGCACGATCTTGCCCTCGATCACGCGCCAGAGCGCCGAGTACTGCGGCTGGTTCGAGACCAGCTGGATGCCGAGCTCCGTCGCCAGCGCGTGCCCCGCCCGCAGCTGCTCGGCGGTCCATTCGCTCACCCCGATGTACAGCGCCTTGCCCTGCCGCACGACCTCGGCGAAGGCCTGCATGGTCTCCTCGAGCGGTGTCTCGTAGTCGTATCGATGCGCCTGGTACAGGTCGACGTACTCGACGCCGAGACGGCGCAGCGACCCGTCGATCGCGTCGCGGATGTGCTTGCGGCTCAGGCCCGCGTCGTTCGGGCCCTTGCGGCCGACCGGCCAGTAGACCTTCGTGAAGATCTCCACGTCCTCACGCGACTGGCCGCGCAGCGCGTCGCCGAGCACGACCTCCGCGGCGGTGTTGGCGTAGGCGTCGGCGGTGTCGAAGCTCGTGATGCCGAGCTCGAGCGCCCGGTGCACGGTGGCGATCGCCTGCTCGTTGCCGATCTGGGACGCGTGGGTGATCCAGTTCCCGTAGGTGATCTCCGAGACCTTGAAGCCGCTGTTGCCGAGGTAGCGATAGTTGACCATGGCTCCACGCTAAGCCCGCGCACCCCGGGCGGGAGCTCACAGCAGCCGCAGCTCCATCGCGCGGGTGACGGCGCGGGTGCGGTCGTCCACCCCGAGCTTCGCGAACGCATGGAGCAGATGCGTCTTGACCGTCGACTCGCCCAGGAACAGCCGCTCGCCCACCGCGCGGTTGCTCAGCCCCTGGGCGACCAGCCGCAGCACGTCGAGCTCGCGGGCGGTCAGCGATGGCGCGGTGTCCGCCGGGCCGCGCACCGCCTGCCGCACCAGCACGCGCGACACGCTGGGCGCGAGCGCGAGCTCGCCGTCTGCGACGGCACGGATGCCGGCGAGCAGCTCCTCCTCGGGCGCGGCCTTGAGCAGGTAGCCGCTGGCCCCCGCACCGATCGCGCGCAGGATCGCGTCGTCGTTCTCATAGGTCGTGAGCACGACGATCCGCGCCGCCGGATCGTCGCGGCGGATGAGGGAGGCTGCCTCGTCGCCGTCCATCCCCGGCATCCGCAGGTCCATGAGGATCACATCGGGGGCGAGCGATGCGGCCGCCGCCACCGCCTCGGCCCCGGAGGCCGCCATCCCCACCACGGTCATGTCCGCGGCGGCCTCGACGAGGGCAGCGAGCCCGGTCCGCACGATCGGGTGGTCGTCGGCGACAAGCACCCGGATCATGTCGCCGCTCCGGCCGGCACGCGCGCGCGAAGCTCGACGGCGCCCTTCGTGCCGTCGAGCTTCAGGCTGCCGCCGACCAGGCCCAGTCGTGCCCGCAGTCCGTTCAGCCCGTAGCCGGCGGGCTCCACCCCCGGGTCGAAGCCGTGGCCATCGTTGCGCACCGTCAGGGTCGCGCCGGCCTCGTCGCTGATGAGCGAGACCAGGATGCGGCGCGCCTCGGCGTGCTTGCGGACGTTGGCGAACCCCTCCTGCGCGCACCGCAGCAGCACGACCTCGGTCTCGCGGTCCAGTGGCCGGGCCAGCGCCACCTGCACCTCCACTTCGACGCCCGCCTCGCGGCGGAAGCGTGCCGCGAGGATCTCGAGGGCGCCTGCGAGACCGCTCCCGGCCAGCTCGAGCGGGGCGCTCCCGGCGACGAGCGTGCGGGTCTCGGTGAGCGCGGTACGCACAGCGTCCTCCACCCCCTCGAGCCCGGCATCGGTCAGCCGGGAGCCGGCCAGCTCGCGGCGGGCGCGCTGCACCAGCAGCACCGCCGCGGTCAGCGACTGGGCGAGGGTGTCGTGCAGCTCCCGCGCGAGCCGTTCGCGCTCGGCGGTGACGCCGGCGTCGCGATGCAGCACGGCCACCTCCTCGTGTGCCGCGGTCAGCTCGGTCAGCAATCGGTCGCGCTGGCGCCCGTGCGCGTAGAGGCTGCTCTGCCACAGGCCCATCGCGGCGGCGAAGCCGAACGAGATGCCCTGGGTCAGCAGGGCTGTGATCACCGCTCCCGAGCCGGTACCGGTGCTGATCAGGAAGCCGCCGAACACGGCCGCCGCGAGCGCCAGCGACAGCGGGAGTCCCCGGCGAGGGCCGGGGACCAGCATCCACAACGCCGGGAACGCCCAGAACTGGAACACGGCGTTGCTGGCCGCGATCGCGGTCGCCGCCCCGGTAAACACGATCGTGGCGATCGCCCAGCCCCAGGCGGCGAGCGAGCCGGCGGGCACACCGCGCCCGGACGCGAGGAACACGGCCGCATAGCCGGCGAAGAGCACGAGGGAGAGCGTCGGCGCCCTCCAGTCGCCGCCGGCGCCCAGCGCTGCGGCGACACCGCACACCACGACGGCGGCCAGGAGTGCGACCCCCCAACCCCTCGCACTCATGGCCGCCTCGCGGTCGCCTCGCAGCGTGGTCACTCAGCCATCCTTGCGGATCCAGCGGAAGGTGACACGGGCGAGGACGAGACCCGCGACCAGCCAGATGCCGGTCACGAGGAGCGTGAGCGGATGCTCCCAGGTGCCGCTGGGGGTCATCGCGGCGAACGAGTCGGGCAGGAACACCGACTGCATCCCCTGCACGAGCCAGTGCAGCGGGAAGACGCCGGCGAACGCCTGCAGCCAGCCGGGCAGCAGCGAGAACTGGATGAACACCCCGGAGATGAACTCGAGCACCAGCACGACGGGGATGACGACCGCCGTGGCGCTGCGGCCCGAGCGCGGCAACGCGCTCAGCCCGATGCCGAGGATCGCGCAGGTCGCCACGCCCAGCAGGAACACCCAGGCGAAGGTGAGCCACTTCCCGGGGTCGGTCGGCAGCGCGACGTCGAACACGAGCGCCGCCACCGCGATCAGCAGGGCCGCTTGGGCCAGCCCGGTGATCAGCACCATCCCGAGCTTGCCGATGAAGTACGACACGGGCGAGAGCGGGGTGCCGCCCAGCCGCTTGAGCGTGCCGTCGCCGCGTTCGACGGCGATCGCGATCGCCAGGTTCTGCGTGCCCGAGAGCAGCAGGCCCGCCGCCAGCATCCCGGGCAGGTAGAAGGATGCCGCGTCGATCGCGTCGCTGCCGGCGCCGAAGCTCTGCGAGCTGAAGGCGACCGAGAAGATCAGCAGGAACACGAGCGGGAACAGGAACGTGAAGAACACCGAGTCGCCCTGCCGGAAGTAGTCGCGCACCTCGTACCCGATACGGGCGAGGCCCAGGCGCAGCGTGTGCCCGATCCCGAGGCGTGCGGGGGATGCGATGGCGGTCATGCCCGGTTTCCTTCCGAGGCGGGGACGACGGATATCGGGACGGCGATGTCGGCCGCGGAGGCCGCGGCGGGGATCCCGGCATCCGGCTCGGACGACCCGGCCTGCGCCGCGCCGAGCAGGTCGAGGTAGATGTCCTCGAGGGTGGGGCGCACCACCTCGAGCCCCGCCGGCTCGGCGCCCCGTGCCACGAGGTGCGCGACGAGCTCGCCGGGTCGGTCGGTGCGCTCCTCGTGGAGGATGCCGTCCTCCTGCCATCGCACGATCGGCACGCGCGCCGCCGGGCCGCCGATGGTGGCGATCTCGCCGAGCGCGGCCACCCGTCCGGCGACGACGATCGCCGCCCGGCTGGAGAGCTCGGCGGCCTCGTCGAGGTAGTGCGTGGTGAGGATGATCGTGGTGCCCTCCTCCTGCAGGCTGCGGATGAGGTCCCAGAACTGGCGCCGCACCTCGGGATCGAAGCCGGTCGTCGGCTCGTCGAGGAACAGCAGCTCCGGCGAGCCGATGATGCCGAGCGCCACGTCGACCCGTCGCCGTTGGCCTCCGGAGAGCCGCCGGACGCTGGTGGCGGCCTTCTCGGTCAAGCCCACCGCCTCGATCACCCGGTCGACGTCACGCGGGCGCGGGTAGAAGCCGGCGAAGTGCGCGAGCAGCTGGCGCACCGTCGCGCTGGGCGCCTCGCCGGTGCTCTGCAGCACGATGCCCAGACGTGCCTTCCATGCCGGGCCGCCCCGGTGCGGGTCCACGCCGAGCACGCGGACCGTGCCGCCGCTGCGATCGCGGTACCCCTCCAGGATCTCGATCGTCGTGCTCTTGCCCGCGCCGTTGGGTCCCAGCAGCGCGAACGTCTCCCCGCGGCGGATGTCGAAGTCGACGCCGCGCAGGGCCTCGAATCCCCCGCGGTACGTCTTGCGCAATCCGGTCACCTCGACGACTGCATCCGTCATGCTCCGACTCTGCTCCTCGCCGGACGCGCGGCGCTACCGCCGACCGACGGAACGCGGGGTCCACCGTTCGGTGGATGCGCGATGGCGGCCTCAGCGGATCCTGCGGCGGTAGATCGCGATCGCCGCGAGGTAGGCGACGATGAGGATGCCGAAGAGCCAGGCCAGCGCGACCCACAGGCCCCCGCCGACCGGCTGACCCGCGAAGAGCGCGCGGAGGCTGTCGACGATCGGCGTGACCGGCTGGTACTGCGCGAACCACGCGACCGGGCCCGGCATCGACGCCGTCGGCACGAACGCGGAGCTGACGAACGGCAGCAGGATCAGCGGGTAGGAGAACGCGCTCGCGCCGTCCACGGTCTTCGCCGTCAGACCCGGGATCACCGCGAGCCAGGTCAGCGCCAGCGTGAACAGGATCAGGATGCCGGACGCCGCCAGCCAGCCCGCGGGATCCGCGCCGGTGCGGAAGCCCAGCAGCAGCGCGACCGCGACGACGAGGACCAGCGACGCCGTGTTCGCCAGGAGCGAGGTGAGCACGTGCGCCCACAGCACTCCCGACCTCGCGATCGGCAGCGACTGGAACCGTTCGAAGATGCCGCTGCTCAGGTCCATGAACAGCCGGTACGCGGTGTACGAGACCCCGGAGGCGACCGTGATCAGCAGGATGCCCGGCAGCATGTAGTCGATGTACGAGCCCGTTCCCGTCTGGATCGCGCCCCCGAGCACGAACACGAACAGCAGCATGATCGCGACGGGCGTGATCGCCGTCGTGACGATCGTGTCGACGCTGCGGGTCACGTGGCGGAGCGTGCGCCCGAGCAGCACGCCGGTGTCGGAGACGAAGGCCGCGGCGCTCATCGCCGGCTCCCCCCGCCGACGAGCGCGAAGAACACGTCCTCCAGGCTCGGCTGCTTCTCAACGTATTCGACGGTCGCCGGCGGCAGCAGCCGCTTCAGCTCGTCCAGCGTGCCGGTCACGAGGATGCGTCCCTCGTGCAGGATCGCGATGCGGTCCGCGAGCTGCTCGGCCTCCTCGAGGTGCTGCGTGGTCAGCAGCACCGTCGTGCCGGATGCGGCGAGCCCGCGCACCGCGTCCCACACCTCGAGGCGCGCCTGCGGGTCCAGCCCGGTCGTGGGCTCGTCCAGGAAGATCACCGACGGGCCGCCGATGAGGGTCATCGCGATGTCGAGACGACGACGCATGCCGCCGGAGTAGGTGGCGACCCGGCGGTCGCCGGCATCCGTCAGGGAGAACCGCGCCAGGAGGTCGTCGGCGATCCGCCGGGGATGCTTCTGGTGCCGCAGTCGCGCGATGAGCACCAGGTTCTCACGACCGGTGAGGATCTCGTCGACGGCGGCGAACTGGCCGGTCAGGCTCACCGCGGCACGCACCTCGGCCGCCTGCGCGACGACGTCGAAGCCGTCGACCACGGCGACGCCCGCATCCGCTCGCAGCAGGGTGGCGAGGATGCGGACCAGCGTCGTCTTGCCGGCGCCGTTCGAGCCGAGCAGGGCGAGGACGCTGCCGCGTGCGACGTCGAGATCGACGCCCCGGAGCACCTCCAGGCCGCGATACGACTTCGTCACGCCCGCGATCCGGATCGCCGCGTCGACCGATGGCGCGCTCACGGCCTGCCGCCGTTCTCGGCGTCGCGGATCGCCTTGTCCAGCCGGGCGCGCTCCTTGTCGATCCACTTCCGCCCGGAGTAGGCCTCGACGAACGACTCCGCGAACGCGGAGGGATCGTCGCCGACGATCTCGCGCACCGGCGTGCCGTCGGCGACGGCCCGCTCCCACAGCTCGACGTAGTCGGCCATCATCGTGACGATGGTCTCGCCGTCGGTGATGCCGCCCGAGTACATGAGGTAGCGCAGCACCGCCTTCGCCGATGCGCGGTGGGGATCGGGCAGCGCGTCCATCCGCGCCTTCAGCTCCCGCCACCGCCTCTTCTGGTCGCGCGACCCGAAGATCTTATCCAGCCAGCTCGCCATGTCAGTCGCCTCCTTCTCGGAGCTGTTCCAGTCGTTCTGCGAGGAAGCTCCACGTCCGCCAGAACTCATCGAGGTAGTCCCGCCCCGCCGGGCCCAACGTGTACACCTTGCGCGGCGGGCCCTTCTCCGAGGGCACCCGCTCGACCTCGACGAGCCCCCGCTGCTCGACCCGCACGAGCAGCGCGTAGACGGTGCCCTCCGCGATGTCGGCGAAACCCTGCTCCCGCAGCCACGAGGTGATCTCGTAGCCGTAGGCGGGCCGGCGGCCCAGGATCGCGAGGACGATGCCCTCGAGGATGCCCTTGAGCATCTCGGTCTCCTGCTTGCCCATCGGTCCTCCGCCTACTCAGTGACGCTGACTACCGCTAGATAGTAACGCCGAGTACCGGTACCTAGCAAGAGCGACTACCGAGGAGATCGGCGCGGAGAGAGGCGCCACCGGCGCGAGCGGGGCAGCGCCGTGCGGGCCCCTGCGAGTACGACCATGTCCCAGTTTGGCGCGGTATAAGGCCTCCATACCGCGCCAAACTGGGACATGGTCGGGGTGGGTACGAGCCGGCGGCGGGTGGATGCCGGGGCTCACCACCGCCGGGGCTCACCACCGCCGGGGGCGTCAGCGCCGCCGGCGCACGAACGCCACGCGCAGGCTGCGTAGCAGGAGCAGCAGGCCGCCGAGGCCGACGACGGCGCCCAGGAACGGGAACACCGGTACCTCGGGCGTCAGCTGCGGACCGCCGCCGGCGATGCTGAGCATCACGGCGACCACCACCAGGGCGATGCCCACGAGCGTCGTGGTGAGCCGGCCGACGAGCGTCTCGACCCACGACCGCTCGTCGCCGTCGTCGAAGGCGCGCAGGCTGACCTGGAACGTGCCGTCCTCCAGCTGCTGTGCGAGCGAGCCCAGCCGCCGCGGCAGCAGCCGCAGCTGCTCCGCGATCAGCGCGGTCTGGGTCTGCATCGTCATCACCAGCGACCGCGGCGAGCCGATCTCACGCGCGAAGCGGGGGGCGCGGCGCAGCGCCTGCGACACCATGTCGTAGTCGGGCACGAGCCGGCGCAGCGATCCCTCGAGCGACGCGAGCGTGCGGAACACGAGCAGCAGCGACGGCGGGAGCGCGAGCCGGTGCCGCCGCATCACGTCCACGAGCGCGCGGAACACGTTCTCGTCGACCCGGGTGTTGTGCACGCGGGTGAGGATGACCCCGATGTCGTGCTGCAGCGCCGCCTGGTCGACGACGCCGGTCTCGGGCGGTGAGACCAGCATGAGCACCACATCGGTCGCCGCCACGTCGTCCTCGTTGGCCATGGCGACCAGCAGCGGCAGCAGCATCCGCCGCAGGCTCTTCTCCAGGATGCCGACCGCGCCGAAGTCGATGAGCGTGACCCGTCCGTCGGCGCCGAGCACGAGGTTGCCCGGGTGCAGGTCGGCGTGGAAGACGCCGCGCACCGCGATCTGACGGAACACCTCCTCCAGCACCCCGTCGGCGATCTCGCGGGCACGGAACGAGTCGAGGGTCGCGGCGTCCACCCGGCTGAACGGCACGCCGTCGGCCCGCTCCTGCACGAGCATCTGCGCGGTGGTGAACCGCTCGTAGACGCGCGGCACGCGCAGGCCGCCGCCCGCGGACCCGCGCAGCATCTCGGTGTTCGCCGCCTCGATGCGGTAGTCGAGCTCCTCCCGCAGGGCGCGGGCGAACTCGGCGGCCAGCGCCACCGTGCCGTAGTCGCGCCCCCACTGCGTGTGGCGCTCGGCATCCGCGGCCAGCCGCTCGACGATGTCGAGGTCGGTCGCGACCTGGGCGCGGGCGCGGGGACGCTGGATCTTGATGACGACCGGCTCGCCGGTCACGAGCCGCGCGGCGTGCACCTGGGCGACGGATGCCGCCGCCAGCGGCTTCTCCTCGACCTCGGCGAAGGCGCCTTCCAGCGGCATCCCCAGCTGCGCCTCGATCGCGGCCTTCGCCTCGCGCCACGGGATCGGGGTGGACTCCATCTGCAGCGTCGACAGGGCGGCGGTGAGCTCGGGCGGCAGCACGTCGTCACGGGCGGAGAGCACCTGCCCGATCTTGATGAACGTGACGCCGGCCTCGTTCATGGCGCCGACGATCGCCGCCGGGAAGTCGTCGCCCTGCCCGGTGCGGCGGCGGCGGTAGACGCCGAGGCCATGTCGGGAGGCGATCGCGACGATCTGCGCGTAGCGCCTGGCGCGGTCGCGGCGCAGGAACGCCTCCCGCACCATCGTGAGGGGGTTCGCGAGCGGACGTGTCGGCCACAGGAACTCGAGGGTCACCAGCACGATCACCACGACCGCGAAGACCCAGCCGAGCGTGAGCGCGAGGAAGACGAGCGCGAGCGGGCCGTCCACGACCAGCCGTTCGCCCTCGATCACCCCGGACTGCTCGAGCGCCCAGTAGGCGACCGGGCTCAGCAGCAGGAACACCACCGCCGCCACCACGACCGAGCGGATCCAGCCGACCTGCGTCTCCAGCAGGCGCCGGCTCGTCCAGCCGGCGACGACCGAGAACACGGCGATGACGACGACCGCCCAGATCCACACCCAGATGTCCACGCCCCGCCCCTCGTCGGCGTCCCGTCCGCAGGCCGCCCGAGCCCAGGCTAACCGGCGGCGTCGGCAGCGGGTATGGCGGCGGCGGAAGGATCGCCGGCTGCGACGACCTCGTCGAGGTCGGCCGCCGCCTGCGCGAACTGGGAGTTGTAGAGCCGGAAGTAGGCGCCTTTGCTCGCGATGAGCTCGTCGTGCGTGCCCTGCTCCACGATCCCGCCGTCCTCCATCACGAGGATCAGGTCGGCGTCGCGGATGGTCGAGAGCCGGTGGGCGATCACGAACGAGGTGCGTCCCTCGCGCAGCGCCGACATGGCGTGCTGCAGCAGCAGCTCGGTGCGGGTGTCGACGGAGCTGGTCGCCTCGTCGAGGATCAGGACGGACGGCTGGGCGACGAAGGCCCGCGCGATCGTGATGAGCTGCTTCTCGCCGGCGGAGATGTTGGACGCGTCCTCGTCGAGCCGCGTGTCGTAGCCGTCCGGCAGCGAGTGCACGAACCGGTCGACGTAGGTCGCCCGCGCCGCGGTGAAGATCTCGTCGTCGGTGGCGTCGGCCCGGCCGTAGCGGATGTTCTCGCGGATCGTGCCGGCGAACAGCCACGGGTCCTGCAGCACCATGCCGGTCTTGGCGCGGATGTCGCGGCGCGTGAGCCGGGAGATGTCCTGCCCGTTGAGCAGGATGCGGCCGGAATCGAGCTCGTAGAACCGCATGATGAGGTTCACGAGCGTCGTCTTGCCGGCGCCGGTCGGCCCGACGATCGCGACCGTCTGCCCCGGTTCGACGCGGAAGGACAGATCGTGGATCAGCGGCCGGTCGGGCGAGTACGAGAACGCGACGCGCTGGAACTCGATCGTGCCGTCGCCGTCGACGGGCGCCGGCGCGTCGTCGAGGTCGGGGTCCTGCTCGCTCTCGTCGAGGAACTCGAACACGCGCTCGGCCGACGCCGTGCCGGACTGCACGACCGCGGCCATGCCGCCCAGCTCCGACAGCGGCTGGGTGAACTGCTGGGAGTACTGGATGAACGCCTGCACGTCGCCCAGCCGCAGCTGGCCGCCCGCCACCATGAGGGCGCCGAACACCGCGATACCCACGTACGTGAGGTTCCCGATGAACATCATCGCCGGCATCATGATGTTCGACAGGAACTGCGCCTTGAAGGAGGCCTGGAACAGCTCCTCGTTCTCGGCGCGGAACGCCTCTCGCGAGGCCTGCTCCCGTCCGAACACCCGCACGAGGGCGTGCCCGGAGAAGGACTCCTCCACACGGGCGTTGAGCCGGCCCACCTTGCGCCACTGGATGCCGAACGCCTTCTGCGAGCGCGGGCCGATGACCCCGAACAGCACGCCCATCAGCGGGAAGCTCACCAGCACCACGATCGTGAGCTGCCAGGAGATCGAGAGCATCATCACGAGCACGCCGATCACGGTGAGCACGCTGGTGAGCGCCTGCGAGAGCGACTGCTGCATCATCTGGGTGATGTTGTCGATGTCGTTCGTGACCCGCGAGATCACCTCGCCGCGCTGCACACGGTCGAAGTAGCGCAGCGGCAGCCGGTTGATCTTGGCCTCCACCTGCTCGCGCAGCCGCCACATCGTGCGGACCATGACGATGTTCACGACATAGCCCTGCAGCCACATCAGCACGGATGCCGCGAAGTACAGCGCGAGCACGGTCAGCAGCACCTGGCTCAGCGCGGTGAAGTCGACGCCGGCGCCGGGGGTGAAGCGGTCCATCGCGTTCACGATGTTCGCGAGATCCGGCTGGCCCGAGTCGATCAGTCCCTGCACGACCTGCGCCTTGGTGGTGCCGGCCGGGACCGTCATCGACACGACGCCCTCGAACAGGATGTTCGTCGCCTCGCCGAGGATCTTGGGCGAGAGCACCGACAGCACCACGCCGATGGCGCCGAGGAACGAGACGAACACGAAGGCCGCGGCGTTGGGACGGAGCAGCCCGATCAGCCGCCGGAACGTGGGCCAGAACTGCGCCGCCTTGCCCGGCGCGACCCCGCCGGTCCAGTCGTCGGCGGCCAGGCGCGCCTGCTCGCCGAGCTCGATCTCGAGCTTCTCCTCGGCGCTCAGCTCGGGGACGGCCTTGCGTGAGGCCTTCGCAGCGCTCATCGGGCCGCCTCCGCCCCGAGCTGGGACTCGACGATCTCGCGATACGTCGGGCTGGTCTCCAGCAGCTCCTCGTGCGTGCCGAGGCCGACCACGCCGCCGTCGTCCAGCACGACGATGCGGTCGGCGTCGGTGATCGTCGAGATCCGCTGCGCCACGACGATCTTGGTGACCTCGGGCAGCTCGCGCCACAGCGCCTGTCTCAGTCGGGCGTCGGTGGCGAGGTCGAGCGCCGAGAAGGAGTCGTCGAACACCAGCACGCGGGGATCGTGCACGATGGCGCGGGCGATCGCGAGCCGCTGGCGCTGGCCGCCGGAGACGTTGCTGCCGCCCTGCGCGATCGGAGCGTCGAGGCCCCCGGGCATCTGGGCCACGAAGTCGCCGGCCTGCGCGATCTCCAGCGCCCGCCAGAGCTCGGCATCCGTCGCCTCCTCGCGACCGAAGCGCAGATTGGAGGCCACCGTGCCGGTGAACAGGAACGGCCGCTGCGGGACGAGGCCGATCGTGCGCCACAGCGCGTCGAGGTCGGCACGGCGTACGTCGACGCCGCCGACGAGCACCGCGCCGCCGGTCACGTCGAACAGCCGGGGGATGAGCGAGACCAGCGTGGTCTTGCCCGCGCCGGTCGATCCGACGACGGCGACCGTCTGCCCGGGCTCGGCGCGGAAGGCGACGCCCGACAGGATGGGATGCTCCGCCCCCGGGTAGGTGAACGACACGTCGCGGAGCTCCACGGCCCCGGGCTCGGGGAACTCGGCGATCGCGTCGGCCGGCCGCTCGAGCGTGGATCGCGTGTCGAGCACCTCGCCGATGCGCTCGGCCGACACGGCGGCGCGCGGGATCATCATGGTCATGAAGCTCGCCATCATGACGCCCATGAGGATGATCATGACGTACTGCATGAAGGCGAAGAGGGTGCCGATCTGCACGGAGCCCTCGTCGACCTTGATGCCGCCGAACCAGATGACGCCGACGACGGTGACGTTGAGGATCAGCATGACGGCGGGGAACAGCAGCACGAACAGCGATCCGACCTTGCGGCCGACGACCATGATGTCGGTGTTGGCGGCGCGGAAGCGCGTCTCCTCGATGGGCTCGCGGACGAAGGCTCGGATGACGCGGATGCCGGTGAGCTGCTCGCGCATCACGCGGTTCACCCCGTCGAGCTTGCCCTGGTAGCTGCGGAACAGCGGCACCATCCGCGCGATGACGAGGCCGGCCACCACCAGCAGCACCGGCACGGCCACCGCGATGATCCACGCCAGGCTCACGCTCTGCGCGATCGCCAGGATGATGCCGCCGATCGCGAGCAGCGGCGCCGAGACGAGGAAGGTGGCGCCCATCATCGCGAGCATCTGCACCTGCTGCACGTCGTTGGTGTTGCGGGTGATGAGCGAGCCGGGCCCGAGATCGGTCACCTCGCGCTCGGAGAAGCCCGACACGCGCTCGAAGATGTCGTCGCGCAGGTCGCGGCCGAGCGCCATCGCCGCGCGGGCGGCGAACCAGGTGGCCACCACGGACGCCACGATCTGCCCCAGCGACACCGCGAGCATGAACGTGCCGGTGCGCCAGATGTAGTCGGTGTCGCCCTTCGAGACGCCGTCGTCGATGATGTCGGCGTTCAGGCTCGGCAGGAACAGCGACGCGAGCGCCGACGCGAACTGGAACACGAGCACGCCGAGCAGCAGCCACCCGGACGGGCGGAGATAGCGGACGAGCAGCTTGGCCAGCACGGTTCCTCCTGGGTGTCCTCGACCCGCACGGGGTCGCTTCGGACAGCCTGACACAGGCCGCCGACATCAGGGGTCCGTCAGGGAGCGGGGACGGCCTCGGCGGCCGCGGCATCCGCCTCGGTCGCCACCAGCTGGCCGCACGCCCCGTCGATCTCCTTGCCGCGCGTGTCGCGCAGCGTCGTCGGGATGCCGGCGTCGTTGAGGCGGCGCACGAACTCGTCCTGCACGTCCTTCTCGGACGCGGTCCAGATCGAGCCCGGCGTCGGGTTCAGCGGGATCGGGTTGACGTGCACCCAGCCGCGGCCGCGCGCGTTGAGCTTGGCCGCGAGCAGGTCGGCGCGCCAGGCGTGGTCGTTCATGTCCTTGATCAGGGCGTACTCGATCGAGACGCGGCGTCCCGTCTTGTCGAAGTAGGCGCGCGCGGCATCCAGCGCCTCGTCGACCTTCCACCGGGAGTTGACCGGGATCAGCTCGTCGCGCAGGTGGTCGTCCGGGGCGTGCAGCGAGAGCGCGAAGGTGACGGGGATGCCCTCGTCGGCGAGCTTGCCGATCGCCGGCACCAGACCCACGGTCGAGACCGTGATGCCGCGGGCGCTCATGCCCATGCCGTGCTTCTTGTCGACCATCACCCGGACCGCCTGCATGAGGCGGGCGTAGTTGGCCAGCGGCTCGCCCATGCCCATGAAAACGATGTTCGTGACGCGCTCGTCGGCGTGGCCGACGCGGCGCGGATCGCCGAGACCGCCGTCGCGGATGAGCCGGTCGGCGCGCACGACCTGCTCGACGATCTCGGCCGCGGACATGTTGCGGGTCAGCCCCGCCTGCCCGGTGGCGCAGAACGGGCAGTTCATGCCGCATCCGGCCTGGCTCGACACGCACAGCGTGATCCGGCCCGGGTAGCGCATGAGCACGGACTCGACGAGGGCGCCGTCGTGCAGCTTCCACAGGAACTTGATCGTGTCGCCGCGGTCGGTCTGCAGCCGGCGCACCTCGGTCAGCAACGGCGGCAGGAGCCCGGCGACCAGCGCCTCGCGTCCGGATGCCGGCAGGTCGCTCATCTCGGCCGGGTCGGAGGTGTAGCGGGTGAAGTAGTGCTTCTCGAGCTGCGCGGCCCGGAACCCGGGAAGACCGAGCTCTTTCGTGCGCTCGACGCGCTGCTCGGGGGTGAGGTCGGCCAGATGCACCGGGGGTTTGCCCCGCTTGGGGCTCGCGAACTGCAGCAGCGGTCGCCCCTCGGCATCCTTCTGCTGCGTCCACCCCTCCGTGGCCGGACGCACCTGCGGCGCACGCGTCGAGACGACGTGCGGGCGGGCGGGGGTGTCGGTCACGGTTCCAGGGTACGGGACGCGCCCCGGCAACCGGCGAGACCGCATCTGCGCGCCGAGACGGTGGGGTGACCCCACGCTCTCGGCGCGCAGATGCGGTCTCGCGGAATCGGGGGGGGCGGGGTCAGGACGCCGCGGACTCCGAGGTGATGACGGCGGCGCGGTCGCGGAACGTGCGCGCCGTCACCCGGTCGAGCGAGACCTGGCGGCGCATGGCATCGGCCTTCTCGTACAGCGACGGGTCGCCGAAGCTCGTGAGCACCTTCACGAGCACCGGCAGCAGCTCGATCATGAAGAACAGCGCGGCGATGAGCCAGTGCGCCCAGGCGAGCGTCGGCTCCTGCTCGCTCAGCTCCTCCAGCGCGGTGATCTGGCTGAGCAGGCCGACCGCCTCGGCATTGCCCGAGGCGACCTCGGCCGCGCGCTCGTTGTAGGCGGCCAGGGCGGCGTCGTACGTCGCCTGCGCGGCGGGGAGCTGGTCCTCGGCGGCCTGCTTGTTCTGCTCGGCGGAGGTCGCCGCGGCCTCCGTGCTCGCACTGTTGGCGGCCGTCAGCGCGGCCTGCGCCGTCTGCAGCTGCGCCGCGAGATCGTCGTAGGCGGACTGAGCCGCCTCCAGCTGCGCCTCCGCCGCTTCGGCGCTCGTGCCGTCGCCGGCGACGCCGGTGCAGCCGGAGACGGTGCCCGCACCCTCGCCGGTCAGCTCGCACTGGTAGAGCGCGCGAGCCGTGTCGATGACGGTCTGCTGGTCGGCGAGCTGCTGCGTGAGCTGGTCGACCGTCGCCTGAGCGGCGACCGTCTCGGCCGAGGTCGAGTCGGTGCCCGCCACGATGCCGGTGGCGGCCTGGTTCTGCAGCGCCGCGAGCGCTGCGCTGGCCTCGTCCAGGGCCTCCTTCTCGGGGCCGTTCGTGACGGCGTCCTGGTCGGACTGCGCCTGGGTGAGGTTGGTCGAGGTGACCTGTCGGGCGATGTCGTTGTGGAACACCTGCAGCACCAGCGGCTCGGCGACGACGATGCCGATGAGCGCCGCCATGATCACGCGGGGGATCGCGAGCCCGATCAGTCGCCAGATGTTGCGCGTGGCGCGCATCGTCGAGGTGAGGAAGCGGTCGAGGTTGAAGATGATGAGCGCCCACACCAGCGCCAGCGGCACCGCGAGCCACACCGAGATTCGCACGCCCGTGATGAGGGCGAAGGTCATCGACAGCGCCGAGACCAGAGCCGTGCCGGCGAGCACGAAGAACATCTGCACGAAGCGCGAGGTCTCGGTCGGCACCTCGTCGAGGACGTGCCCGTCGGCGCCTCCCAGCACGGCGAGCCGGCGCAGGATCGGGATGCGGCGGCCCGGACGCCCCGCGCGACGGCCGCGGCGCGGGCGGCCGACCGGCTCGGGCTCGATGTCGATCGGCTCGACATCGACCGGCTCGGGCTCCGGCGCAACCGGGGCGGGCTCCGACTCGCCCGGCTCGGGTTCCGGCTCGACCGGCTCGGGCTCCGCGAGCTCGGGCTGGACGGCGGCGGGCTGCGGCTCCGGCGCGACCGGCTCCGGCGTCTCGATCCGTTCCGGCGCCTCGGCCACCGGGGCGGGGATGACGACCGTCGGCGCCTCGGCATCCGCCTCGGGCTGCGAGTCGACGTCCTCGGCCTCCCGCGCCGCGCGCAGGTCGCTCAGGTACATCGGCTCGGTCTCGGCCGTCGTCGTGAACTCGATGCGACCGTCGGACCCGAAACGGCCTGGTCGGTGGGCGGAAAAAGACATTCGTCCAGGCTACGAGGATGCGCCTGTGCGCCAGGTGGACGCTGCGCCAGAACCCGCCGTGACCGATCGCGGGCGTCTCGTTCCCTCGTCCTCGGGTGTGGCGAGCGCGGTTGCCGACCCGCCGGCCATGCGCCCGAGGTTCACGACCACGACGCTCGACCACGTCCGCGACGACCGGTTCGCTCCCGGACACGCGCAGCCAGGTCATGCACCAGCCTGCGCAGCCAGGTCCGCCGGTAGCCGAATGAACCACGAATACCCGGTTCGACGGGAACGATGTCGACCGCCTCGCGTGAGCGGAACGTGATGCGCAACACGGGTTCGAAGATCAGGGAACCCCATATCTCGACGGGCTCGACCGCGGCCACGTCATCCCACGCCACCTGTGCGAACGGCCGTCGGACGTGGCGTTCGCGGATCTCGATGCCCGCGTCGGTGAAGGTCATCCACCCGGGTCCGGCAAGACCCGTGACGACAGCGGCAGCACGGTCCGCCGGCTCGGCGACCGACGCGGCGCGTGCGAACAGATACCGACCGCCGTCTGCCATCGCCTCGCGCCGAAGACGCCGGAACCGTGAGGCCTGGATGCCGATCAGGGCGACCGGACAGAACAGGCCGGGGAGCGCCCAGGTCGCGACGCTGCCCCAGCTCTCGTGCCGCAGCACGGGCAGCGACACACCCTCCGGCCGAGACCGCTACGCAGGCCACCAGGCACCACCAGATGAGATATCCGGTCCAACGGCCCTCCGGGCGTACGACCGACGGCCCGGTGCGCTGGGCCACCGTCACAGCGGAGCCGCCTGTGCGAATGCGATCACCGCGACCCCGATCGACAGCCCGAGAGCAACCACTGGAGCAGCGATCGCGACCGCGACCGCCCCGCAGCGCGACCTACCGGCGCGGATGAGCGCGTCGCGAATCCACGGACCCCTCCAGAGCGCGCACAGAGCGACCGCGCAGAAGAGAAGCGCGACCGCGAACAGCGCCGTCTCTTCGGTAGCCAGCACCCCCCAAGTCTTCCGCGCCACGGGCTTCAGCACGACATATGACCCCATCCACAACGGGCCAACGATTCCGATCACGAAATACGAGATCACGTTCTGCGGAGTGAAGACAAAACGCGACATCCGCGGTGCGAGAAATTCGCCGAATGAGATCAGCTCTCGTCCTGTTCGTCCTGCGGGGCAACCGGTGAATCTCGTCGAGGCCGACTCATGAACGTTCATCCCTTTGGTGCCGACCACGCCGACGACCGGCGGACGGACGCCGTGTCGGGTCCGCCGAGTGACGGCTTCACCATGTCGGCATCTCTATCCACGATCAATCGACACCGCTTGTCGTTCCACAAAGTTCACGTCATGTGTTGGAGCGCCTTGATCAGCAGGGTGAGCCACACGATGAAGAAGGCGGCTTGAGCACAGGTGCCGAGGCCGCCGATCACCACGGCCCACCGGGCGAACCCACGGCCGCCCTGATTGACGGCTCGGCCGCGCAGCTGGTTGACCGCGACGATGCCCAGAATGAGGCCGAGCAGCGGCACGATGAACGCCGCGATGAACCCGATGAGAGCGAGCGTGTTGGTGCGAACACCTGAAGTCGGCTCGGTCATAGCAGATTCCTAGCATCTGGGCGCGCCTTCGCGAGCCTGCCAATGGGTGTGGCCGTCAACCCGTACCTCTTTCTCGTGCTGCGAAGCGAGAGATAGAGTCCGCTAGAGCGTGAAATCGCGACCGCGGGTAACCTAAGGAGCCGCGGATACCAGGTATGACTGGGACGAGGTCAACCGCTTCGCCGGAGCAGAAGGTGATGCGCAACACCGGTTCGAAGACCAGCGATCCCCATAACGCAACTGTTTCAGCGGCCTCCACATCACTCCATGACGCCTGCGTAAAAGCCGCACGGGTGTGGCGTTCGCAGATTTCGATGCCTGCGTCAGTGAGCTTTATCCACCCTAGTCCCGCCCGACTAACGACTTTGACCTTTTCGCCTTCTGCCCAGCCCGTTGCGGATGCCGCGCGCACAAACAAGTACTGCGCGCCGGCAGTCATCGCATCATGCTGAAGACCGCGGAAGCGCGACGACTCAATCCATGTCAAAGTACTGGGAAAGAATAGTGCAGGGAGCACCCAGGTCACGAAGCTGCCCCACCCTTCCTGGCGCAGGACAGCAGCGATCGAGCCGGCAACAAGAATAAGCGTAACGATAGCGACTCCCGCCCACATGGCTTGTCCCCGCCAACGAAATTCCGGAACCACTGTGGGCCCGCCGATAGTCGGTCTCACCATGTCGGAAGCTCCCGTGAGGTAGGAATCAAGCCAACCACGAACATATGAGTGTCAAAGATCAAAGCAGCTATCGGGCCACCAAGCGCGCCCGCTCCTGTCGTGCTCGCAGTCGCGCCTATCAAGAATGACATTCCAAGAGTGAGAGCCGAAGCCCTGCATTGTGCGTCAATGTTGTAAGCCCAACAATCGAGCGCCAGTCCGCCAGCTCCCGTTATGACGGAAATCCATCCCAGGCCGTTGCCAACTCCTAAGAACGCAGCAGCAAGCTGCGGCTGCTTTGCGTATGCCGCAACAACCAGGGAGCCAACCGAGAATACGGCCAACGCATATGAAAAGTACTGCATAGCTGTCGCGACCGATGCAGCTACCGTTCGCCACGCCGGAGCGGCACTACCGACGCCGGGTCGTTGCGGCGTTGCAGCCTTCATTGCGGCAGCAATGTCGCTCGCACTGTGGACACTGGAATTCCTGTCGTACGCGCCGGCGTAGTCGTAAGCACCCAAAGGTCGCTTACCGCTGAGGTCGTGTTTGCCGATGGGGTCAGTGGGCCAGACGTAGGCGTTCTCACCACCTCCCTGAACGGGATCGACCTGCAAGAAGCGGCCGAGCGCCGCGATATAGACGCGAGCGCCCATCTCGATCAACTGCGTCGAACCAGCCGTCTCCGCGAGCTTCTGAGCACTCTCGTGCCAGCCGGTGGTGTCGTTGACGATGCCGCCATCGTCCGCGGCCGCAGTGCCGATCTCCAGCGTGGCCGGATCCAACGGCTGACCGAACGGGTCGTAGAGCCGGATCCCAGTCGTGGTGGTGCCGGCCCCCGTTGTGAGCGTGTTGCCGAGGATCGAAGGGTACGACCACGTCGCCGCACCACTGCTGGGGATGTCGACACAGGCGCCGCCGGGCAGCGACAGCGACACCGTCACCACACCGGCCGCCGAGACGGTCGCCCAGGGCGAGTCACCCGTGCCGGCATAGAGATACTTGACGGTCGTCGCCTCGGGCGCGCCGGCCGGATCCGTGGTGCGGGAGACGATCCGGCTGGTCGCGTCGCGGTTGATCACCACAGTGGTGCCATCGTCATAGGTCGTCTTGACGTGCTGGTTGCTGGAGTCGTAGGCGAGGGTCATGTCGCCGAGCCGGGTCGTGTTGCCGCGGTAGTCGTAGGCGATCTCGCTCGCGTCGAGCCCGTCCGCGACGGTGTTCAGGTCGGGGTCTCCTTCCTGAATGTCCGTCGCGCTGGATGTCAGGCGGTCGGCCCAGTCGTAGCAGTAGTCGGTCACCGTGATCGACGTTTCCCCCGATACGGGGGCGTAGGTGTCGACGGTCTCGGTCCTGTTCCCGGACGCGCCGGCCGCGGTGTTGACGCCACACCCACCGGTGCCGGCGTATTTGTAGAGCAGCTCATGGTCGGGGATCGCGGCTTGCACGAGGCGACCGGCCGAGTCGTAGGAGTAGCGGCTGGCGTAGGACGTGCTGCCCTGGGTGATGGTCTCCCCGACGACGCGCCCCGCGCGCGATCGCGAGACGGCGTCCGTCAGCGTGCTCGCTCCGGCGAAGGTCCACATCTGCTGCGTGATCATGCCACGTTTGTCCCGGGTGATCGCCAATTGCGCGCCTCCGAGATAGCTCACGGTCGAGAGTCGTTGCAGCGAGTCGTAGGCGGGGGTCGCGTAGGTCTGCCCGTTGTACTTCACCGAGGTGATCTTGCCGTCGAGGTCGTACGTGTACTCCGTCGTGCTGGACGGCACCCCGGTCGCCGTGGTCACGGTCTTGAGAAGCCGACTGGTGAGCGCTTCGTAGGTCGGTGTCGTCACCGTGCCCGACGTGTCGGTGTAGGTGACGACACGGCCGAGGAAGTCGGTCTTCGTCGTGATGGTAGAGGAACTGGAACCCGAGATGGCCGGGCCCTTCGTAGCCACGGTCATCCCGGCGGACGTTGCCGTGTACGTCGTCGTGATCGTACGCGTATCGGCGCTCGTCGCGCCACGGATCACCTGTTTCGTCACCCGACCTCGAGCGTCGTACGTCGTGCACGACCAGCTCGTGTCACCGGTCACCTTGGTCCCCACGACCCGGCCCATGACGTCGTAGAGGTAGGTCGTGGTGACCGCGCTGCCAGTCGCCGGGGTCGGTCCCGTGACGGATTTCAGCATGCCGTACTGACGGGTCCCGGATGGGACGCCGCAGGTGGTGGAGGTGATCTGGCCGAGGTCGCTGTAGTAGACGCGTGTCGTGCTCGTCGCGGCGGATACGGTGCTCGCCGCGGTCGCCGCAGGCAGCGTGCTGGTGAGCTGGCGCATCCAGAGCGTCGTGCTCGCCGGATCCTCGTAGGTCGCCGCCGTCGTCAGGTTCAGGCCGCCGGGGTCCACCGTCGTCGAGGTGGCCTGACCCGTCCACGGGTTCTGATACGCGGTGCGGGTCGTGATCGACGGCGCCGCCGTGTTCGCGGTCGTGCTCACGTCCTCCATCGTGGTCTGGGTCGTCAGGCCGTAATCGGGATGCAGCTGGGTCCCCGGGATGACCGTGAACACGCTGGCACCGGGCAGCTTCCACTGCAGGTCGATGTGAGCGCCGCTGCTGTTGTCGTAATACTCCAGTCGGACACGTCGCGTCTCCCCGGCAGCGACGGTGAACTCGGCGCTGTCGACGTCGGTGGGAGACTGATCGACCCATCTGTTGATCATGATCACGTCATCGAGCCAGACGCGCACACCGTCGTCGCTGTATGTCCGCAGCCGGTAGGTACCGGCCTGCGAGAACGTGACGAGCCCGGTCAATCTCAGCGAGAAGCCATCCGCGCTGACCCCTGCCACCGGCGCGGCGGTGCCCCACTCCTTGTACACGCTGCCGTCGGAGGTGCCGATGCCGAGTGCGTACACGGCGGGTTTGCCGGACAGCTTCATCGTGTTCGTGTAATAGGTTGCCTGCAGCCCCTGCATCCCGCTGTCGTAGGTCGTGGTGTTCTTCGCCGGAACGATCCCACAGGAGGCGATGCTCGCGGAGTTACCCGATGGCGTCCGGTTCGCGCTGAAACAGGTCGGTGAGGCCGGACCGTACGTCTCGATATTGCGATCGGTGTTGTCGTAGATATAGGTCGTCATCAGTCCCGCGGTATCAGTCGAGGACAGGACCAAGTCTTTGACCGGGTCCCATACCTGCGACGAGGTCACACCCATGGCAGAGGTCACGGACGTCGACCGCCACGCGGAGTCATAGGTGACCGTCTGGCTGACACCGCTGATACCGGCGACCGTGACCGTCGTCGTCCCGGGCACGGAGTAGTCATAGGTGCGCGTGGGACGCGCGGTCGCGGTAACGCCGTTCGCGGCAGGGAGCTTGAGGGTCGTCGCTTTGACCTTCCCGTCCAGCGAGCTGTAGCCGATGCCGACGCTGGCGGGATCGTCCGCCGCGATCGACGTGCTGAGCGGACGGCTGTCGTTGGCCCCGCTGCCGCGGATCTGGTCGAGGAGACCGAACACGTTGCCGTATCCGAACAGCGTGAGCGCGTCGCCCGGATCGTTGACGGCCGCGAGCTGGCCGGCCGCGTTGTAGAAGACCTGGGTGCTCGTGCCATCCGGGTATCCGATCACGCACAGCATGTCGACCGGGGCCTTCGCGAACCCGTCGCCCGCCCGCTCGGGACACAGCGTCTGGGCACCGTCCTGGTAGGTGAACGTGACCTTCCGGAGATAGTCGGTTCCGCTCTTCGACACCGGGTCGACCACCGCGGTGGCCACTCCGTTCGTGCCGAGGAGCAGTTGCGGCGACGCCGGCTTCTTGATGTCGGCCGGCGGTGTGGCGCTGGTCACCCGCCCTTCCTTGCCGAACTGGTAGACGGTCCCGTCCTCGTCGGTGAGCACGACCCAGCCATTGCCGTCGAGCGAGACGACGCCGTACTCGCCCGCCGGCGGCGTGTATCCGCCTGCGGAGGTCTTCGTGTAGGTGTGCGCCTTGCCCGTCGCGTCCGTCAGCACCACCGCCGAATCCGCGATCGACGCCGACACCCAACCGGAAGTCTCCCCCGCGATCGGTGTGGACGACGACCAGCCCGCCGGGAGGATCTGCACCTTCTTGGTGAACCAGTCCGGCTGCAGCAGCACGCGCGTCGGCGCGCTCGCCCCGGACGCCGTGTACTCGACCCACAGCTCCACGTACGCCGGCGACGTCTGCTCGTAGTACTCGACCTGAATGGGAACGGCGACACCGGTGCTGGTCACGGTCGTGGTCGCGGCGGTGACGAACGACCCGCCCTCCCAGTGGTCCAGCAGCTTCTGCCCGTCGTAGTAGAACCTGATCCCGTCATCGTGGTTCGCGCCGAACGTGAGCGCCTGCCCCGTGTAGCTGGCCGGCAGCTTGAGGAAACCCGTCCAGCGAGCGAGGAAGTGGTCGTTGGGCACCGCATCGGCCGGTGATGATTCACCCCACTGGAACGACACGGCAGGATCCGTCCGCACCAGCACCGGCGTCTTCCCGTCGAACGTGTACCCGGAAGGACTCGACGGCGCCGTCCCGTTCACGCGCGCCTCGAAATACTCGGCCGTGAGCCCACGGTTCGCGTCCGGAACCTCCTGCGAGTTATACGAGAACGACATCCCCATCGACCCGCCAAGGGTCTGCACCGTCGGCGAGGCGAAGGTCAGGCTCGCGTTGCCGTTCGCAAGATTGACGTTCACCCCACCCGCGGTGTCATACGGCGACGGGCTCGTGGACCCGAGTCGCAGATCGACCCGGATGCGTTTCACCCAGGTGTTGAAGTAGTTCTTGTCCTGCCCGTCATCCGTGAACACCGTCCACGAGTAGACGCCGCCGTCCTGCAGCGTCCCCGCGGGGACCGTCCACGACGCTACCCCGTTCGCAGCCGTCACCCATCCCGAGGTGACGACCGCGCCGGACTTCGCATCGGTGCCGGTCGCGATGCGGAACTGGTACTTCATGCTGCCGCCCGTGGCGTCCGTGTCCGAGACCGCCGCCACCTGAAGACTCGGCGTGAGCGTCGTCACCGTCTGGGGCTGGTTCGAGCCGACCGATCCCGGGGTGGCCGACGTCACGTCCGGCAACGGCACCTGGTTCGTCGTGAGCTTCCGCACCCCCGTCTGCCGCAGCGTCGACTGGCCGAACGTGCCATTGGCACTGTCGACGACCGATACGCGCCAGTAGTAGTCCGTCCCGGGGCGCAGGATGCCGTCGGGAACCGTCCACGATGTGCTGGTGATCGCGCCCGAGCCTGCGACGAGGTTGGTCATTCCTGCGTCCGTGGCGACTTGGAAGGACAACCACTGCTGAAGGCCTCCGGCATTCGTGGTGGACGCTGTCAAGGTGGGGGTCAGGGACGCGCCCGTCGCGTTGGCGGCCGGCGTCCCCGCGCTGACGCTCGGATAGTCCCAATATGCGACGTACATCGCGGCGTCGATCTGCTTGTGGGAGTACGTGCTGCCTTCCCAGCCGCCGATCATCCACGCGGGGCGGTCCCCGATCAAGATGCTGTGAGCGAGCTCCTGCGCAAATCCGGTCCCCTCCGTCTGCGCGATGCCTGTTCCCAGGTGGTAGTACCCGACATGGGTGCCCGTACCGTTGTAGCCGAACGCGCTGGCGTGCTGCACCCACCCCTCCTGAACGGCCGTGTCATACCCGGTGTACTGAACGGCGAGCTGAGCACCGGCGATGAACTTGTCCATCAGCCCGTCGTAGTTGAGTCCGATGACCGAGCGCCAATACCTGTTCGTGTTGTTCTCACGCGTGTTGCCGACGTGCATCTGACCGCTGAAGTGCGTGCCGTCGGACTTGTAGCCGTCGCGCGAGGTCGGGTACCAGGTGACGGTCGGATCGATGTGCACCGGGTAGGCACGGGCCGCATCCGCGAGCCAGGTCGGGTCGGCGCCCAACGAATACCGCCATGAACCATCCGAGGCCTGGCGAAGCGATACCTTCAACTGCGTCGTCGCCGGCGACGAGGTGACGTTGTCGCCGGACGAGTCCCACGCCATCGGCGTGGGCACGACGAGCGCCACCTCGCCGGCCTCGTCGACGAACTCGAGCGTGTCGGCGTCACCGAGACGGGGCGTGAGGCCACCTGCGTCGATCCGCCATGTCCACCATGACTGCGACGGCACCTGCTTCAGCAGCAGCGTCTCCTTGACCGCGCCCTTCTGCACCTCGTATTGGAGATCCGCGTCAGGCATGACCTCCGGGTACGTCACTGCACTCGACGTCACGTCGAACGAGTTGAGAGCGTCGGCGTCGTTCGACCACTGGAACGGAGTCTCGGCGTCGGCAGCGTCCGCTCCGATCAGCGAGAACGACACGTCATGCCCGTTGCGGGTCACGGTCACCGCATCGTCGTCCGCGGCGGAATCGGCGAACGACGGCTGCAGCGGATGATCGTCGACGACGAGCCCGTCACCGCTGCGCGCGACGCTCGTGTTGATCTCGCGCCATGTGCCGTCCTCGCCCAGGACGTTCAACGGGGAGAGGGACGTCTCTTCGATGTACATGCCCTCCGGCGTGCGATACGTCGTCGTGGTCTCGCTCCGATCGACGACCTGCAGCCCCGCCACATCGATCGGCGAGCCGTCCGCGCCCGGGACATCCGCTCCGCTCGAGGCGGCGGCATCCGCCAGCGCCTGCTCGTCGGACGCAGGCATCTCCGGCGCCTCGGGCAACGCCAGGCTCCCGACCGGGTCACCCTCCGGCACCGCCGCTTCCGGCTCCGGAACCGGCGTGGCCGGAAGCGCCGGACCGCTATCGGCATCGTCCTGCTCGACGGGCGTCGGATCGTCCGCGGGCGTCAACGCCTGCGACGGTACGGCCACTCCCACGACCAACGTGATCGCCAGTCCCAGCGCGAGCAGGACAGACTTCCCCCAACGAGCCACTCGTTCCCCCAGTTGCGCTCCGCATCGAGCGCGCTCATGAGACTTACATAGTCTTTTCGCAGACTATTGCGAGGGATCGCATAGGCGCAAGAAATGTTTTACGCGATGCTTCGCCCACCGGGAGCGCGTGACGTTGGGCGCGAGCGTAGCGGTCGCGGAGAGATCGTCGACACGCGGCTGATCTCACGCGAAGGGGTTCGCTACCCGCATGTTGGAGCATGGAACCGTGACATCATCCCCCCGCATCGCCTTCCTCGACGTCGACGGCACGATCCTCGACCACGGCAAGACCGTCGCCCTGTCCACGATCGACGCGATCCGCACCGCCCGCGCGCGCGGCCACCTGGTGCTGCTGTCGACCGGCCGGGCGGCATCCGACATCCACCCCACCGTGCGCGAGATCGGCTTCGACGGCGTGATCTCCAACGGCGGCGCCTTCGCGAGAGTCGGCGACGAGACCGTGCTCGCGCGCACCATGCCGGTGGACGCGGTGGACCGGCTCACCGCGTACTTCGAGACCGACGGCGTCCTGTACTTCCTGCAGACTGACCACGGCGTGTACGCGAGCGAGCGCGTGCATCGCGTCGTCGACGAGATGCGGCGGCGCTGGGGCATCGAGAACGACCCGGCTGCGGCGCCCCGCTTCCGCGACCTGGCCGACCTCGACCGCGGCGACGTCGCGAAGGCGGTGTTCATGAGCGAGGACGCCGGCACCGTCGCCCGCGCGCAGGCCGACCTGGGCGACGCGTTCCATGTGGTGCCCGGCAGCATGCCGCTGCCCGGCGGCTCGAACGGCGAGGTCGGGATGCGCGGGGTCACGAAGGGCTCGGCGATCCTGTCCGTCCTCGAGCATCTGGGCCGGGATGCCGCGGACGCCATCGGCATCGGCGACAGCTGGAACGACGTCGAGATGTTCGAGGTGTGCGGCGTCGGCATCGCGATGGGCAACGCCGAGCCCGCGCTCAAGGCGATCGCCGACGAGGTGACGACCTCGGTGTCGACCGACGGCGTGGCGCGCGCCTTCGAGCGCCACGGGCTGATCCCGATGCCGTGAGGGGCGGCTTCCTCGCGAGACCGCATCTGGGCGCCGAGACGGTGGGGTGACGCCAGGGTCTCGGCGGCAGGATGCGGTCTCGCGGAGGCGGCGGCGCGCTCAGTCGAGGAAGATGTCGGGGAACAGCGCGTCGTCGGGCGTGCCGGGCACGGCCGCGTAGCCGGAGAAGTCGGTCACACCGGCCTCCTCGAGCACGTCCTCCACGATGAGCGTCTGCCCGGTGTACTCGCGCGCCGGCCTCGTGATCACCGCGTAGGCGGCGTCGGCATAGATCTCCGGCGTCCGGCTGACGCGCATCATCCGGTCCCCGCCGAGCGCGAAGCGCACCGCGGCGGTCGCGATCGTCGTGCGCGGCCACAGCGTGTTCGCGGCGATGCCGTCTTTCGCGAACTCGGCCGCGATCCCGAGCGTGGTCATGGTCATGCCGTACTTCGCGAGGGTGTAGCCGGTGTGGGCGCCCAGCCACTTCGAGGAGAGGTTCAGCGGCGGGGACAGCGACAGGACGTGCGGGTTGGCGGCATCCCTCAGCACGGGCAGCGCCGCGCGGCTGAGCAGGAACGTGCCGCGCACGTTGACGTCCTGCATCAGGTCGTACCTCTTGACCGACAGGTCGAGCGTGCCGGACAGGTCGATCACGCTCGCGTTGTTGACGACGACGTCGATGCCGCCGAACTCGCCGACCGTGGTCAGCACGGCCTCGGTGACGGCGTCCTCGTCGCGCACGTCGCCGACGATCGGCAGGGCTCGCCCGCCGGCATCCTGGATCTGCGCCGCCGCGGTGTGCACCGTGCCCTCGAGCTTCGGATGCGGGGTGTCGGTCTTCGCGATCAGCGCGACGTTCGCGCCGTCGCGCGCGGCGCGCAGCGCGATCGCCAGGCCGATGCCGCGGCTGCCGCCCGACATCAGGATCGTCTTGCCCGCCAGGGGCTTCGCCTCGGTCACTGCTTCTCCTTCTGTTCGGATGCTCGTGCGGGTTCCGTCACTCCCCCGGACTCGCCCGCATGTCCCACTTCGGCGCGGTATGGCGGCCTCTTACCGCGCCGAAGTGGGACATCAACCGCGCCGAACTGGGACATGGTCAGCTCGATGCGGGTCGCGGGGAGTCCGGACCCTGACGGCGAGCGGATGCCGCAGCGAACGCCGCGATCCGCGTGCGCGCATCCGCGGTGTCGAACGCGGCGCCGATCGTGGCCGCCTCGTCGTCGAGGTTCTCGGCGAGGGAGCGCGCTGCGCCGCCGCGGACGAGCCGCTTGGCCTGCCCGAACGCGCCGGTCGCGCCCTCGAGCCAGAAGCGCGCTACCGCATCGGCGCGGGAGCCGACGGCCTCCGCCGGCACGACCTCGCTGACCAGCCCCCAGTCGAGGGCGGTGGCCGCGTCGATCGTCTCGTCCTGCAGCAGCAGCCGCAGCGCGCGGCGCTGACCGATCGCCGCCGGCAGCAGGGTCGAGACGCCGAGGTCCGGGGTGAGGCCGATGTTCGCGTAGCGCGACACGAACCTCGCGCGCTCGCTCGCGACGATGTGGTCGGCGGTGAGCATGAGGCCCAGGCCCCCACCGGCGACGGCGCCCTGCACGGCCGCGACGATCGGCTTGTCCGAGGCGACGAAGGTGCGGATGCCGTCGTGGATCACGTGCGCCATCCGCGTGATCTCGGTGCCCCCGGCATCCGCCTGGCTCATCGCGATGACGTCGCCGCCGGCGCAGAACGCGGGGCCGGCGGCATCCAGGATCACGGCCCCGATCGACGGGTCGGACGTCACCTCGTGCGCGAGCTCACGCCACCGCTGGCCCATCTCGAAGTCCATGGCGTTCAGCGACGCCGGTCGGTTGAACGTCAGGCGGGCGAGGCCGTCGCGGACCTCGAGCAGGATCGTGTCGCTCATCGCGGCGCCATCCGGATCGCACCGTCCAGGCGGATCGTCTCGCCGTTGAGGTATCCGTTGCGCACGATCTCGAGCACGAGCGACGCGTACTCGTCGGGGCGGCCGAGACGGGCCGGGTAGGGCACCTGCGCGCCGAGGGAGTCCTGCGCGGCCTGCGGCAGTCCCTTCAGCATGGGCGTCTCCATGATGCCGGGGGCGATCGTGCACACCCGGATGCCGTAGCGCGCGAGCTCCCGCGCGATCGGCAGCGTCATGGCGTGCACCCCGCCCTTGCTCGCCGCGTACGCCGGCTGGCCGATCTGGCCGTCGAAGGCGGCGACGGAGGCCGTGTTCACGATGACGCCGCGGTCGCCGTCCGGGGTCGGGTCGGTGCGGGCGATCGCCGCCGCCGCCTGCGCGATCACGTTGTACGTGCCGACGAGGTTCACGCGGACGAGCTTCTCGAAGTCGGCGAGCGGTGTCGGGCTCCCCTCCCGGTCGAGCACCTTGGCGGGCGGGGCGATGCCGGCGCAGCCCACCACGACCCGCAGCGGCGCCTGGCTCGCGGCGGTCGCCACGGCCGCGACCACCTGGCCCGGGTCGGTCACGTCGGCGGGGACGAACACGCCCCCGAGCTCCGCTACGCGCTCCGCGCCCGCCGAGGACGGCAGGTCGACGATCGTGACGGCCGCCCCGGTGCGCGCGAGCGCGGCGGCGGTGGCGTGCCCGAGTCCGCTCGCGCCGCCGGTGACCAGGGCCGACGATCCGCTGACGTCCATACGGTCTCCTTCGAACTATGGCATCCGGTGTCACTATAGGCGACACTGCGTGTCAGTCGGGATCGTCGGTCCCGGCGAGCGCGTGCGTGTCACGACTCAGGCTAGCTCTGCGGAGCTCCTGCGCGCGTGCGGTGATCCCGCGGCTCCGACTGCGGGCGCCGCGCGCGCAGGCGGAGTTATGACACAGTGGCGCGCGCGCCTGCGCAGCGCGAGGATGGCGGCGTGCCGCATCCGCTCATGTTCGACGAGGACGACCCGCTGCTCGCGCGGGTGCGCGCCGTGTGCCTGGCCTATCCGGAGGCGGCGGAGCGGATCAGCCACGGGCGGCCGAACTTCTTCACGACGCGCACCTTCTGCTATTTCGGCGGAAGCCAGCGGGTCGACGGCGCGTGGGTCGCGCACGACGCCGCCGTTCTCGTCAAGCCCGACCCCGCCGACGCCCCCGCGCTGCGGCAGGATCCGAGGTTCTTCGTGCCCGCCTACCTGGGCCCGCACGGCTGGCTCGGTCTCGACCTCGCCGCCGGCACCGACTGGACCGAGCTCGCGGAGCTGATCGACGCGTCCTATCGTGTGACGGCGCCCGCGCGACTCGTGCGGGCGCTCGACGACGCCGGCTGAGTCCTACGCGATGATCGTGTTCACCGCCAGCACGATGATCAGCGCGTTGAAGAAGAACGACAACGTCGTGTGCCAGACGACGGTGAACCGCATCCGCGTCGTGGTGACCGATACATCGGACACCGAGAACGCGGTGCCGTTCGTGAACGAGAAGTACACGAAGTCGGCCAGACGCGGCGACGGCGTGCCGGGGAACACGAGCGGCGGCTCGTCGGCCGGAGCGAGGCGGTAGCGGCGATCGTAGATGCGCGCGAACCCCCAGTGGAACAGCGCCCAGGACAGCAGCATCGCCCAGACCGCGACCCACTCGATCACACCGGACCACTCCTCGATCCGCCGCAGCGTCAGCAGTTCGGTGGCCGCGACCGCGCCGACCAGACTGGCCACGAAGGTCGCGAGCGTGCTCACCAGCCGGGCGAAGCGCGTGCGCTCCAGCCAGGAGTAGGTGCGCACGCTCGGCGGCGGGCGACGCACGGCGATCGCGATGGCGACGGCCGCCATCGCCCAGTACGCGGTGGCGAGCAGGCACCACGCCACGAGCAGGGCGACGACGGCCTGCTCGCTCTCCTCGCCGAGCACGAGCAGCAGCCCGAGCACGACGAGCATCGTCTGCACCAGCAGATCGACCACACCGGCGACGACCACGACGGCGGTCACCGACCCGTTCCCCTCGCCCCCCGCCATCGGCCCGCGCCGATCCTCAGCGGCCGGGGTGGACGATGAGCCACTGCGCGACCGCGTCCTCCGCGCCCGCGTTGTGGAGTCTGTGCGGCCGCGAGCACGGGTAGCTGATCGCGTCCCCCGCGCGCAGGACGACCCGCTCGGACTCGAAGTCGACGGTCAGCTCTCCCGAGACCACGGTGCCGACCTCGTACCCCTCGTGTCGGAACAGGTCCACGTCGCCGTGCGCGGACGCGCCGGGCGGGTACACGGATTCGAAGTAGTCCACGCCGGGGGTGTCCCCCGGCGAGAGCCGGCGGAACGTGACACCGCTGTCCAGCATCACCACGGACGACTGCGCCGCCCGCTGGAGCGCGAAGCCGCCCGCGCCCGGATCGCGCGCGGTGTCCACGGGGGCGTCGAAGACGGACGCCAGGGGAACCGCGAGCGCGTCCGTGATGGCGATCAGCCGCGAGACGCTCGGCTGCAGGACACCGCGCTCGATCTGGGAGATCGCGCTGGTGGAGATGCCCAGCGCCTCGGCGAGCGCCCGTGCGGACATGCCCCGCTCCTTGCGCAGCGTGCGCAGCCGAGCGCCGACTCCCGGCATCGCATCGGTCGACGCGGTCGTCGACTCGGGCGCGGACATGGCGAAATCCTATCGGCCCGATCCGCATCGACGCCTCGACGTCGTCGTCGTGAAGTGATCGCTTCTCGAAAGACGTCATGAGCCTGTTACATCCGAGAAACCCGTGATCCGGGATGAAGCAATAGCTTCACTCTCACGCACCATCCGCCGCGGACTCCATGTCGTGGTCATTCGATCCATGTCCCGGGCGCACGCGCCCCGTTCGGAAGGTATCCGCATGCCCGCATCATCCTCCGGTCGCCGAGCGACCGAACCCGCCCCGCTGACCAAGCCCCACGACGTGGTCGAGGCCGCCGGCCTGCCGGTCGGCGCCGGCAACGTGAAGCCCGACTACGACCCGCGCCTCGCCAACGAGGATCTCGCCCCGCTGAAGAAACAGGCCTGGTCGTCGTACAACATCTTCGCGTTCTGGATGTCGGACGTGCACTCCGTCGGCGGATACGTCACCGCCGGCTCGCTGTTCGCGCTCGGCCTGCAGAGCTGGCAGGTGCTCATCGCCCTGCTGGTCGGCATCGTCATCGTCCAGTACTTCGCGAACCTCGTCGCCAAGCCGAGCCAGAAGACCGGCGTGCCGTACCCGGTCGTGAACCGTGCGATCTTCGGCATCCGCGGCGCGAACATCCCCGCCATCATCCGCGGCCTCATCGCGATCGCCTGGTACGGCGTACAGACCTTCCTCGCCGCCGAGTCGCTGAACATCGTGTTCCTGAAGTTCATCCCGGGCTCCGAGGCGCTGCTCGACGTGAGCTTCCTCGGCCTGTCGGCGCTCGGCTGGATCTCGTACGGCATCCTCTGGGTCGCGCAGTTCCTCCTGTTCTGGAACGGCATGGAGGTCATCCGCCGCTTCATCGACTGGGCCGGGCCTGCCGTCTACGTGGTGATGATCGTGCTCGCCGTCTACCTCGTCTCCCAGGCGGGCTGGGGGAACATCTCCTTCAACCTGTCGACGAAGGAACTCGACTTCTGGTCGTCGGTGCCGGTCTTCTTCACCGCCGTCGCCCTCGTCGTGTCGTACTTCTCCGGCCCGATGCTGAACTTCGGCGACTTCGCGCGCTACGGCAAGTCGTTCACGGCGGTGAAGAACGGCAACCTGTGGGGTCTGCCGATCAACTTCCTGTTCTTCTCGCTGCTGACGGTCATCACCGCCTCGGCGACCGTGCCGGTGTTCGGCGAGCTGCTGACCGATCCGATCAAGACGGTGGAGGCGATCGACGCGCCCTTCGCGATCCTGCTGGGCGGTCTGACCTTCGTCACGGCGACGGTCGGCATCAACATCGTCGCGAACTTCATCTCGCCGGCCTTCGACTTCTCCAACGTCGCGCCGAAGAAGATCTCGTGGCGCGCCGGCGGCATGATCGCCGCGGTCGGCTCGGTGTTCCTCACGCCGTGGAACTGGTACTCGAACGACGACGCCATCCACTACACGCTGAGCCTGCTCGGCGCCCTCATCGGCCCGCTGTTCGGCCTGCTCATCGCCGGGTACTACGTCGCCGCGAAGCAGCGCATCAAGACGGACGCCATGTTCACGATGGACGAGAAGGGGCCGTACTGGTACCGGAACGGCTTCAACCCGAACGCCGTCAAGACGGTGTTCGCCGCGGGCATCCCGACCGTCGTCATCGCGATCCTGCCGAAGCTGTTCGCCGACCTGGGCCTGTTCGACGTGACCTACATCAGCGACTTCAGCTGGTTCATCGGATGCGGACTGGGCTACGCGCTGTTCGTGCTCTTCGAGAAGCGCAACCCGCAGGTTCCGACCTTCGTCGGCGAGGCCGAGGGCATCTCGGACGGCACCCTCGACGGGGCCGCCGCGACGGCGGCATCCGAGCCGCCCGCGATCTCGGCCGAGATCCCCGTGGCCACCGAGACGCATCCGTGAGGATCACCCTCCTGAACCCGAACACCTCCCGGGCGATGACCGCGAAGATCGCCGTCGCCGCTCGGGAGGTGACGGGGCCGGGTGTCGAGATCGCCGCCGTCTGCCCCGACGCCGGTCCGGCCGCCATCGAGTCGCATCTCGACGAGGTGTACGCGGCGGCGGCGGTCGTCGAGCTCGTCGAGCGGGATCTCGACGCCGGCGGCAGCGACGGCTACGTCGTGGCCTGTTTCGGCGACCCGGGCCTGGACGCCGCCCGCGAGCTCGTCGACGTTCCGGTGGTCGGCATCGCCGAGTCCGCCATGCACGTGGCGTCTCTCACCGGTCGCACCTTCGCGGTGGTGACGACCCTCGAGCGCACCCTCGGCCGGGCGCACGACCTCCTCGACCGCTACGGGATGACCCGTGCATGCGTGTCGATGACCGGCACCGGCGTCCCCGTGCTCGATCTGGAGGACGCCGATCCCGCCGCCGTCGAGATCATCGCGGCGGCCTGCGAGCGTGCGGTGCGGGACGATCGGGCGCAGGCGATCGTGCTGGGCTGCGCCGGCATGGCCGACCTGTGCGCGCGGTTGACCGTGCGCTGCGGCGTGCCGGTGGTCGACGGGGTGGCCGCCGCCGTCGGTCTCGTCTCGGCGATGTCGCGGATGGGGATCGGCACCAGCAAGCACGGCGAGTACGCGCCGCCGCCGCGTCGGCTCGCCACACGTTGACCCTGCCGGATGCTCACCTTCTGACCCGCGGGGCGGTTCAGAAGGTGAGCATCCCGGGAGAGCGGGTCACAGGGCCCAGACGAGCGTCCAGGTGCCGGCGGCGATCGCGGCGGTGACGGACGCCGCCGCCACCGCGACGGCGATCACCACCAGCACCCCGTCCCGCCAGCCGAGCCGGGAGGACCGCGCCCAGGTACGGGGTCCGTCGGCGCCGAACCCACGCGCCTCCATCGCCGTCGCGAGCTTGGTGCCGCGACGGATCGAGAGCACCAGGAGCGCGAAGGCCTGGCCCAGGAACCGGCGGATGCGGCCGCGGTCGGCGACGCCGCGCGCGCGTCGGGCCATGCCGAGCTCGCGCCAGTCGTCGACGAGCAGCCCTACCAGGCGCAGGCCCGCGAGCGCGCCGAGCACGAACCGGGCGGGCAACCGCAGGAGCTGTGCCAGCCCGTCGGCGAGGTCGGTCGGGTCGGTCGTGGCGAAAAGCACCACCGAGGGCACCGCGATCGCCAGCACGCGCAGCAGGATCGACGACGCGAGGTCGAGCGAGCCCTCGCTGACCCGCACGAGCCCCCACTGCGCGAACACCTCGCCGGAGGCCCGCCCGTAGAGCACCGTCGCCATGGCCGCGATCCCCGCCGCCACCAGGATCGGCCACAGCCGCAGCCACAGCTGCCGTGCGGGCAGCCGGGCGAACGGCAGCAGCACCAGCGTCGCCGCCAGCGCCACCCCCGCCGAGACCGGGTCGATCGACAGCAGCAGCGTCACCGAGACGACGAGCGTCGCCGCGAGCTTGGCGACCGGGTTGGCGCGGCCGAGCGGGCTGCGCGCGGCGTCCAGCACGAACAGGCTCACGCGCCGACCCGCCGTTCGTCGTCGGCCAGCAGCGACACGAGGTCGGGGTCGTGCGAGACGAAGCCGACCGCGGCGCCGCCGGCGCGCAGCGCGTCGATCAGACCGGCGAGCTCGCGCCAGGTGCGGGCGTCCTGCCCGTACGTCGGCTCGTCCAGCAGCAGCACCGCGGGCTCGGTCGCCATCGCCGCCGCCACCGTGAGGCGCCGCTTCTCTCCGCCGGAGAGCGTGAACGGGTTGGCATCGGCGAGCCGGGTCAGCCGCATCCGCTCCAGGAGCGGGTCGACCCGGGAGGCGATCTCCGCGTCGCCCAGCCCCAGCGCGCGGGGGCCGACGGCGAGCTCGTCGCGCACACGCGCGGTCAGCAGCTGATGCTCCGGCTCCTGGAACACCATGCCGATGCGGGTCAGCAGCTCCCGGGAACGCCAGCGGTGCGGTGCGCCGCGGACGCCCGCACGCAGGGCGTCGGATGCCGTGAGCTCACCGCCCAGCGGCGGGCGGAGTCCCGCGAGCGTCTCGGCGAGCGTGGACTTGCCGGCGCCGTTGGCCCCGGTGATCGCCAGCGCCCGGCCGGCACGCAGGGCGACGTCGATCCCGGAGGCCGCGACGAGCGCAGCGCGCTGCCCGAAAGGACGGCGGCCGACCGCGAGCGCCGACCCCGCCAGCAGGACCTCGGCTCCCCCGGTGCGAGGGAGCGCCTCGAGGCCGTGACCGATCCCCGGCACCCAGACCCCGGCACCGGCGAGCGCGGCGCCGTGCACGGCGAACACCGCGTCCGGCACGCCGTCGGCGAGGACCCCGCCCTCGGCGTCGAGCACGAGGACCCGGTCGACGTGCTCGGCCCATAGCGACACCCGGTGCTCGACCACGACCAGCGTCGTGCCCGCACGCGCGACCGTGTCGAGCACCGCGTCGCGGACCTCGACGGCGCCGGCCGGATCCAGGTTCGCGGTCGGCTCGTCCAGCAGCAGCAGACCCGGACGCATGGCGAGCGCGCCGGCCAGCGCGAGCCGCTGCTTCTGGCCGCCCGAGAGCGCCGAGGTCGGGTGGTCCCGCGGCATGCGCAGGCCCACGGCATCCTTCGCCTCGTCGACCCGGCGCCAGATCTCGTCCGGGTCGACGCCGAGGTTCTCGCAGCCGAACGCGATGTCGTCGCCGACCCGGGCGAGCACGACCTGGGCATCGGGATCCTGCAGCACGAGCCCGGAGCGCCCGCGGGCACGCCCCGGCGGACGACCGTCGACGAGCAGCGCGCCGGCGGCTTCGCCGTCCTCCGCGTCGCCGAGCACGCCGGCGAGCCCCCGCAGCAGCGTGGACTTGCCGGCGCCGCTCGCGCCCAGCAGCAGCACGCGCTCCCCCGGGGCGATCTCGAGATCCAGTCCGGACACCGCCGCCCGGCGGCGTCCGGCGTGGCGCCATCCCCACCCGTGCGCGCTGACCCGCGCGCCCGCCGGAGCCGTGCTCACGCGGTGTCGGCGGCGCGGGCCTCCCGGCCGGCGGCGAACCGATCGAGCGCGCCGGTCGCGGCGAGCGCACGCACGATCAGCCAGGACACCAGCCCCGCCAGCAGGATGCCGGACACGATGGACGAGAAGAAGTACACCGTGCGCGGACCGATGTCGTAGGCCGCGATCGACGACAGGTTCGTGTCCAGGATCGCGGTCGACAGCCCGGCGAAGGCGCCCGAGACCAACGCCCCCAGCAGCCGCCAGTTGGCGTAGAGCAGGACGGCGAAGCCGATCTCGGCGCCGACGCCCTCGAGGACGCCCCAGATGAACGTCTCGAACCCCCACTGCGTGCCGACGGCCATGGAGACCACGGCCGCGACGATCTCGGTGTAGAGCGCCGCACCCGGCTTGCGGATGACGAGGCCGCCGAGCACGCCGGCGAAGAGCCAGCCGCCGGACAGCAGCCCCTCCAGGCCCGGCAGGAACGCCAGGCCGGTGCTCAACGGCGTCCAGGCCTGGCCCCAGGCCCAGAAGATGACTCCCGCCGCGACGCCGATGACGCTCGCGACGACGATGTCGACGACCCGCCAGCGGAAGCGCGCGGATCGGACGGATGGGGACGTGGACGTGTGCATCGATACTCCTTCCTGCGCCGGCATGACCCGGATCAGGTTCGACGGTCGAAGCGTGGATTCGCTTCCTCTCAGCCCGGCACACCGGACTCCCGTGGTTGTCGTGCCCGAGTATAGTCACGCGGCGCGATACCGTAGGCGGGTGAGGATGGAAGGCCCGCCGCCGACGCGACGCTCGTTGCGCGAGGGGACGGCCGGCATCCCGGAGTTCACGCCCCCCGCCGCCGACGACCACTCGGCGGTGCCGCTGCTGATCGCGGCGGCCGCGCTCGCCGTCGACACGGAGCCCGGCCACACCGCCGAGCCGGATCACGACGACATGCCGGCGGAGCCCGCCGTCGCGCCCTCCGTCCCGGTCGTCATCCCGCCGACCGCGCTCGCCTGGGTCGACGGCGCAGCCGTCGCGGCGCGGGCGACGCCGATGCTCCAGCTCGAGGCGGCCTCCTTCACCCCCGCGACGGTCGACCTGCTCGCGCGCGCACCGCGCCGCACGATCCGCAGGCCCGGCGTCCTCGTCCCCGCCGGCCTCATCCTCTTCCTGGTCGTCGCCTACTGCGCGACGACGCTGCTGTGGCCGCTGACCGCGGTCGCCCCCACCGTCACCGCGCTGGCCGCGCAGCCGACCGCGGCCGCCGCGGCGTCGCC
>NZ_JASGEL010000126.1:0-42393 GCF_047606385.1 Microbacterium sp.
AGTAAGGTGGGGCAACGTCGAGGTCTTCCGTCGGACGGTCGTGTAGGAACTTCCATCCTGGAAGACCTCGACCCCTACCCGACGTCGCCCGACCGCCCCACGACTACACCCCTAAATGCGAAGAGCCAGATTCGGTCCTCACCGTCGGGCTGGCCAGAACCCCGTCAGCCGTGCCGGTCCTCGTCGAAAGCGGCGACAGCCGTGTGCCGATTTTCGCGCCCTGACACCAGCTTCGCGCGCAACTCACCGAAGCGATATAGACCCATCATTCGAAGAAAATACCAGGCCCTTATCCATACTTTTTTTTGAGCATAGAATCGAATGCGGAAGATCTGCTGCCGAAGAATGCGAACATCCTCGGCCGTAAGCGAAGGCAAATGCTTCTTGAGGTATTTCTCCGTGCCGGCGGCTCTTTTTTCGGTTCTCGCCGTGAGTTGACCTGACTGGTGCTTTCGCTGCAGCACCAAAGCGTTTTTCACAGTGCCATAACGCACTCCGCTGCGCAGCACTCGATAGAGGAAGTCCGTATCGTTCTTGACTTTGAGCTCCTCGTCGAAGCCGCCGACTGCGCTCCAAGATGTTGCACGTATGACCATGTTGCTGCCAGTCGCACCGGGATTGATCGACGCAACCTCTTGCGCTCGCATTCCATCCGGCATCCGTGGGCCACCTCGTAAATCATCTCCTAGGAACTCGGTAATCCAAGTGACCACCAGATCGAGATTTCGCTCCTCCACGAGATCGGCCACGGCAGACAGATAGGTCTGTGCCCACAGGTCATCGTCGTCGAGAAAAGCTAGATAGTCTCCCGAAGCCGCCTCGGCTCCGCGATTTCGTGAAGATGAGGCGCCACCGCGACCATCGAGATTCTCGATATAGTTCAAAGGAATCGGCGAGACACGCGTCAAATCTGCGCATACCTCTTGGGCAGCCGGATCCACACAATCACTCACGACAATTATCTCGATCGGCGCATAGTCCTGTTCGAGGACGGACTTCAGCGCGAGCGATAGAAATTCACTTCGACGGTGGGTCGGGACGACACACGTGAATGTGACCATCAGGTCTTCCTCCTTGCCAACGCCAATCGCATGAATTGCAGCAAACTACCAGCGTCGTTTCGCACCCAGGGGAAAAGCCCCCACGCCACGGCCAACCATGCGGCAGCGCAGACCAAACCAGCCCCTACCTGAGCGAGATTTCCGAACGATGCGACAGCGTTAGATCCGAGAAACGACACGACCGCGATCGGAACGCCGAGCAAGCCAACCGCCCTTAGAGCATCAAGATACAACACGCCCAATTTGAGCTTCGATACCCTCATGGCCCACGCCAGCGACGCCGCCCATAGAGCCGCGTACCCGATCGATTGAGCCGCGGCGACGCCGACCGCGCCCCACGGCAAGCCGGCGAGAATGACAACGATCAATGCGGGCTGAGCAACCAGATAGAAGCGGAGCTGGGCGGAAGCGAGGCCTCTTGACATGTAGACCCAGAAGACGATCTGCACTAGTGAGCGAAACACTCCGCTGATCGCGAGCACGCTGAGCAACACGCCGGAGAACTCCCACTCCTCGCCCAATACCAGGACAACCAAGGGCGTGGCCAACGCGGCGAGCAAGCAAAACAACGTCGATGTGACATACAGCGCGACCAGTTGCGCACGCCGTAGATAGGCTACGTATTGCGCTGGCTCATCAACTTTCCGCGACAAAACCGGCACCGCCACTCGCGAAAGCGGTGTATTGATCTGGTTAATCGGCAACCCTAGAAGGCTGAATGCGCGATCATAATATCCGAGAGCGACGTTACCCCAAACACGTCCGATCGAGATGCTATCGACATTACGGGTGGCATATGCAACTAACTGTGTTGCCGCGAAACTCACGCCGAATGACAACAATCCACGCATCGGAACGCGATGAGGGAGACCAGGCCACCAGCGACTTAAAATGACGGAAAGCGCGAGGGTCATCAGGGCGATGACCAATTGTTGCGCAACTAGCGCCCAGTATGTATGCAATGTAAACGCGATACCGGCAGCGATGAGAAAACCTAGGAAATATGGCAGCAGATCTATGACGGAAAGTGCCGTAAATCTTAATTCACGGTTTATCGATACCTTGAATTGCGTACTTAAGCCGTTAAGAAAGAACGTGACAGCTAGGGCCTGCGTGATCTGCACGACTTCCGGCTGCCCATAGAAAGCGGCGATTAGGTAGGAGCCTGCAAAGAAGACAATCGCCAGAACCGCACCGACTCCGGCATTGATCCAGAACAGATTGCTCTGCTGATGGCGCGTAAGTTCTTTCGCCTGCAAAGCTGCCATGGAGAGACCGAAGTCGCGGAATATCTCTCCTACGCCGACGATGGCCACGACCATCGCAACCAGACCATAGTCGTGTGGTGACAGTAGTCTGGCGAGCAGCACGGTCGAGAGCAGCATGATGCCGATCTTGATCAGCTGGGCTGTGATGGTGATCGCTCCACCCCGTGCAGCGCGGGACGCGAGGCTCATAGGCCTACCTCTCGACAATCTGGCGGACCATGACATCTGACAGATCGTCGAGCCTCCGATGCGCCTGTTCGACGATCTGCAAGACACGCCCCGCGATAGCTGCCGGTTCCGAGATCCCGACGTACGAGAGCTCGTCATATCCGGTCAGGAAGTCGACGACTCCAATCGGATCAAGCGTGCGTCTCAACTTCGGGGACATGGCAGGAGGCGCTCCAAGCGGACCTGCTCCCTCTGTTGCTCCGATAACCAGTGCATGCAGTCTGTCGCTGACCACGTAGAGCGAACGTCTGAACTCGCGACGAACGATGCGCTCTTGCGCCGCATGCGGCACACCCGGTTGCCACGGCACAAGCTCTGCGCTCAGCCGTGCGGCGAGCTCCTCGGCTCGCTGGCTGTCCCGGCGAACCTGGACGACGATGATCGGCGTTAACCTCCGTTCCTCCGCAAAGCGACGGATCGCGTCTATCCAGCTCTGACTCGGCGCAGGCCGATCTCCACGCAAGCTAATGGCGATCCTAGATCGCGGCTCGGGATCGATTTCAACACTTGATCGGGCGCTCGTGGAGATGGCCCAGTCGGGCGACACCTCACCGACACCAGCATGCGCACGACTGTCAGCATCTCGCCACGTGACGACATCGAAGAAGCGAAGTGCGCTCATTTTGCCGGCTCCGCTGCGTTCGACATGCCGAACGCCTACTCCCGACTGCAGAAGCGCGCCGCCTCGCATCCGCACGCTTGCGAGCGCCCGAAGCTGCGCCGCGCCGAGGTGCCGCATTCCTCGTACCTGGGCGATCTCACCTGCATTGGCAAGAAAAGAGGTGACGCCGCGACCGCGGTTTAGCCGCATGCTCGACAGCCATTGCGCGCGATCGCGATAAACGACGTCCTGCGCTCCTAGACCCACGTTTTGGACATAATCGTCGGAGTTTGCGCCGATGTAAGCGTGCAATTGAATCGGCGGTCGATGAACAGATGTGATCAACCCGCGCCGTAGGACCGAATCACCAATGTTGTCGTTCTGGCCGACCACCGACACGAACAAACTCTTCATGACACCACTCTCAGGTTGTTCGGTCTCATGCCGTAACTGACGAGCTCAGACCACGCGGCGCAGGGGCACGTCCCGATATTCGATCGCCGGCGCGCCGTAGCGGGCGTGGAACATCCAAGACGCCGACAGCCAGCCCGATCAGCATCCAATAGTGAATCTCGTTGTAAAAGGCCGAGGTCAGCGCAAAGGTCCACACCAGCAGCATGACGCCGACCGCGACCGGCTTGAGCGGGCCGAGGCCACGCCAGAACATCGACGCCAAAACTAGACCCGTGATGATCAAGAACACGACGAACAGCACGATGCCACCTTGATACCAGGCCCTGATCAACATATCGTGCACAACCACGGAGCCATATACCGCCTGATTCGTCCCGTCCATGCCCCACCCGATGATGGGCGACAACTGAATCCTCGCCCATCCTTCCGCCCATGTGGCTTGCCGGATTTCCCATGACGCCACACCGTCGCCTTGACCGGTGACGTCGAGCACACGGGCTTGAGTATCGTCAAACAGCGCGGTCAAATCGACACCAAGAAAAGCCGCCACTACTGTCACGACAAAGATCAAACACACCAGGCCGACGAAGACCTTCCACATCGCGGGACTCAACAGTAGAAGCGCCACCAAGCCGACCGCGAGGACGAGGAGCGCACTCAGGCTTCCTGAAGCGATCAGCGCGAGGAAATTCACGACGATCACAGCGAGGATAACGACACGTGACGCGAGCCTGTGAACTCGTGAAAGTGCCCACGCGAGCACGACGATCACAACAGTCGACATCAGCGCGAGTACGTTCGGATGCCCCGCGAGACCGTTGGCCCGACCGTCGCGCGCCATATTTCCCGCGACCTCGATTCCGAGGTAGCTCTGTGCGAGCCCTGCGAGCGCAGACGCCGTCTGCACCGAGACGAATCCCCAAACACCGATATACAGCGATCGCGAGTGAAATTCACGAAGAAACCGCATCACGTAGGGCAGAAGGGCGACAAGGAGCGCGAGACCGATCGCTGTGCGGAAACTCGCGGACACGGAAGTTGCAGTTCCCGAGACAAGGCCAGCAATAAGCGTCAGCACACCCGCGACAAGCCAAAGAGGCCCCCCGAACGGCCGGCGCACCATTCCGAGCAATGCGGTGACCACCAACAGTATTTGAAAACCCAGTGTCAGCCTGGTACCTAGTTCATTGCCGAGCGTACGCCACAGCGGAACAAGAATGATACATAGCGTCCATACAGCCGCGACGATCTGCCGCAGATGTGTACCGACCCCACTACTCGCCGAGGATCGCGCCAGTTGATTGCTCACTGGCTTAGTTCCGGTTCCAGGGTCGGGATGCCAGTGTCTTGAATGAAGCAGTTGGATTGCGTAGCATCCACTGGCCGAGCGTAATTGCTGCCCGCACACGGCTGCCACTCGACCATTGGGCCCGCGCGGTCCGAACCAATGCTGCTCTCGCAACATCGTTATGACTCATCAGATCAATCGAGAGACCACAAAAGTCTGCGTAGTAGGCGCGGATGTTTTCCTTACTCATAATGGCACTGTCGGCTGCTCTCGCGGATTTCCCTCCAACGAGCCGATACTTCGCCGCAGGAGTCTCGTGCACCTTTATACCCCCGACTATGGACAGCCGAATGAGCAACTCGTAGTCCTCAGCGTATCGGGGTGACAGCGGAGGGGGCGCCATCTGAAGCGTCGCCTCGTAGGCTGCGCGTCGCAGCACTGCGGCCGCCGGCGGCCAGGGACCATACCCCTCACGTAGCAGAGTCTCTGTGGTTACCGGGCTGTACCTAATTGGAAAGGCAACCTCGCGGTGAGAGCCGACACCGATGATTGTGCCCGCGCATACCGCCAACGATGGCTCACGCACAAGTTGCGTCACCGATTCGCGCACGCCATTGGGAACGAGTTCGTCATCTGCGTCGAGAAATACAAGATATTCACCGGTAGCGGCTTCAGCTCCGACACGCCGAGCAGCAGAAGCACCGCTATTCTCCTGACGAATAATCACCGCACCGAGCGCAATCGACACTTCCGCTGTAGCGTCCGTAGAGCCGTCATCCACCACGATGACTTCCGAAGCTCCCGACGATACAGCAGAACGCACTGCTGCCTCGATCGTTGACTCCGAGTTATACGCGGGAATTACCACTGAAAACACGCCACTACCTCTCGCCCGATGGCAGGAAAATTTGTCTAACCTAATCCTCTTTCATCACGACTCGACCGGGTCACGTGAGTGTAGATGATGTTCGGGGCTTCACATGAGTGCCCCGGGCGAGATCCACGCGTGTTCGCAACCATTCCTTTGCAAACCACGTGTTTCTGATCCAAAAAAGAGGGAGCTCCCAAAATGCACTCTTAATCTTTCTCAGAAACGACGCGTCGGACCCTAAGTCGACATCGATTGAGAAGTTTTCGGCGACGACTGCCTTTCGCGTCACCGGTCCCCGGATGCCATTCATCATATTTCCGTCATGAATGACCTGCGCCCACATCGGCGCATCTATGATCTGGAGGATGTCGGCATGTTTTCGAATCTGAGTGTGCTTCATGTGGAATACCGTGGCAGGGACACCGCCCTGCGGTATACGCTCGATTAGAGAGACAAACGGATTAGAATTGGCGTCGTACCGATAGACCTGGCCGCCCGGCACAATCTGAATACCACGGACAAAGTTGAGGTACAGCAGGTCCTGACGAGCAAATCTTGACTGCACGGCCTGAATGTAGTCTCGACTCAACGCGTCATCGTTGTCCACGCGGGAGGTGATTATGAAATCACTATCAGTCAGTGGCGCTATACAACGCGACACAAGCTCACCATCGAAGAATTCGTTAATCCATACGGGCTCGAAGTGGGCGCGTGATGCGAGACCTTCGACGCGCTGTCGAAAATCGTCGCTGACATCGTCTTGGAAGAAGACCAACCATCGAAAGCGCTTACTCGTCTGAGAATTGAGCGACGGAACAGCGGTCCGGCTGAACAAATCAAGCCTACGGTCAAGCCATTCGGACGACGGTCGCGCGACCTGACTGCGAGCGAATCGCACGTTAAACCGCGTAATAACGAAGTGACTGAATTCTTCCGCCACTGCTCTCCCTCACGGCTCGTCGTAACAACCCGACAGCAGCCCGGGGTCTACCTGCCGAGCCGCTGGCTAAGGGCGGCATCGAAGGCACCCACGATGACATAGTGACGGCGAGGGGCTGCGCTCGTCAATCTGAGCTCGTCGTCTCGCACAGATGAGCGGGCTATTCACAGCGTCGACGACCAGGCAGCGTCACAGGATCGACGACCGGCAGCGCTAGGTTCGGAATCTCGATCGTTAAGCGGCCTAGCAGGCCCCAAGAATCGGTTCCGCCCGAGAACCCCGCTGCTGCGCCACCGGCCGGCCGAACCCCCGGCCAGACCTTGCGCCCTCGCGTTGGCGGCGTCTGCTGGGCCCTGCGCCTTCTGAACGGCCGCGCCCCGAGCCTTCGAGCGATATCGCGGTCGCAACGCTCGCCGCCGGCGGTCCGCAGTCTGAAGCCACGACCTCGTTTACAGGACGGATACGTATGTCTGGTAGGAACGTTTAGACCTCAAGAGCGGTCATTCAGAGGTTTGCGTCTACGGGGAGATCCATGAAGCTTTCGGTCATCGGTTGCGGTTACCTGGGGGCCGTGCATGCGGCGGCGATGGCGTCGATCGGCCACGAGGTGGTCGGAATCGACGTGGACCAGCGCAAGATCGACGCGCTGTCCAAGGGCGAGGCGCCGTTCTTCGAGCCGGGGCTGCAGGAGATCCTCACCGCGGGCATCGAATCGGGCAACCTGCGGTTCACGACCGACCTCTCGGCCGCCGCCGGAGCGAAGGTGCACTTCATCGGCGTAGGCACTCCGCAGCAGAAGGACGGCTATGCAGCCGATCTCACCTACGTCAACGCGGCCGTCGACGGGCTGCTGCCGTTCCTGGCCGAGGGCGACATCGTCGCGGGCAAGTCGACTGTGCCGGTCGGCACGGCCGCCGTGCTCGCCGAGCGCGTCACCCCGACCGGAGCGACCCTGGTGTGGAACCCGGAGTTCCTCCGCGAGGGCTTCGCCGTGCAGGACACCGTCGACCCGGACCGGCTGGTCGCGGGCGTTCCGGCCGGCGACGAGGGCGAGCAGGCCGCATCCATCCTCCGGGAGGTGTACCACCCGTCAGTCGCGAAGGGCACCCCGTTCATCGTCACCGACTATGCGACAGCCGAGCTGGTGAAGGTGTCGGCGAACGCGTTCCTGGCGACGAAGATCTCGTTCATCAACGCGATGGCCGAGATCGCGGAGGTCACCGGGGCCGATGTCACCCAGCTCGCGGACGCGATCGGGTACGACGCCCGCATCGGACGCCGCTTCCTCGGCGCCGGCATCGGGTTCGGCGGTGGCTGCCTGCCGAAGGACATCCGGGCGTTCTCGGCACGCGCGGAGGAGCTCGGGCGCGGAGAGTCCGTCGCCTTCCTGCGCGAGATCGACGAGATCAACCTCCGTCGCCGCGACCGGGCCGTGCAGCTCGTGGTCGACGGGCTCGGCGGATCGGTCTTCAAGAAGAACGTCACCGTGCTCGGCGCCGCGTTCAAGCCCCATTCCGACGACATCCGTGACTCCCCCGCGCTCGACGTCGCCGTGCGCCTGCACGGCCTCGGCGCCTGGGTCACCGTCACCGACCCCGCCGCGATCGAGAACGCCCGCCGCATCCACCCCCAGCTGAACTATGTCGAGGACCGCGACGAAGCCCTGCGCGGCGCGGACGCCGTCATCGTCGTCACCGAATGGGATGAGTACCGGCGCGAGCTCGACCCCGCCTATGCCGCATCCCTGACCGCCGGCAGCGTGATCGTCGACGGCCGCAACTGCCTCGACGCGACCGCGTGGCGCGCTGCGGGATGGGACTACTACGGCATGGGGCGGCCGTAACGGCACACGTCGTCACCGTGGCGGCGCCTGACGAGTGTTCCAACAAGGGTGGCTTTCTTCCATTCGGGCTACCATGAACCCGTGACCCTCAACATCAAAGATGCGGAAGCCGACCGACTCGCCCGCGAGCTCGCCGCGGCGACCGGCGAAAGCATCACGGTGGCAGCACGCACGGCGCTCGCGGAGCGCCTCCAACGCGTGCGAGGACGCGCCGTCGCTGCAGACACCTTGACCGACCTGGAAGCCATCGTCGCGCGCGCGCGCAAGCGCGCCACCATCGACGCCCGCCCCGTCGACGAGCTCCTCGGCTACGACGAGCAGGGGCTGCCGTCCTGATGCCCGTGGTCATCGACACCTCCGCGCTCATGTCGATCGTCCTGGGCGAGGACGACGCGCCGGCCTTCGCACGCGCTATCGCCGCACATGTCGGCGACCTGAGCATCAGCGCAGCGACCCTCGTCGAGTCGACGATCGTCGCGGAGACCAGGCAAGGCCTCGGCGCCACGCAAGACCTGGAACTCCTGCTCCACCGCGCACGAATCGAGGTGATCCCCTTCGACGCGGCACAGGCCTCGATCGCCGCCGGCGCCTGGCGCCGCTTCGGCAAGGGGCGACATCCCGCCGCCCTCAATCTCGGCGACTGCTACTCCTACGCGCTCGCCCGTCACCTGAACGCCGAACTCCTGTTCAAGGGCGACGACTTCACGCAGACCGACGTCGCCGCTGCCCTGTGAGCCGGCAAGCGCACACGTTGCATCAGCGCCTGCTCCTCCCCAGGGCGGTGCCGCTGGATCGTTTTCCACCGCCCTTCGCTCCCGGGCTCGCGGGGCGCGCGAGGATGGCACGCTGACGGCGTCCGGTTCACAATGGGAGGATGCACGTGTCTACCGAGACGATCGCGACCATCATCAGCGCGGCCGCCCTGCTGCTCAGCTTCTTCGTCGCGTTCTTCGGCGGCTTCAGCTGGCTGATACGACGCACCGACGCGCAGCTGGGCGAGGTGAAGCAGGAGGTCAGCGGGCTCAGACACGACCTGGGCGAGGTGAAACACGAGCTGGGCGAGGTGAAGATCGCGATCGCCCGCATCGAGGGGCCGCCACGCCACCTGCTGCGCGCACGCTGACGCCCCGGCAGACGCGCAGCCGGCCGCGGAATCGACGTCGAACGTCGCGTTAACGCGCTAGTGAGTGACGATCCAGCGCACCGTGAGCTGACCGCGGAGCCCAGCGAACTCGTCGGCGTTGCGGGCGACCTCTCGGCGCGGGGCGACCTCCGCGATGGGCTCGCCGTGGTCGGTGATGACGTAGACAGCGCCGGCCTTGACCTCACGCAGCATCCACGTCGGGTTCTGGCGCAACTCGCCCACGCTGATCCTGTTCGCGGGGAAGAGCCGACTACCGCGTGCGACGCGTGCTACATTGACGCCATGCCGACCATCAGCCATCGAGAGATGCGCAACCAGAGCAGCAGGGTGCTGCGCGAGGTCGCCGCGGGCGAGTGCTTCACCGTGACCAATGACGGCGTCCCGGTCGCGATCCTCGCCCCCGCGGCCGCGACACGTGCAGAACTCACACCCGCACGCCCGGCGACACGCCACGGCGGCATCGGATCGCTCCCCCGTCACCGCCTCGACGGCACCACCCTCGCGGAGACGCTCGACGACCTGCGAGACGGACGTTGACCCGCGCCTACCTCGACACCTCCGCGGCGGGAAAGCTGCTCATCGACGAAGACGAGTCCGCCGCACTGGCCGCGTGGATCGAGGAGAACGACGCCGAACTCGTCTCCACGCTTCTCGTCGAGACCGAGCTGCGACGCGTGGCGGCCAGACACGACCTGCCGCAAGCCGACGTCACCACGGTGCTCGACTACGTCTCGCTCTACGAGATGCCACCGAGCCTCTACCGCGAGGCGGGGCTGCTGCCGGGGGCATCCCTTCGCTCGCTCGATGCGCTGCATCTCGCCGGCGCCATCCGGATCGGCGCGCAGACCGTCCTCACCTACGACACACGCCTCGCCCAGTCGGCACAAGCCCTCGGACTCCACGCCCTCGCACCCTCATGATCCGCGCGTGGCTGCGCGCGAAGGCGACCCGATGAACACCCATGGGCACAGCCCCCCGAGGTCGTGCGATGCCGAGGACGGATGCCGCGATAGGGGCGTTTACATGCAGCTTCGATGAGCACATCATTGCTCGCATGGGTTTGATCCACGTGAGGCGCTCGGCGCGACCCTGGTGACCAGCGATGCTCGACTCGCGCACGCTCCGGGAAATCAAGCGGAGATCGACCTCGTCACCGGCTGATCGACGAGAGGTCTCCGTCGGTCCACCGCCGTAGACGCCGACGCAATGAGGTCGAGCACCCGACCTGAACCGCATAGTTCGCATGCGTGAAACGTGCCAGTAGTCCGCCGAAATCTGGCACTGGGAGTCTTCCCAGCAGACACATCACCTTCGGAGCGCCGTCGCTCGCACAGCCCCATCGTGCGGCAGCGCTCACCTCCCCTCATCGAGAAGGATCTGCGCACGCATGCCTGAAAACACGCACGCCCCTCGTCCGAGACGGCGCCTGGCAGCTTTGCTGGCCGCCGTCGCCGCAGCGGGCCTGGCCCTGGTCGCCGCCCCCGCCGCGCATGCGGCATCCGACCCGTACACGGCGATCACGGTCACCTCCGACGCGTCCGTGACCGTCGGCGACACGGTCACCGTCGCGGTCGACGCCACCGGGCTGCTCGACGCCTACGCCTACACGGTCACGCTCGGCTACGACCCCGCACTGCTGTCCTTCGACACCACCAGCCCCGTCTACCCGGCCGGGGGCTACGGCGCCGCGACCACCGGCACCGGCACGGTGACCTTCTCCGCGACGCGCCTGGGCACCTCGCCCGGCCTGACCGGCGACCAGAACCTCGTGACGTTCACCTTCACCGCTCTCAGCGCCGGCACCGCGACCATCACCCTCACCGACGGCAGCATCGTCGCCTCCGACGACACGACGTCCGCCATCACCACCGGCACCGCAGAGCTCACGGCCGAGACCACGATCGCAGCCGCGCCGGTCACCGACGACGGCACCGGAACCGACGACGGCACCACCACGGGCTCCGAGACCACCACGACCTCCGGCTCGACGGCATCCGACGGCTCGCTCGCCGTCACCGGTCAGGATGCTGCGCCCTGGGTCGCCACCGGCGCCTTCGCCCTCACCCTCATCGCACTGGGCACCGTGCTCGCGCTGCGCCGCCGCGGGGCGACCCGATGAGCGCCCGTCACCGCGAGCACACCGCATCCGCTCTCGACCCGAGGAAGACCATGTCCATCAGGCTCACCCGCGCCCTCGCCGCCTCCGCCGTCCTCGGCGTCGTGAGCGCCGCCCTCGTGGCGACTCCTGCGCTCGCCGACGACTCCGCCGACTACTCGACCGCGGCGATGCTCGCCCCGTACTACACCGACCTCGACCTGACCGGCGACGACCAGGTCACCACCGCCGACCTCGACGTCGCCTTCGCGCAGCTGGGTACCACCAGCGCCGACCCATCGTGGTCGACCGTGTCGGTGATCGACGAGGACGGCGACGGCGTGATCACCATCACCGACCTCGCCGACCTGTCGCAGCGCATGATCTACGACGACGGACCGTTCGAGCTCGTCGAGGCCGATGTCGTCGACATGCAGGCGGCGATGAACGCCGGCGTGACCACCTCCGTCGAGATCACGCAGGAATACCTCGACCGGATCGCCGCGTACGACACGACCGTCGTCTCCGGCGGCACGCGCGCGCTGCACTCGATCATCAGCACGAACGACGAGGCCCTCGCTGCGGCGGCGGCCGCCGACGAGACCCGCGCCGAGCAGGGCATGACCAGCATGCTGCTGGGCGTGCCGATCGCGCTGAAGGACAACTACGACACCTACGACATGCCCACCACGGCCGGCTGCGGCTGCTGGGACGACAACCAGACCACCACCGACGCGGCGATGGTCACCGGGCTGCGCAACGCCGGTGCGGTGATCCTCGCCAAGGCCAGCCTCGACGAGTTCGCGTACGGCTTCGTGTCCGAGTACTCCTCCTTCCAGGATCCGGGTCAGACCACCCTCGTCGCCAGCCCCTACGACACGAGCAAGACCGCCGGCGGCTCCAGCGGCGGCACGGGAGCGGCGATCTCGGCCAACCTCGCCGGCATCGGGTTCGGCACCGACACGGGCGGCTCGATCCGAGTGCCGTCGTCGTACAACCAGCTCGTGGGCATCCGTCCCACCGTGGGCCTGACCAGCCGCGACGGCATCGTGCCGCTCGCCCTCACTCAGGACACCGGTGGTCCCATCGCCCGCAGCGTGACCGACGCGGCCGTGGCCCTGGACGCGGTGGTCGGCGTCGACGAGGCCGACCCCATCACCCAGGAGCAGGAGGGCAACGTGCCGGACTCGTACACCGAGTACCTCGACGCCGACTCGCTGCAGGGCGCACGCATCGGCTACGTCGCGTCGATGCTGGGGTCGGATGCCGCGACCATCGCCGCGTTCACCGCTGCCAAGGCTGCGCTGGAGGCGCAGGGGGCGACGGTCGTGGAGATCACGCCGCCGACCGGGTTCAGCGCCGTGCTCAGCGAGGCCTCGGGCTCGACCAACGAGTTCAAGCACGACCTCACCGAGTACATCAACTCGCATCTGGCCGAGAACGTGACGGCGCGCAGCATCACGGACATCCTCGCGACCGGCAACTACGTCACCTCGCGCACGAGCACCTACAACCAGCGCAACGCCGTGACCGAGGAGACCTACGAGGCGTGGGCGGGCACCGACGGCACCCACACCACGGCGATCGCGAACGGGAACACGCTCGTGACGGCGATGCTCGACGACAACGACCTCGACGCGCTGATCTACCCGAGCACGAACTCGTACTCGACGATCGGCACCAACATGCGCCTGAGCCCCAACACCGGCATGCCTGCCGTGACGGTGCCGATGGGCACCACGGGCACCGGCGAGGGCGGGTCGAGCGTCGGCGTCAACCTCGAGTTCCTCGGGCGCGACTACTCCGAGGGCCCGCTGATCGGACTCGCCTACGCGTTCGAGCAGGCCACACAGGCCCGCACGACGCCGGCGCTGTACGGCGCACTGCAGTAGCACGCGGCGGGCTCCCCTCGGGCCCGGATTCCGCTCACGCGGGTCCGGGCCCGAGCGCACGTAACGGTTCGCCTCTAGAAACAACCTGTTCACACCCCATCCATAGGGTGGAACAGTGACTCGCGAACCGATCAAGACCGTCATCCCCGCCGCCGGCCTGGGCACCCGCTTCCTGCCCGCCACCAAGGCGATGCCGAAAGAGATGCTGCCGGTGGTCGACAAGCCGGCCATCCAGTACGTCGTCGAAGAGGCCGTCGCGGCCGGCAGCGACGACGTGCTGGTCGTCGTCGGACGCAACAAGAACGCGCTGGCCAACCACTTCGACCGCGTCACCGAGCTCGAGCACACGCTCGAGCGCAAGGGCGACGCGTCCAAGCTCGAGAAGGTCATGGCCGCCAGCCGGCTCGCTGACATCCACTTCGTGCGCCAGGGCGACCCGCTCGGGCTCGGCCACGCCGTGCTGCGCGCACGCAAGCACGTCGGCGACGAGACCTTCGCCGTGCTGCTCGGCGACGACCTCATCGATGCACGCGATGTGCTGCTCTCCCGCATGATCGACGTCTCCCGCGCCGAGTCGGCGACCGTGATCGCGCTCATGGAGGTCGAGCCGTCGCAGATCCACCTCTACGGGTGCGCCGCCGTCGAGGAGACGGGCGAGCCGGATGTCGTGAAGGTGAAGTACCTGGTCGAGAAGCCGGCCGCATCCGACGCCCCGAGCAACCTCGCGGTCATCGGCCGCTACGTGCTCAAGCCTGAGATCTTCGACGTGCTCGAAGAGACCGGTCCGGGCAAGGGCGGCGAGATCCAGCTGACAGACGCGCTCGAGGCGCTGGCGGCCGACGAGCAGATCGCCGGCCCGGTGCTCGGCGTCGTCTTCCGCGGACGCCGCTACGACACCGGCGACCGGCTCGACTACCTCAAGTCGAACCTGCTGCTCGCCCTCGACCGCGACGACCTCGGCGCGGAGCTGGGCCCCTGGCTCAAGGAGCTGGCCGGGCAGCTGTGACGCGAACGGCTCATTCATCGATGACGTCCGCGCCCGAAGAACGCATCCCGCCCGTGCAGGCGAATGCTGCTTCACGTTCGTTGAGTCGGTCCTCGATACGGCGCAGCCGTGATTCGGCGGCGTCGATGCGGATCCGCGCGACGGCACTCGCGAACGTCGATCGTCGGTAACGACGCCACGGTATCGCCCCCAGCACACTCAGCCCTCCTCCGGTGAAGAGAACGACTGCGAGCCAGCCGAGGGCAGATGACGATGCGAGGGAGGCCCACCAGGTCACGATCGTCCCGAGCGTGAACCATGGCACGACCACGAAGCTATAACCCACGACACGAACTAACACGGCCCAGCCCCCGCGAGCGCCGACGACAAGAGCAACGATCCCCGCACCGTATAGAACGCCGAGACCCAGTAGCGACAACTGTGATCCCAATTCGATGCTTTTCGAATCAGGCACTCCGGCAGCGCGCAACAGCACGCCCCCGACCACCGGCAGCACGATCGTCGTCGCGAGGGACCACATGAAGACAGTCGCCCACGCGCCGCGCGTGCTCGACTGCGCACGTTGCGCCAGCTCCGAAATCGTCGCCCGCAGACGGTCGCGCTCTTTCAACACCTGATGCCGTCGCTGGGCCGGGCTCCCCCACTTGAGTTGCCTCAATTCGTTTGCGGCGACGGCGCCGATGCTCCACAGCAGCCAGGCGAAGACGGCCGTCGCGGGCGCTCCTGCAGACACGAACACATCGATCGTCACCGCGCTTGCGGCAAACGATCCACCGGCGAGCACCAGGACGACGAAAACACCGAACCTGCGCTGAGCACCATCGACCTCGGAATCCACGCTGTTCTCGCTGAGCCCGTAGAACTGCGGAAGGCGACCAGCCAACAGCAACGGAACGATCACCGCCAGGCCCGTCAGCGCGGCTCCTGTCGAGCCGGAGTAGAAGAACCGCCAGGCTTCCGTCGCATGCTCGTCGCCTCTCACCATCCCCCAGACGGCGATGGGGAGGACGACGGCAGCCACGAATATCACACCGACGAATGCGAATGTCGCCGCGGTTACCGACGCCGTACGCCCGTTACTCAGTTCACCAGCGGTGCGCGTCATAGGATGTGCCCTTCTCGTATCACGGAACGCGTCCACGTTCCTCGTTCCTTTTCGTTTTTTGTTCCTCAGTCGGGGGCGACGACGGCGAGTCCTGGGAAGTACGTGCGATAGCGAGCGGCATCCCGAGTCAACAGCGTGTAGTCCGAGACGAGCGCGTGAGCACCGATGTAGAAATCCGGCAATGGAGAGGTACGTGTGCCGCCGGAGCGTTGATAGGAGAAAAACGCCTTGCCCGCGATGAAGCCTGCGCTGAACGGCAGCGGCTCTCGGCGAAAGATCTTGTCCGGAACGGCGATGTCCGTGTCCTCGACGCTCTCAAAACGAACGGAGACTTCGGCGTAGACGATCGGATCGATGACCAGGACGCCACGCCGCGCCGCTCGAGCGAGAGCGTCGGACGACCAGGATGCCCACGCGATGTCGTCGGTGAGCACGTCAAGGATGACGCTCGAGTCGACGAGGGTCGTCTCACTCACCGCGTGTGAGGTCCAAGAGCTCGTCGGTCGTCATTCCTTGACGCGCAGCGCCGCGCGCGTCGCGGATCCATCGATCCGTCGGACTGAGTTCGGGCGTACTGTGCACGATGCGCAGGGTCGCTCCGTCCTGCACCACGTCGACCTCGTCACCTTCGACGAACCCGAGTTTGTGACGCAACTCGGCGGGGATGGTCACCTGGCCCTTGCTGTTGAGCTTCATCTCCCGCCTCCGCGTATTACGGTATGAACGATTAAGGTATTACGCAACGGCCCGGCTCTTCGGTCACCGTGCGGGGGCGCACCCGTCGAACAGCACCTCGAGCGGTTCTCGGATCGACCAGGTCAGACTCGCCCCGGCGGGCAGGCTCGCCCACAACGACGACGCACCGTGCGCGATCAGCCAGAAGGAGACCGTCAAGACGAACGGATCCCCCACGAGCTCGCCGTTCTCGACCCCGCGGCGCACCGCTCTGCCGATCGGATCGTCTTCGCGCATCCTCCGCATCAGATGCTCGACGCCCGTGGCACCCCCGCTCGCAGCCCCGTGGAAGACGAGGGCGTACAGTCGCGGATTGTCCACGCCCCACTGCCAATAGGCCAGGCACAGCGCGAGGATGTCGTCTCGGGCGCTGCCGGTCAGGGCCACCGAGTCCTGGACGTCGACGATCATCGCGAAGATCCGCTCGAAGACCGATCCGAGAAGGAACTCCTTGCTTCCGAAGAGGGTGTAGATCGCCGTGGTCGTGGTGCCCTCGGACGCCGCAAGCGCACGAAGCGAGAGACCCTCCGCGCCGGATGACGCGACGACGTCCATCGCGCGCGAGACGAGGCGGTCGCGCAGGTCGTCGTCATAGACAGGGGCTCGCGCCATGGCATGAACCTTCCGCCGGTCGATGACCGGCTCTCAGTCCGCGAGCGCCTCCGACGACCGTCGCCGTCCGGCCCGCTGCGCCGCCCAGAGCAGCAGCAGCCCGACGACGGGGAAGAGCGCGTCGTAGATCCACGTGCCGCCGACGTTTCCGACGGCGGCATCGCCCTGAGCGAAGTTGACGAGATGGTTGATCAGGTCGATGTAGAGGAACGCGCCGTATGCGATCATCACCAGCCAGCGGGCGCGCTGGTCGAGCCAGATCGCACCGATGCCCAGGATGGCCCAGCCCACGTTGGCCGCCGCCTCCTCGATCTCCGACTGGCTGTACTCGTAGCCCAGCGCGGCGGCGAACTGATGCGGCAGCAGGATCTCGTACACGGCCACCTGCAGTGCCAGCAGGGTCATGCCGGCGCCGAACCACCAGCGGATCCAGATCTCCAGCCGTCCCCCGGGTGACGTCGGCTTGCGGACCGCGACGGTGATCAGCGCTCCGACCACGGCAACCACCAGCGGCAGGCACGACGCGACCGAATTGCCGATGTAGTCGCCGATCTCCGTCTCCGACATCCCCGCTCCCCTCCGGATGCTCGAATGATAACAGCGTTATGCGCCGGTCTCAGCACGACGCGTCACAATGGAGACGATGCACGCGAATCGACCGCACACTCAGGGCGACATCTTCGTCGCCGGAGATCCCGGCTACGCGGACGCGGTGGCCACGTGGGACACGTCGGTGAGCATGCGGCCGTCGGTGGTCGTCACGGCGGCATCCGTCGACGACATCGCCGCCACCGCGTCCTGGGCCGATGCGCGCGGGCTGGACATCGCCGTGCACAACACCGGGCACGGCACGTTCACCGACGCCGTCGACGCCGCGCTCATCGACGTCAGCCGGCTCCGCGGCGTGCGAGCGGATCTCGAGAATCGGACCGTCGCCGTCCAGCCGGGCGCTCGCTGGTCCGATGTGTCCGCCGTCGTCGCCCCGCACGGGCTCATCGGACTCGCCGGCGGCTCGCCGGGCGTCGGAGTGGTCGGCTACACGCTCGGCGGCGGTCTCAGCCCCATCGGGCGCACGTTCGGGATGGCAGCCGACCGGGTCCGCGCGGTCACCGTGCTCGACGCCGACTGCGGTCCGCTTCGCGTCACCGCACAGACCGAGCCCGAGCTGTTCTGGGCGCTGTGCGGCGGCGGCGCGCTCGGCATCGTCACCGAGCTCGAGTTCGAGCTGGTGGCGTTGCCCTCGCTCTTCGGCGGCGGCGTGTACTTCCCGGGCGAGGAGGCTCCCGCGCTCCTCACCGCGTACCGCGACTGGGTGCCGTCGCTGGACGAGCGGACCTCGACCTCGATCGCCCTGCTGCATCTGCCGGCCCTGCCGCAGCTGCCGGAGGCACTGCGCGGCCGCTACGTCACGCACCTCCGGGTCGCGCACGTCGATCCGAGGGATCCGGACATCGAGGCCACCGGCCGACGACTGCTGGCCCCCATGGTCGCCGCCGGCACCGTGATCGACGACGACACCCGCGTCATGGGGCCGGCGGACCTGCCCGACATCCATCGTGATCCCGTCGCGCCGACCGCCACCTCCTACCGAGGCGGACACGTCGACCACATCGACGACCGCACGATCGCGACGATCGCCGCCGCTGCCGACGCGCGCGAGCATCCGGCTCCCACCCTGATCGAGCTGCGCCACCTGGGCGGGGCGTACGCCCGCACCACCCGGGATCCCAACAGCGCCACCGCCCGAGGATCGGCGTTCAACCTCTACGTCTCGGCCCACTGGGGACCGAACGGCCCCGACGGGGCCCGCTCGCTCGCCGACGACGTCGCCGCGCGCATCGGGTCGGGCGGAGTCGGCGCCCAATTGAACTTCTTCGGACCCGCGCCGCACCCGGGCGACCTGCTGAGGCTGTGGCCGGATGCCGACGCCGACCGCATCCTCGCCGCCCACGCCCGGCTCGATCCGCGCGGCCGCCTCCGCACCGGCCGGCCGCTGCGCTGACGCGTCGCCGCCCCGTCCGGTTCTGCACCGGCTCTCAGGGAACGCCGGCATCCACCGTTCTCGCCTCGGTGGCGGCGCAGAGCGTCCGCCGGCCTACCCTGGCCCGCACCCGCAGAGGCACAATGGAGGCGATGTACATGTCGACGGAAGTGCTCACCATGCTCGGTTGCACCGCCACCGTGCTGATCGCCACGATGTCCGGCTTCGGCTGGCTCGTCATGCGAATGGACCGGAAGTTCGAGCGCGTCGATGAGAGATTCGACGCCCAGGCCCGAGAACTCGGCGACCGCATCACCGGAGTCGAACGGGAGCTCATAGAGGTCAAGATCGCTCTCGCCCGCCTCGAAGGGCCGCCCCGACGCCTCCTCAGCGCACGATGAGCAGGGTTCCCATGTCCACTCGCGTGATGATCTTCGGCGGCCACGGCAAGGTGGCCCGCCTGCTCGAACCGCTTCTCGTGGCCCGCGAAGACGCGGTCACCGCCGTCATCCGCAACCCGTCGCACGAGGCCGAGGTCGCCGCGACCGGCGCCACTCCCCTCGTGTTCGACGTCGAGGCGTTCGACACCGACCACCTGGCGAACCTCGTCGGCGGCAACGACGTCGTCGTCTGGTCCGCGGGCGCCGGGGGCGGGGACCCTGCGCGAACATACGCGGTCGACCGGGATGCCGCGATCCGCTCAATCGACGCGGCGATGGATGCCGGCGTGCGACGGTACGTCATGGTCTCGTACTTCGGCGCGCGGCGCGACCACGGCGTCCCCGCCGACGATCCGTTCTTCGCCTACGCCGAGGCCAAGGCCGCCGCGGACGATCACCTTCGCGCGAGCGGCCTGGACTGGACCATCGTCGCGCCGAGCCGGCTCACGCTCGACGACCCGACCGGTCGCATCGATCCCGATGCGACCGGCTCCCGCTCGGTGCCCCGCGGCGACGTCGCGGCCGTGATCGCGCAGATCATCCCGGATCCCGCGACCTATGGCCGCACCCTCCGCTTCAACTCCGGCGACGTTCCGATCGGCGACGCCTTCCCGGTATGAGCCGGATTCGACCCGCCGGCGTCAGGCCTCGTCCGGATCCTCGAGCCGGAACCCGACCTTCAACGTGACCTGGTAGTGCAGCACCGACTGCTCGTCGGCGTGACCGCGCACCGACACGACCTCGAACCACTCGACGTTGCGCAGGGTCTTGCCGGCGCGCTCGAGCGCCGACCGGATCGCGGCATCCGTGCCTTCCGACGACGTGCCGACGATCTCGCTGACGCTGTAGGTGTGTGCCATCTCGATTCCTCTCCTCGGGCCCTCCCCGAGGTCGGGTCGGCCGGTGCTTCTCAGTCTGACGACATGGGAGCCCCCAGACGAGCCGTTTGACATCCGATGACGAATGCCGTTCGCTCCGCCACGGGATCGCCTTCATCGCCTCATCCACGAGCTGACCGAGGTGCGCCACATGCCCGGGCGCAGGTCCACCGGGACGCAGCCGCGGCCGCGTCGACTCAGACGTCGACGATGATGCTCGTGATGCGGCCGTCACGGCCGAGGAAGAAGGCGACTGCGTACTCGTCCTCGTCGCCGTCGGCGAGATGCGAGCACGTGATCGTGATCACGATCACGTCGCCGTCGATGTAGCTGTCGCCCACCGAGGTGGCGATCCGCGGATCGCGGACCCTGCTCTCGAACCAGCGCGAGACGTCGGCGACGCCGGCGAGCCTGCCGACCGACGACGTGGTCAGAACGACATCGGGATGCAGCATCGAGATCAGCGGCGCCGTCACACCCCGCTCGACCGCCTCGCGATACGCCGCGACGACCCGATCCATCGTCAACCCCCTGCGCTCCCCGGCGCTGTCACCCCGTCCGGCGGCGGGTGGAACGCCCGCCGCCGGTATATATCAACGTTATACACCCTCGGCGGCGAGGATCGCATACCGTGCCGCATCGCGCATCGCTCGCGCCAGGCGCGGATCTGCGTCCCCCTTGGAGATGAGATGGAGCACCAGCCCGGTCAGCGTCGCGAGGATGTGCTCGACCGCGACCTCGCTCGTCACGGCGAGCGCTCCCGCCGCTTCGGCGGGAGCGAGAAGACGCGCCAGCAGCTCGGCCGGTCCCTCCCAGCCCGGAGCCCGACGGCCCGGTGCGACCCTTCCGTACATGAGCACATAGAACGAGGGATGCGTGAGGCCGTACTCGACATGGGCGTCGCACGCCGCCCCGACCCGGCGGCCGACATCGTCGGGAATCGCCTCCGCGGCCGCGGTCATGGCACGGGTCAGCTCGTCGGAGCCGTAGGCGGTGACGGCGTCGATCAGGCCCCGTTTGCTCTGGAAGTAGTGGTACAGCGTCGGCAGCTGCACGCCCGCGTGCCCGCAGATCTCCCGCACCGAGACGTTCTGGTCCACGTCCTCGCTGATGAGCGAGGCAGCCGCCTGAAGCAGACGCTCTCGCGTGGACTCTTCGCGCCGAGGCGCCGCCATCTCGTGCTCCACATCGGGCCCGGTGAACAGGGGACGCCACTCTACCCCAGCGCCGCGCGGGATGTCACGCCCGCACAGCCGTCGTCGACAGCTCCGTCGCCCCGCCCTCTGCCCCGCCGAGCCGTGGGGCGCGCGTGCTGCACGTCGTCGGAACAACGCGTCTCGTAGGATCGCTTCGTGTCCTCCTCCGCCACCCCGCCGCAGTTGCGCTCGGCCGGCCGCGTGTTCGCGATCGTCCTGGGGGCGCTGCTGGTGCTGGCCGTCGCGATGCTCGTGTGGGTCGGCATCCGCGGATACATGGCCTACAACCACCTGCAGTCCGCGCAGCAGACGGCGGCCGGCGCCGCCGACAAGCTGTCCGACCCGTCCGAGGCGCCGACGCTCATCGACGACCTCTCCGCCGACACGTCGGCGGCCCATGCGCTGACCTCCGACCCGATCTGGAGCATCGTCCAGACGCTGCCGTGGATCGGACCGCAGCTGAACGCGGTCTCGACCGTGGCGGCCGCCGCCGACCAGGTCGGGAGCACGGCGCTCGCCCCGCTCGGCGATGTCGCGGCGACGTTCTCCGTCGACTCCCTGAAGCCGGTCGACGGCCACATCGACATCAGCGTGTTCACCTCGATCCAGGATGCGGCGGCCACGAGTGCCACCGCCAGCGCGCAGGCGGCCGCGTCGGTGCAGAGCCTCGACCGCTCGGCGCTGCTGGGCCCGGTCGCCGACGCCATCGACGAGGTCGGCGACACGCTCGACGCGATCGCCGAGACCACCACGGCCATCCAGAAGGTGAGCGTGCTGCTGCCGGCGATGCTGGGGCAGGACGGGGCGCGCGACTACCTCATCGTGTTCCAGAACAATGCCGAGTGGCGCTCGCTCGGTGGCATTGTCGGGGCCATGGCGGTCGTCCACACCGACGGTGGCTCGATGAGCCTGACCACTCAGGACTCCAGCAGCTCGTTCCGCGAATACGCTTCGCCGGTGCTCCCGCTCAGCGACGACATCCTGCAGGTGTTCGGCGAACGTCCCGGCAAGTGGATCCAGAACGTCACGCAGATCCCGGACTTCGAGGAGTCGGGACCGCTCGCGCAGGCGATGTGGTCGCAACAGCACGGCCAGACCGTCGACGGGGTCATCTCGGTGGACCCCGTCGCCCTGAGCTACGTGCTGGCGGCCACCGGTCCGGTCACCCTGCCCACCGGCGACGTGCTCACCAGTGACAACGCGGTGCAGCTCATGCTCAACGAGGTGTATCTGCGCTACCCGAAGTCGGCCGACCAGGACGCGTTCTTCGCCGAGGCGACCGCGGCCGTGTTCGACAAGCTGAGCTCCGGCGACGTCGACCCGGCGAAGCTCGTGACCGCCCTCGCGAAGGCCGGCGAGGAGGACCGGCTGCTGATCTGGAGCGACCACGCCGAGGACCAGGCGGAGCTGGAGGGCACGACGCTCGCGGGCGGCCTGCCGGCATCCGACGCCCAGTCCGCCGGGTTCGGCGTGTACCTCAACGACGGCACCGGCTCGAAGATGGACTACTACCTCGACGCGTCGACCACGCTCGACTGGGACCAGTGCACGACGCTCGCGACCGGACAGGCCGCCGGCGCCGCCACCCTCTCGGTGACCGTCACCAGCAACGCCCCGGCGGATGCCGCGACCCTGCCCTCCTACATCACGGGCGGCGGCAGCTTCGGCGTCCCCGCCGGCACCGCTCGCACCCTCGTCTACGTGTACCTGCCGGAGAGCTTCACGCTCGCCGGCGCCGACCGCAGCGACGGCGGCGGGTTCGGCGGCGGCACGCACGAGGGACGACGGGTCGTCAGCTTCCAGGTCGATCTCACGCCCGGGCAGTCGATGACGGCGACGATCACGGCCTCCACCGACGCCAGCGCGCCGACCCTGACGGTGAGCCAGACGCCGGGCGTAACCTCCGTTGACACTCCTGTAACGACCTGTGGCTAGAATCACTGCATGTCCTCCCCCCGGACCGCGCTTTTCGCGACGGCACTTTCTGCAGCCCTGGTGCTGAGCGCGCCCGCCGCGTACGCAGCCACCATCTATCCCCCGACCGGCTCCTGCTCGGTCTCGTCGACGACGGTCTCGCCGGGCGGCACCGTCGTGCTGAGCTGCCAGGCCGCCACGTTCTCGGCCAACGAGACGGTGACCATCACGGTCAGCGGCGAGAACGGCTCGGGCGCCACGATCGGCATGATCAGGACGGCCGTCAGCACGGCCAGCGGCACCGCGACCTCCGCAGCCGACGGCTCGCTGCCCGGCGTGGACATCACGCTTCCGTCGAACGCGAGCGGCACCTACAACATCGCCGCGTTCTCGACCTCCTCGGCCGGGGGCACCGCTGCGCTGACGATCACCGGCGCGAGCAGCGGCGTGCTCTCGTTCACCGGCGTCGACTCGGGGATGACGACGGCGCTGCTCATCGGCGGCGGCGCGGTGCTGCTGGCCGGCATCGCCCTCATCGTGGGCGCCATCCTGCGTCGCCGCAGTCGCTCCTGACCCCGGCGAGCCCACTTTCGCGTGCTGCGGGGAATCTGACAGGATCATAGGAACACGCTTCCGTGATCCGATCGGAGAGCACGATATGAGTTCCGCGGCTCCCGCCGTTCCCGGCACTGCCGTGGTGATCGAGGACGAGGCGGACGTTCGAGCGCTGATCGCGCAGATCCTCGTGGGCGCCGGGTTCACCGTCGTCGAGGCGCCGACCGGGATGGACGGCATCGCCGCCGTCGAGGAGCATCGACCGGAGCTCATCACGCTCGACGTGAACATGCCCGGCATCGACGGGTTCGAGACCGCCCGCCGCATCCGAGCGCTCAGCAAGGCGTACATCGTGTTCATCACGGCGTTGAACGACGAGGCCGACGTCGTGCTGGGGTTCAGCGCGGGCGCCGACGACGTGGTCATCAAGCCGTTCCGCGTGCGGGAGCTGCGCGCCCGGCTCGAGGCGCTGCTGCGCCGTCAGCGACCCATGGACGACGACGGGGATGCCGCGCCCGCGTCCCCGGCGTCCCCGGCGGCGGACGACAGCATCCGCCACGGCGATCTCGTGGTCGAGATCTCTCGCCGGACGGCCACGCTCGACGGCGAGCCGGTCGTGCTGACGCGCACCGAGTTCGATCTCCTCGTCATCCTGCTGGAGGCCGCCGGCGAAGTCCGCAGTCGCGCCGATCTGGTGCTGGCCGTGCGCGACGAGGGCTATCTGGGCAGCGGCGGCGTGACCGACGCCGACGAGCACGCCATCGGCTCGCACATCACGAACCTCCGCCGCAAGCTCGGCGAGACCGGCGCCGAGCCGCGCTTCATCGAGACGGTGCGGGGCATCGGCTATCGGGCCACGCCCACCGGCAACGGACAGGCGTACGACACGTCCCGGTAATCCGCACCCCCTAACGTCGCGATCATGCCGAGTCTTCGCACCCGCACCCGACGCGCCGTCCGTCGCGCGGGGCAACGGGGGATGCAGTGGTGGGGCTGGGTGCTGCTCGCCCTGTTCGCCGTGGCCGTGATCGCGCTCGCCGTCTACGCGTACAAGGCGGGGTGAGTCGGCGCGCCGCGTCCCGCGTCCTCCGCGGCCTCGCGCGTCCTCGCGCGCTCGCGCGCGCAGAACACAGGACGGGGCGGGCGGACGCGGCCTGCACCGCCCGCCTTCCCGGCGTGTCGCCGACGGCGTCCTGAGTTTTGAACCCGGGGCGGGTACGAGGTGACCGACCGGAGGTCAGCTATGCGCCCGCGGATGCGTGGTCGATCGCGTCGCTCGGCGCGATGCTGACGCCACCTGACCGGTTCGCGGTCGCGGCGAGTTGCGCGATCCATGCGGGATCGAGCGTGGACGGCGCCGGATCCGCGAACACGAACCGCAGCGGGATCGCGGGATGCAACCAGATCGTGGACCGTCCGGAGCCGTCCGGGTGCGCCCACGACAGGATGAATGACTCACCTCGGCGGAGCTTCGTGGCGATCACGACCTTCAGGTGCGCGAGCAGGCCATCCTCGATGGTGAGGGGTTCGGCGCTCCCGCCGTAGTGCAGAGTGCCCATCAGGCACCGCCTAGCGCGAGGAAAAGGATGCCCCCGCATTCGTGGCCCGGCCGACCAATGAGATAATTCCCGACGCGAAGCGCCGGACCCCGTCATATCCCATCGTCCTCTCCGAGGCAACCGACGTCGCACTCCTCCCGGGGCATGCAGCATGGTGCTCATGCGATGCGTGACATATGCCGGCGAGACCGTGACCACCACCGACGATGTCGCGGAGGCGCTGGTCATACTGACCGCGGCCGTCGCAAGCCAGCGAAGCGCCGAAGCGGTCGGCATCCCCATCGTCAAGGACGCAGCCGGCACCGTCGGAACGGCGGAGCTCGTCATCGGAGTGGGCAACGACGTGCTCTCCGCCCCCACCGAATGGGACGGGGACGAACCCGACTTCTCGGATGCTGCGCGCACACTGCGTGAACACCGCCTCTACCCGAAGGCCGCGCCCCTCACGCTGGTCGAGGACGAGGACCCCGCCGTCGTCGCGGATCGGACCTGGGATCCCGACCTCGACGGCTACCTGAACGCCTGACGCGACGCCTCGACACCGCGTCCATCGAGGACGCCGGCGTGGGGAGGGATCACGCGGATTCGCTGTGATCCTCGACATCCGGAGTCGCACGGGCGACGTCGGCGATCTCTTCCTCCGGACGTGGGGCGACGGTCTCGTCCACCTCGATCTCGGGCACGCTCCGATCGTCGGGAGCTGGGCGCGACATGCCCGGACCTCACCGCTTCTTGTTGCGGGCCCGTTGCCGCAGCGCGCCGAAGATCGCGGTGCCGATGAAGAGCACGATCCCGATGATCGCCAACCACAGCAAGCCCTTGAACGCGAATCCGACGACCGAGAGGATCACCCACGCCACGAGCAGGATCAGAAGCACCGTCCACATGGCCATCACCGTACGCGAAAGCCACCGGCATCGCGAGATTGACCTGAGGACATCGGTGCCCCTGGAGGGACTCGAACCCCCAACCCTCTCCTTAGGACGGAGCTGCTCTTCCATTGAGCTACAGAGGCAGGCCCGTCGAGTCTAGCGGCGGCGCGGCATCCGACACCGAATCATCGACGCGAGACGCCCCGCCGTAGCGCCGCCGCGGCGCACCAGGCCGCGAGCGCGCACAGCGCGGCGACCGCGCCCACGACCCCGGCCCACCCGGACCCCGCGAACACGAGTCCGAGCGCCCACCCGAGCGCGCTCGATCCCGCATAGTAGGCCAGGTAGTACAGCGAAGACGCCTGCGCGGCAGTGCCGGCCGGGGCGGACGCGGGCGTCCATCCCGAGGCGATGGCGTGGGCGCCGAAGAAGCCGGCGGTGAACACGACCAGTCCCACGACGATCACGACCACCGACGGCACGAGCGTCAGCAGCACCCCCGCACCCATCACCGCGGTCGATCCGAGCAGCACCGGCAACCGTCCGATCCGGCCGGCGAGGGCTCCGGCGCGCGGCGACGAGACGGTGCCGCCGAGATAGGCGAGGAACAGCAGACTCACGATCCACTGCGGAACGTCGTAGGGCGGCCGCGCCAGCATGAACCCGAGGTAGTTGTACACCGCGACGAATCCGCCCATGAGCAGGAACGCCTGCGCGTAGAGCGCGAGCTGCGCCGGCGAGCGCAGATTCGCCCGGAGGCGCCGCCCGAGCGCGCGCAGCCGCACCGGCGCCGGCGTGAACCGGCGTGCCCGCGGCGCCAGCCACAGGAACAGCGCGGCGCTCCCGGCACACGTGGCCGCCGCGGCGAAGACGCCGACCCGCCACATCCCCCACTCGGCGAAGGGTCCCGCGATCAGACGCCCGGCGAGTCCGCCGACCGTCGTGCCCGCGATGTAGCTGCCGGCGGCGCGGACGACATGCCCGGCGTGCACCTCCTCGCTCAGGTATGCCAGCGCCACCGCGGGCACCGCGCCGAGGGCCGCCCCCTCCACGAGCCTCGCAGCCAGGAACAGCCCGATCGACGGGACCAGCGGCGCGAGCAGACCGACCGCGGTCGCCGTGACCACCCCGACCGACATCGTCGTGCGTCGCCCGAACCGGTCGGCCGCCACCGACCACGGGATCACCGCGACCGCGAGCCCCAGCGTCGACGCCGACACCGCCAGCGCGGCGGTCGCCGGCTCCACGCCGAGGTCGGCGGCGAGGAACGGCAGCACCGCCTGCGGCGAGTACAGCTGTGCGAATGTCGCGACGCCGGCGAAGAACAGCGCGGCGATCAGCCGCCGGTAGGCGGGCTCGCCCGGCCGGTGCCCCGCGAACTCCGCCACTCCTCCACGCTACGCGGCCGATCGGGCACGCGCGTCACCATGCCGAGCCCGTCGACCCAGTTCTCCCGCAGGTTCAGCGCATCGTCCCGGTAGACGCGGCCGTCGGTGTACTCGACGACGCGCACGGCGCGAGCCCATTCCCGGCGCTGCCGGGCCTGCGGGTCAGGCAGCCGACCAAGGGTCGATCAGCTCGACGCCGAGGTCGGTGAAGTGGCGGATGCTCCTGGTGGCCACGGCGAAGCCGCGGGACGCGGCGCTCGCCGCCATGACTCCACCTCCCACGTCATGACAGCATTCTCCCCCCAGTGCTGTCACGTGTTCTTCAGCCGGCGGACGACGAGGCGGTGCCGAGGAAGCTCGTGAAAGCGTCGGAGTCGTCCATCGCCCCGGAGTAGGTCTGGCCGGCCGCGACGATCACGGGCGAGTCCGAGACGGCGTGCACCGTCAGCAGGCCCTCGGCGTACGGCACCGACTCGGCGGCGCGCGTGCTCACGTCCGCGGCCCACGAACGGAACCCGCCGTCGGTGATGCACTTCTGCGTGTCGGTGCCGGTGACCCCCGCGCTCGTGGCCAGCGACAGCAGGGTGTCGCTGCTCGGCGGGGACCCGGCGGCGGTCGCCGTCAGCATCGCGGCGAGATAGTCCCAGGCGACGTCGGGCTCGGTGTCGGCGACGCAGCCGAACGCGGCGACCGCGGCGATGCCGGCATCGGAGTTGCCGAACGCGACGGGATGCAGCTCCACGGTGACCGCCGACTCCTCGAGATACGTGACGAGCGAGCTGGCGTTGGTCGACCAGAAGGTGGCCGAGGCGGTGTCGGTCGGGTCGAGATACAGCTGGATGTCGAGCACACCGGTCGACGCGACGTCGGAGGTGTTGACCGTCGGCGTGTCGCCCCACGCGAGCGCCGCCGTCGACGCCGCCGTGTAGGTCGAGCCGTCGCCGGAGCCCTCCTCGAGCAAGCCGTCGCTGAGCATGTTCTGCGGCCCGCGCATGCCGTCCCGCACCTGCGCGACCACCACCACGACGACGATCGCGAGCACCACGACAGCGGCGGTCGGGCCGACGATCCAACCGACGATCCGGCGGCGGCGCCGTGCGATCGCGGCACGTTCCCGCTCCTCGCGCGCGTACTCGCGCTGCAGCTCGCGGCGCTCCTTCTTCGACAGTTCGCGCGCCCACGACCGGTCCAGTCTCGTCTTAGCCACGTGGCCTCCCGCCCGTCAGGGTAGCGGGCCGCGGCCGCCGTCACGTCAGCGACGCCTATGAGCGCACGATGAATCCGCGTCAGCCGAAGATCCGCCGCCACACGTTCGTGTCGGCCAGGTCGAGCAGCTCGTCGCCGCGCCCGGACATCACGGTGCGCAGCGCCCAGAGGGTGAACCCCTTCGCCTGCTCGGCGGTGATCGAGGGCGGGATGGACAGCTCCTCCCTCGCCACCACGACGTCCACCAGCACCGGACCGGGATCCGCGAACGCCCGCCGCAGGGCCGGTTCGAGCTCGGCGCCGTGTTCGACCCGGATGCCGGTCAGCCCGCACGCGGTCGCGACGTCCGCGAAGTTCGGGTTGTCCAGGTGCGTGCCGAAGTTCACGATGCCGGCCGCCTTCATCTCGACCTCGACGAAGCCCAGCGACGAGTTGTTGAACACGACGATCTTCACCGGCAGATCGTTCTGACGGATCGAGAGCAGGTCGCCCAGCAGCATCGCCAGTCCCCCGTCGCCGGCGAGCGCCACGACCTGCCGGTCGCGGTCCACGGCCTGCGCTCCCAGCGCCTGCGGCATCGCGTTCGCCATCGACCCGTGCGTGAACGAGCCCAGCAGCCGCCGCTCGCGCGTCATCCGCAGGTAGCGGGCGGCCCAGACCACGGGCGTGCCGACATCCGCCGTGAAGACGGCATCCTTCGCGGCCAGCTCGTCGACCAGCCGCGCCACGTACTGCGGATGCAGCGGGGTCTTGCCGTCGTCGTCGGCCAGGCCGTCGAGCTCCCGCCGCGTCTTCGCGTAGTGATCGACCGCGTCGCGCAGGTGCTTGCCGTCGCGGTCGCCGGTCACCCGCGGCAGCAGCGCCGCCGCCGTCGCGCCGACGTCCCCGACCAGACCCAGGTCGATGGGCGTGCGCCGGCCCAGCTGCTCCCCGCGGATGTCGACCTGCACGATCCGCGCCTTCTCCGGATAGAACTGCCGGTAGGGGAAGTCCGTCCCGAGCATCAGCAGGGCATCGCACCGCTGGATCGCCCGGTATCCCGACGCGAACCCGAGCAGCCCGGTCATCCCGACGTCGTAGGGGTTGTCGAACTCGATGTGCTCCTTGCCGCGGAAGGCGTGCACGATCGGGGCCTGCAGCCGCTCGGCGAGCGCGATCACCTCGGCGTGGGCGCCCGCGACACCCGCGCCGGCGAGGATCGTCACCCGCTTCGCGTCGTCGAGGATCTGCGCGGCCTCCGCGAGCTCGTTCTCGCTCGGCACGACACGGGGCGTGGTCGCCCGGATCGGCGCGGATGCCCGGCGTGCCGGCGCCGACTGGAAGAACACGTCGCCGGGCACGACCACGACCGCCACCCCGCGCCGCTCCACGGCGGTGCGCATCGCGGTCTCGAGCACCCATGGGATCTGCGTGGGGTCGCCGACCAGCTCGGTGTAGACGCTGCACTCACGGAACAGCTCCTGCGGGTGGGTCTCCTGGAAGTAGCCGCTGCCGATCTCGGCCGACGGGATGTGCGACGCGATCGCGAGGACCGGCACGCGGGAGCGCTGCGCGTCGAAGAGGCCGTTGATGAAGTGCAGGTTGCCGGGGCCGCAGCTGCCGGCGACCACGGCGAGCGATCCGGTGACCTCGGCCTCCGCGCCGGCGGCGAACGCCGCGGCCTCCTCGTGCCGCATGTGCAGCCAGCGGAGCCGGCCGTCGCGCCGCAGCGCATCGGTGAACGCGTTCAGGGAGTCGCCGGGCACGCCCCAGATCCGCTCCACGCCGGCCCGGACGAGCGTGTCGACGAACAGTTCCGCGATGTTCTGAGCCATGCTCGCAGGCTACGACGAGTCGGCGGCGGCGTCCACGACGCCCTGCGCGGTGCGCTCCAGCAGCGCGACGATCTCCTCCGCAGCTCGATCCGTGCCCAGCGCGAGCTCGATGAGCACCTCCTCCGCGAGCGCGATCCATGCCCGCAGCGTCACGCGCAGCAGCACGGTGTCCGCCGCGCCGAGGTCGAGGAACACCCGCGTGACGCGCTCGGCGTGCTCGTCCCGCGCCGCGTCCACGGCGGTGCGCACCACGGCGTCGCCGCTGGCGACGCCGCGCACGAGCGAGAAGAACGTGCCGCGATGGTCGCGCACGAACGCGACGATGCGGCCGAGCGTGTCTCGCAGCCGCTCGCGCGGGGCGAGGTCGTCGCGCGGGGCGGATGCGGCGAGCATGGCCGCCGCCGCCGTGGTCACGACCTCGCGATGCAGTCCCTGCTTCGACCCGAAGTAGTGGAAGACGAGGGCGCGTGAGATGCCCGCCTGCTCGGCGAGCTCCTCGATCGTCAGCTCGTCCAACGGCCGATCGACGAGGAACCCGACGCCGAGCGCGACCAGCTGTGACCGGCGCTCCTCGGGTGTGAGACGCCGGCGGCGGTCCGCATCCATGCTCTGACCATACTGACGGCCGTCGCGACGCGGGCGATGAGAGTGTTCTCACACTCTATTGACACTCTGTCAACGACGTCTATCGTGGAGCAGCGACGGCACCGGCGCCGTCCCGCACCCCGGAGGACCGATGAAGCTCCGCACCATCACCCGCTCCCGCACCGGACGCATCCTGCTCGCGGCCGTGCCCGTGGCCGCCGCCTCGACCCTGCTCATGGGCGGGGTCGCGCAGGGCGCCGTCCCGGTCTCGTTCTCGGTCTCGGGCAGCCAGTTCCAGATCAGCGCGTCGCGACTGGACGGCACCGGCTTCTCGCAGTACGCGGGCGTCACCCAGGACACGGCGGGCGGCGAGCACGCCGTCGCGATCGCCAACATCGGCTCGGCGACGCTGTCGGATCTGTGCCAGTCGGTCGTCACCGAGACGCCGCTGGGCACGGTCGGCATCCTCATCACCGCCGGCGGCGGCGGCACCCCGGCGTCCGCGTCCGACCTGCAGATCGGGATGACCGGGCTGGCAGGTGACTCGTCGTTCACCAACATCCGCATCGGCGTCGACGCCTCGACCGTGAACACCGCCGCCAAGGGCAGCGCCGGCGACTTCGCCCAGGATGCCGACGCCGTCACGATCACGAACCTGCAGCAGACCGCGTGGAGCACCCAGGCGTCCGTGTTCACGCTGACCGGCATGACGGTGCAGCTGACGGACGGTCAGACGTGTTTCTGACCTGGAGCCGGCAGCGGCCGCTGATCGGCGGGATCCTCGTCGTCCTCGGCGGCGTCGAGATGTTCTTCTCCAGCCAGCTCGACCTCGGCAACCTGCACATCCAGCTCGGCATCGAGGGACTGCAGGCCACGGTCATCCCGATCGCGCTGGTCGCCCTCGGCGTCCTCTCGATCGCGATGCCCGCGCACCGCATCTTCTACGGCGTCATCGCCCTGGCCGTGGCCGTGTACTCGCTGGTCGGCGTCAACCTCGGCGGCTTCTTCCTGGGGATGCTGCTGGCCTGCGTCGGCGGCGTGCTCGTGGTCTCGTGGCTGCCGAGGCGGGTCGCTCCGGATCCCGTCGAGGAGGCGACGCCCGCACAGGAGACCGTCTCATGATGCGGCCGCTGGCCGGAGCGGGCCTCGTCGTCGCGGCCCTGGTCGTCGCCGGCGGCCTGACCGGCGCGGCGGCTCCCCGACCGGCGGACATCTGCATCCCGATCCCGTTGATCTGGGAGTGCGACGACGATGACGGCGCCACCGATCCGACGCCCACCCCGACCGACACCTCGCTCCTGCCCGATGTGACGGTGCCGGAGGCCGACGACGCCGCGACGCCCACGCCGACAGCCACCCCGGCCCCGACACCGACGGACTCCTCCTCGGTCGAGGCGACGCCCGACGACGGCGCCCCCGTGTTCACGCAGCCGCCCGCCCAGCTGGGCTCCGACTCGCTGTCGTTCACCGGGCTGAGCGGCGTCGAGCTCGTGACGGTGCCCCTGGCGGACGGCTCGCGCGTGCCCGCGCTGAAGATCTCGGCCGACAGCATCACCATCACCGGGTTCGCCCTCACCGTGCAGGGGTGGACCGGCGCGGCGCTGGCCACGACGGCCGACACGATGACCCTGCGCGGCCACGTCGAGGTGTACCTGGACTCGCTGACCGCGACCACGCAGAGCGGCGGGTCGTTCACGCTCGGCTCCGACACCCCGCCGCCGGCCGACGGCATCGAGCCGATGCTGCTGCGGGTCACGTTCGGGCTCGTGGGTGCGACCGCCGACTCGATCTCCTACACGAACACCGACCAGCGGCTCTCGGAGTAGAGCGCCGAGGTGGGAGTTCGCTGGGTATCGGCGTGCATGGTTGCGAGACGCCCGGATTCTCGGAATCGTGGCCGGCTCCGCACCATCGATGGAAGGAGAGCACCATGCTCACACTGACGGAGAACGCGGCCACGGCGGTCAAGACCATCTCGGCTCAGATCCCGGCCGAGAGCGGCGGTCTGCGCATCCGGGACACCGGCGCGCAGACCGGCTTCGAGCTCGTCCTCGTGCCGCAGCCGGAACCCAGCGACACGGTCGTGGAGACCGACGGCGCCCGCGTGTTCGTGGAGGAGGCGGCCAGCGTCCTCCTCGACGACCGGGTGCTCGACGCCGAGCTCGGCGCCGACGGCTCGGTGCGATTCGCCCTCGGCGCCGTGGTCTGAGACGGCTCTGACGGCGGCCCGGGGCATGCGCTCCGGGCCGCCGCGCAGGTTCAGCGGAAATCGCGCGAGCGGTGCTGCACGCCGACCCGCAGGTCTTCGAGACGATCGGCGACGATGTTCGCGACGCCTTCGGCCGAGCGCTCCAGCATCCCCCGCACGATGAGCGCCGGCGCATCGCGGGCGAGCCGGCGGTGGCGGTTCCACACCCCGACCGAGCAGATCACGTTCACGAGGCCGTGCTCGTCCTCGAGGTTGACGAAGGTGATGCCGGATGCCGTCGCCGGCCGCTGCCGGTGGGTGACGAGCCCGGCGACCTCGATGCGCCGCCCCGCCTCGTGCGTGCGCACCTCGGCGGAGGTGAGCACACCGCGCGCGTCGAGCGCCGCCCGGTAGTGGGTCAGCGGATGGTCGTCGGTCGACAGGCCGGTGGCCCACAGGTCGGCGGCGAGCAGCTCGTAGGCCGACGGGTCGCCGAACAGCGGCGGCTGCACAGCCGTCACCGAGTCGGGCAGGTACTGCGCCCGGTCCTCGGCGGCGGAGCCCGCCAGCCAGATCGCCTCACGCCGGCTCAGGCCGAAGCACGCGAACGCACCCGCCGTGGCGAGGGCCTCGAGGTGGGCGGCGGTCAGATCGGCGCGGCGCACCAGGTCGCGCAGGTCGCGGTACGCGCCCCCGCGATCGCGCTCGGCGACGATGCGGGTCGCGACCTCGGCGCCGATGCCGGTGACCTGCCCGAGCCCCAGCCGCACCGCGAAGACGCCGTCGCGGCGGTGCGCAGCGGACTCGTCCGGCGCCTCCGGGAGGAACCTCCCCGGTTTCGGCTGCGGCCGGTGCACGCAGCCATCGAGCCCGGTCGGGGCGCGGGGCCCGGCGGCATCCGCCGGCTCGAGCCCGGCCTGCGCGCCGGAGCGCTGCAGATCGGGACGGCGCACCTCGACGCCGTGGCGGCGCGCGTCGGCGGTGAGGGTCGCCGCGGAGTAGAACCCCATCGGCTGCGCCCGCAGCAGTCCCGCCAGGAAGGCGGCCGGATAGTGCAGCTTCAGCCATGACGACGCATAGACCAGGAGCGCGAACGACAGGGCGTGGGACTCGGCGAACCCGAAGTTCGCGAACGCCTGGATCTTGGCGTAGATCGCGTCGGCCTCCTCCTCGTCCAGACCGTGGGCGGCCATGCCGGCGTAGAGCTTGTCGCGGATGCTCTCGATCTTCTCCAGCCCTCGTTTGGAGCCCATCGCCCGCCGCAGCAGGTCGGCATCCGCCGCGGAGAGGTCGCCGATGACCATGGCCATCTGCATGAGCTGCTCCTGGAACACCGGGATGCCCAGCGTCCGCTCGAGCACCGGCTCCAGCTCGGGATGCGGATAGGTCACGGGCGAGGGCTCCGTCACCTGCTCTCCTCTCCGCCTGCGCGCCGCCTGCTCCGCCAGCTTCTCTTTGCGACGCACGAAGGGATGCACCGCCCCGCCCTGGATGGGGCCGGGCCGGATGAGCGCGATCTCGATCGCGAGCTCGTAGAACTCGCGCGGGCGCAGCCGCGGCAGCAGCCCCATCTGCGCGCGCGACTCCACCTGGAACACCCCGACCGCGTCGGCCCGGCACAGCATGTCGTAGACCGCGGCCTCCTCCTTCGGGATCGTGTCGAGGTCCCACCTCTCCCCCGTCGCCCCGTGGATCAGGTCGAAGCAGTGCTGCAGGGCCGCCAGCATCCCCAGCCCCAGCAGGTCGAACTTCACCAACCCCATCCAGCTCGCGTCGTCCTTGTCCCACTGGATGACGGTGCGATCTTTCATGCGGGCATGCTCGATCGGCACGACCTCCCCGACCGGCCGTTCGGTGAGCACCATGCCGCCGGAGTGGATGCCGAGATGCCGGGGCGCCTTCAGCAGCTCCGTCGCGTAGGTGATGACCCGGTCGGGGATGTCGTGTCCCTGGGCCGAGGCGATGTCGCTTCCCCACCTTTCCACCTGCTTCGACCAGGCGTCCTGCTGGCCCGGCGAGTAGCCGAGGGCACGGGCCATGTCGCGCACCGCGTTCTTCGGCCGGTACTGGATGACGTTCGCGACCTGCGCGGCGCGCTCACGGGTGTACGTCCGGTAGACGTACTGGATGATGTCCTCGCGGCGGTCGGAGTCGAAGTCCACGTCGATGTCGGGCTCCTCGTCGCGGATGCTGGAGAGGAACCGCTCGAACGGCAGGTTGAACCCGATCGCGTCGATCGCGGTGATGCCCAGCACGTAGCAGACGGCGCTGGCGGCCGCCGACCCCCGGCCCTGGCACAGGATGCCTCGATCCCGGGCTTCGCGGACGATGTCGTGCACGATGAGGAAGTAGCCCGGGAAGTCCTTCTGCTCGATGACGTCGAGCTCGCGCTCCAGACGCCGCCGATGCCCCTCGGGCAGCTCCGGGTACTTCCACGCCGCCCCCTCCCAGACCAGCTTCCGCAGGTGCGACATGGGAGTCTCGCCCGCCGGCACCTCCTGCCGTGGGAGGGCGGGACGCACCCGGCGCAGCGAGAAGGCGAGCTCGTCGGCAAGGGTCACGGTGCGCGCCACCGCTCCGGGATAGCGGGCGAACCGCTCGGTCATCTCGGCGCCGGAGCGCAGGAACGCGCCGCCGTGGGCGGGCAGCCAGCCGTCGAGCTCGTCCAGGCTGCGGTTCGCCCGCACCGCGGCGATCGCCGCCGCCAGCACCCGCTTCTCCGGCACCGCGTAGTGCACGTTCCCGGTCGCGAGCACGGGCAGACCACGGTCGGCGGCCAGCGCGGCGAGCACGTCGTTGTCGCGGGCCGCCGTCGGGTCGCCGTGGTCGAACAGCTCGACCTGCACCGCATCCGGCCCGAACAGGTCGACGAGCAGATCGAGCTGCTCGGCCGCGGCGGCGGGACCGGAGGCGGCGAGCGCCTGTCGCACGGCGCCCTTGCGGCATCCGGTCAGCACCGCCCAGTGGTCGCCTGCCCGCTCGGCGAGCTCGCGCAGGTCGTAGACCGGGCGTCCCTTCTCCGCCCCGCGCAGCTGGGCCGCGGTGAGCGCTCCCGCGAGCCGGTGGTACCCCTCCTCCTGCCGGGCGAGCACCAGCAGATGGGTGCCGGCCGGATCCGCCTCGCCCTTCTGGGGCGCGGGCAGGCCGAGCGAGAGCTCGGCGCCGAACACGGTCCCCACCCGACGGTGCTCGGCCGCCTCGGCGACGCGCACGATGCCGTAGAGGCCGTCGTGATCGGTCACCGCGAGCGCGTGCAGCCCGAGCCGCTCGGCCTGCTCGACGAGCTCCTCCGGGGAGGAGGCCCCGTCGAGGAAGGAGTAGGAGCTGTGCGCGTGGAGCTCCGCATAGGGCACCGCATCCGGGGGCGGCTCGATCTCCTCGCCCACGTACGGCCCGCGTTTGTGCGAGAACGCCGGGCTATCGCCGCCGTCGACGCCGGGCGGCCGGGGACGACGCGTCTCGCTGAGGGTGCGTTCCAGCTCAGACCACGGCACCGACGGCCCGTTGCTCCAGCCCATCAGTCGTACCGTGCTTCCGCTGCCCAGAGCCCGTCGGAGATCATCAGCAGCCAGGCCTGCTGCGCCTCGTCGACGACCTGGAACCGGTGCGCGAGGCGGCAGTGCGCCGTATCCCACTCCCGCTCGATGACCGGCCAGGGCCCCGCCCACGACGCGATCGCCCGCATCCGCCCGCAGGTCGCGAGCCGAGCGGGCGGCGCCGAGAGCCCCCCGCGGTCGTCGACGGTCACCGGCGCGCCGTCGGATGCCGTCACCCGCGCCGCCTGCGGCCGCTCGAACACGGTCGCGGGCAGCGGCGACGGCAGCGATCCCGGCCAGGGGCGGTCGGGCGGCCGCTCGGTCACGGCGCGATCGCCCCACGGCACCAGCACCTGCCGTTCGCCGAGCCACCGACCGCCGCCGAGGGCGGGGGTGAGAACCCCGCGGTGCCCGAGCATCGCCTGCACCCGCGAGAGCGCGTGGTGCACCCGTTCCTGCCCGCTGCCGCCGAACAGCGCGGGGACATGGCCGGCAGCGGCATCCACCGCCTCGGGCGCGATGCGCACCCGGCTCACGCCGCTGCGCAACGCCGGGGCCTCGGCGAGCTGCCATCGCACCCGGTCGACCACGGCGGACGCGTCGAAGGTGCCGGGATGCAGCCACACGCGCTCGCTGCGCTCCCCGAGCTCGGTCTCCAGCTCCACCCGCAGCTCGGTGCACACGAGCCGCTCGGCGTCGAGCCGGGCGATGAACTCGGAGGCGGTGATCCGCATGCCGAAGGCCACCTGCTCGGAAAGCTCCACCGGAGGATCGAACCAGGTCTCGCGATCGAGCTCGGCCGGCGGCACCCGCGGCGTGACCTCGCGCGGGTCAACGCCTGCGGCGAGCGCGTGCAGCCTCACGCCGCGCTCCCCGAGCCGCTCACGCACGCGCTCCGCCGGCAGCTGCGCGAACTCGCCGAGCGTGCGGACGCCGAGCCGCGCCAGCAGGTGCGCGAGGTCGGCGTCGTCGAGGGCGGTGGTCGGCAGCGGGGCGAGGAAGGACGCGGCCTGGCCCGCCGGCACGATCGTCACCGGCTGCGACGGGGCGGTGCGACGGGCGGCGTGCTCGGCGGCGAACGGCCCGTCGGCCACCCCTGTGCGCACATCGGCGATTCCGAGGCCGGCGAGCGTCTCGCGCAGCACGGCGGCGGCGGCCTCCTCTCCGCCGTAGAAGCGCGCGGGACCCCGTGCCTTCAGCGCGCACAGGCCGGGACGCAGGATCTGCACATGCGGCGCCCGCTCTTCGAGCGCCGCCACCAGCGGGGCGAAGAGCCGGTGGTCGCGGGCCGTGTCGGCAGCCACCACCCGCACCCCGGCACAGCGGGCCTGCGCGTCGCGGCGGCGCTGCCCGCGGCGCACGCCCTCGGCGCGGGCAGCCGCCGAGCAGGCCACGACGACGTTCTTCTCGATCACGACGAGCGGCTCGCCCACGGCCGCCACGCCCTCGCGCTCGAGGGCGATGACCGGCCAGTCCGGGCACCACACCACGAGGCTGCGCACGGCCATTCATCCCACCGCCCGCAACGGCACGGGAGCGGCGACGGGCGCCCCGATGCCGGTCAGCGAACCCGCCGGGTCGGGCAGCAGCATCCGCGCCCGGCGAGGCGCCGCGGCGCGACGGGAGCGCACGCTGACGGTCACCTCGCGCTCGGCGAGGTAGCCGTGGCCCTGCCCGAGCCCGCTCCAGTGCGGGTCGGAGATCTCGAGCACCGCCTCGGCCTGGGGCCAGCCGCCCTGCACGAGCAGCGCGGCACCACGGTCGCGGAGGCGGGCCTGCAGGCGGGAGGCCTCGGCATCCGTCGCCCGCGCCCCGGGGCGCACCGCGACGATCGTCATGACCTCGGCCAGGGTGGCGGCGACGGCCACCCACCGCGGCCCCGGCTCGGGCACGAGCACGAGCCGGTCGAGCACGACCCCGTAGCCGGCGGCGGCCTCGGCGCCCAGATCGGGCATGCCCACCGCCGCACACCATGATCCGGCGCGCGTGGGCCGGGCCAGCAACGACAGCAGCAGACCCGACGACGACGGCAGCGCATAGGCGGCACCGGCCCGCAGGCCGCCGCCCGGCAGCAGATCGGCGAGGACGGGGGGTGTGGGCAGCAGGGGAGCCTCGAGCCGCCGCCCCTGCATGCGCTCGAGCTGCGCCCGCAGGCGGTGCAGGTCCGCCGCCTGCTGCACCTCTTCCCGCACGATCGTCCTCACCCTGACAGGGTAGAACGTATGTTCTATCTCTTCAATGTCAGGATTCGAATCTACGCACTCCCTCCGACATCGGTTCCGCCACCCCGTCCTGCCCCGAGCCTGCTGTTCATCTGAGCGCCGACACTGCTTCACCTTCAGGCTTCGAACCGGTCCGTCCCGATCAATACAACGAGATGTCGCCCAGAGGCGGCACATCGTCCGGTGACAACAGAGGTCCAGATAATGCGTATGAACAAGAGCGGGCCACGGTCCGCGGTCGTGACGATCGGAATCCTGGCGATCATCGCCGGCCTCACCGTCGCAGGGGTCACCGATGCTCCGGCCCGCGCCGACACCGCCTCCCCCCTCGCCCTCACGGCGGCGAAGGCGGTCGCGGCCGCGGACGAGACGGCGGCCGACGCCGCAGCACGCGTCAACATCGCCAAGGCGATCGTGCGCGCACGGCAAGGGGAGACCGCGCAGGCCCTGGCGTACGCCGACAGCGTCGCAGAATGGTCGGCCGCCACCGGCGCGAGCCTCACGAACGCGATCGAGCAATGGGCGGATCTCGACGACGGAGGCCTGGAGTTCGCAGATCCGACGACGACGCAGCCCTCGCAGGGGCACGTGTTCGTGGTGCTCGGATATGCCTTGGCGAACGACGGATCAATGCAGGACACGATGCTGCAGCGGCTCCACGTGGCCCTGACCGCTCTGGCGGCGAACCCCGACTCGCTCGTGCTCGTCGCCGGCGGCGCCCCGAAGAACGGGAACACCGAGGCTGCGGTGATGCGCTCCTGGCTCATCGACCAGGGCGTGAGCGCCGACCGCATCCTGACGGAGGACGAGTCGACCGACACGCCCACCAATGCCGTGAACTCGATGGCGGTGCTCTATGCGCAGGGTGAGATCAGCAGCTACACCCTGATCTCGAGCGCGACCCATCTCCGCCGCGCGTCGGTCCTGTTCACCGCGGCCTCCGGACTTCAGCAGGCCGACAGCGACGCCGACACCCTGATCGTGGCGACGACACCGCTCGCCTACATGGACTCCACGACCGCGGCCGATGCCCCCACGGGGGCCGAATCGAGCACCATCGCGCAGAACCTCGCAAAGGTCTTCGACGTCTCGAGCGAGTATGCGACCTACACCGGCGGGAGCTGGACCGACGACGATCCGTCGTCCGACGACTCGAGCGACGGCACCTACACCATCAGCACGGCGGCCGATCTCGACCTGATCGCCGCGCATCCGGCCGCGGACTTCGTGCTCGCCGCCGATCTCGATCTGGACGGAGCGAGCTGGACCCCGGTCGACTCGTTCAGCGGCACCTTGGACGGCGCGGGGCACACGATCTCCGACCTCGTGATCGACGGCGGCGGGTCCAAGGCCTTCTTCCTCGAGAACACCGGCGTCATCCGCGACCTCGGCCTGACCGATGTCATCTCCCGTCTCGACGGCAGCTATACGCAGGGCGTCGTGGTCGGGGCGCTGGCGGTGAAGAACACCGGGACCATCGAGCAGGTATGGGTGAGCGACGCCGACGTGTCCGGCGGCTGGGAGGGCGCCGCCATCGTGGTCGACAACTACGGCACCGTGCAGGATTCGGCCGTGGTCGACTCCTCCGTCCACGCGAACTGGGAGGTCGGGGAGATCGCCGCAGTCAGCCGCAGCGGCAGCGTGCTGCAGCGGACGTACGTCGCCGGATCGACGACGACGAGCGATGTCAGCAACGGCGGCATCGTGACGGGCTGGACCACCTCCGGAGCGACGATCAGCTCCTCCGTCGTGATCAGCGGGACGCTGGACGTTCCGACGACGGGCAACCGGGGCCGAATCGCCGGACAGGAGAAGAACGGGTCCCCGACCTATTCCGACGACCTCGTGCTGGCGGGCACCAAGATCGGCGACACCGAGGTCACGACCGGCACGGCGCAGAACAAGAACGGTCTCGACACCTCGGCCGAGGCGCTGGCGGAGCAGGCCACGTACGAGGGCATCGGGTGGGACTTCGACAGCGTGTGGCACTGGGATGCGGCGCTCCTCCGCCCCGTGCTGCGCACCATGGTCACCGCTCACACCCCCGTCGTGTCCGTCACCGCACAGACGCTCGTCTACCCGGTGGGCGCCGCTCCGACGGACGACGAGCTCCTGACCGCATCCGGCGCCTCGACCGACAGCGGGACGCTGAGCGTCGACGCCAGCCAGGTCGACTTCTCGCAGGCGGGCAGCTACGCCATCGCCGTCTCCGCCACCGGCGCGACCGGCTACACCTCGGACGTCGTCACGGTGCCGCTCCTGATCATCGACCCGCAGATCAGCGCGGTGGACGGCACGACCGTCGCGCCGGGCTCGCAGCTCCACCTCACGGGCATCGGTTTCGCGCCGGGAGCCGACTACACGGTGGAGCTCCACAGCGTCATCGTGACCCTCGGGCCGGTGACGGCGTCGGCAGCCGGTGACATCGACGTGGTCCTGACGATCCCGCTGAACGCCGAGGCGGGCTCGCACGAGATCGACGTGGTGGATGCCGCCGGTGACTCCGTGCTGGCGTCGCCGCTCTCGATCACCGTGGCCCTGGTCGGTTCCAGCACCTCGACGGCATCATCCGACTCGAGCACCGACGCCGCGACAGCGGACTCGACGTCGACGACCGGTCAGCTCGCCAGCACCGGCCTGTCCGCCGACCTCGCCCCTCTCGGCGGGGCGATGCTCGCCGTGCTCGCCCTGGGCCTGGGTCTGTCGATGCTCGCTCGCGCGCGAGCCCGGCGAGGCGAGGGCGGCAGGCCGTAGCGCGGCGGGTGGCGCCCGCAGCGCGTCCGACGGCCCAGCCGAGCCCCGGATCCCCCGCGAGACTTCGCACATGTCACGAAAACGGCCGTCCTCGCCGCGCCTCCGGCTGAGGTCTGACGCTCCGAGATCCCTGTCACTCGTGGCGGGTCACGCGGTGCGAAAACAGCCACGACTGCCGGGGATCTCTCCCCGAAGCCGCCAC
>NZ_JASGEL010000127.1:0-44320 GCF_047606385.1 Microbacterium sp.
CCGGAGGCGGCCGCCCGCGAGGCCCGCCATGCCGCGCTGCGCGCGGCCGCCGCCGCCGAGGATGCCGCGGCCGTGCTGCTCGCGCACACGCTCGACGACCAGGCCGAGACGGTGCTGCTGGGCCTCGCCCGCGGCTCCGGCGCCACCAGCCTCGGTGGGATGTGGCCCGACCGGAGCGAGGCGGACGTGCGGTGGCTGCGGCCGCTGCTGTCCGTGCGCCGGGCCACGACCCGCGCGGCCTGCGCCGCCGCGGGCCTGGAGCCCTGGCAGGATCCGCACAACGCCGACCCCGGCTTCGCGCGCGTCCGCGTCCGGGAGCGGGTGCTGCCGGTGCTGGAGGAGGAGCTCGGCCCGGGCGTGGCCGAGGCTCTCGCCCGCACCGCGGAGCAGCTGCGCGAGGACGCGAGCGCGTTCCAGGACCTGATCGAGGAGACCATCGAGGACATCGTCGAGCCCGCGGAGGCCGGCATCGCCGTCTCGGCCGCGGCGCTGGCCGCGAACCCGCCGGCGCTGCGCAACCGCATCATCCGGCTGGTCGTGGCCAGCGAGTTCCACGCCGCGCTCAGCTGGCGCCAGACGACCGAGGTCGCGCGCCTGGTCACCCATTGGCACGGGCAGGGCGCCATCGACCTGCCGGGATGCCGTGCCCGTCGCGTCGCGGGCCGGATCGAGTTCACCGCGCGCCCCAGCTGACCGCGCGGAAACAGCCGTCCGTCCGCGACCCTAGACTCGACGCATGCGCGCTGCGGACCTCGCCGACGACCTGCTGGACGTGCTCGCGACCGAGGAGCAGATCCACGCCAAGCTCGACGAGATCGCCACCCGGGTCTCGGTCGACTACGCGGGCAAGGACCTCGTCCTGGTGGGCGTGCTCAAGGGCGCGGTCATGGTCATGGCCGACTTCGCGCGGGCGCTGCCGATCCTGGTCCCGATGGACTGGATGGCCGTCTCCTCCTACGGCACCGGCACCCGCTCCAGCGGCGTGGTGCAGATCCGCAAGGACCTCGACACCGACATCCATGACAAGCACGTCCTCATCGTCGAGGACATCATCGACTCCGGCCTGACCCTCGCCTGGCTGCTGGAGAACTTCGCCGCCCGCGGCGCCGCGTCGGTCGAGGTGTTCGCGCTGCTGCGCAAGCCGGCCGCCGCCAAGGTGCAGGTCGACTGCCGGTACGTCGGCTTCGACATCCCGAACGACTTCGTCGTGGGCTACGGGCTGGACTACGCGGAGAAGTACCGCAATCTGCGGGATGTCGCGGTGCTCGCGCCGCATGTGTACAGCTGACGCGCGCCACTGTACGCCGTGGGCGAATGCACAGACCGGCCATAGTCCCCGCGCGCTACCCTGAAACGATCCGCTGCGCGCGGATCCGTCGACGAAAGGGACGGGGCCGAGTCCCCGCACAATGGACTTCAAGAAGATCACTCGCAACCCGCTGATCTACGTGCTGCTGATCGGGCTCCTGCTCATCGTGGGCTTCTCGCTGATCTCGAGCCTGGGCGCCGCGAAGCAGATCACGACGCAGGAGGGTCTGAGCCTGCTGCAGGGGACCACCGTGGAGTCGGTCACCAACACCGACGGGGACCAGCGCGTCGACATGACGCTCTCCACCCCGTACGAGGGTGCCACCGACGTGCAGTTCTACTACGTCTCCGCGCGCGCCGACGAGGTCGTCGACGCGATCGACGCCGCCACCCTCAGCGACGGCTACAACGACGTGGTGCCGCGCACGACGTGGTTCGACAGCGTCCTGTCGCTGCTGATCCCGATCCTCCTGCTCGGCGCGATCTTCTGGTTCCTGCTCTCCTCCGCCCAGGGCGGCGGCAGCAAGGTCATGCAGTTCGGCAAGTCGCGGGCGAAGCTCGTGACCAAGGAGACCCCGACCGTCACCTTCGGCGATGTCGCCGGCGCCGACGAGGCGATCGAGGAGATGCAGGAGATCAAGGACTTCCTGAAGGACCCGTCGAAGTTCCAGGCGCTGGGCGCCCGCATCCCGAAGGGCGTGCTGCTGTACGGCCCTCCCGGCACCGGCAAGACCCTCCTCGCGCGCGCCGTCGCCGGGGAGGCCGGCGTGCCGTTCTACTCGATCTCGGGTTCCGACTTCGTCGAGATGTTCGTCGGCGTCGGCGCGAGCCGCGTGCGCGATCTGTTCAACCAGGCCAAGGAGAACTCGCCGGCCATCATCTTCATCGACGAGATCGACGCCGTCGGCCGGCACCGCGGCGCGGGCCTGGGCGGCGGGCACGACGAGCGCGAGCAGACGCTGAACCAGATGCTCGTCGAGATGGACGGCTTCGACCCCAAGGCCAACGTCATCGTCATCGCGGCGACGAACCGCCCCGACATCCTCGACCCGGCCCTGCTGCGTCCGGGCCGTTTCGACCGGCAGATCGGCGTGGACGCGCCCGACCTGAAGGGTCGGCAGAAGATCCTCGAGGTGCACGGCCGCGGCAAGCCGCTCGCCGACTCCGTCGACCTCGAGGTCGTCGCGCGCAAGACGCCCGGCTTCACGGGCGCGGACCTGGCCAACGTGCTCAACGAGGCGGCTCTCCTGACCGCCCGCTCCAACGCCCAGCTGATCGACAACCGTGCGCTCGACGAGGCCATCGACCGCGTCATCGCCGGACCCCAGCGGCGCACCCGGGTGATGAAGGACAAGGAGAAGCTCATCACCGCCTATCACGAGGGCGGTCACGCCCTGGCCGCCGCGGCGATGAACTACACCGACCCGGTCACCAAGATCACGATCCTGCCGCGCGGCAAGGCCCTCGGCTACACGATGGTGCTGCCGCTGGACGACAAGTACTCGGTCACCCGCAACGAGCTGCAGGATCAGCTGACCTACGCGATGGGCGGCCGCGTCGCCGAGGAGATCGTGTTCCACGACCCCACCACGGGCGCCTCGAACGACATCGAGAAGGCCACCGGCATCGCCCGCAAGATGGTCACCGAGTACGGCATGACCACCGACATCGGACCGGTCAAGCTGGGCTCCTCCTCCGGGGAGATGTTCCTCGGCCGGGACATGGGCCACGGCCGCGACTACTCCGACGAGATCGCCGAGCGCGTCGACCAGCAGGTGCGCGCCCTGATCGAGCAGGCCCACAACGAGGCGTACCAGGTCATCAACGACAACCGCGACATCCTGGACAAGCTCGCCCTCGCCCTGCTCGAGAAGGAGACCCTCGACCACAACGAGGTCGCGGAGATCTTCACCGACATCAAGAAGCTGCCCGAGCGTCCGCAGTGGCTCTCCAGCTCCGACCGCCCGGTCTCGGCGCTGCCGCCGGTGCAGGTGCCGCGCCGGACGGACGTCCCCGTCGCCGCCCAGACCGAGGCCGACGCCGAGGCCACCGAGAAGGCACCGCGCCGTCGGCCCAGCACCGGACAGGCGCGCCCCGCGACCGCGTAGGCTCGGCGCGTGGCCGTCGACCGTGAACGCATCGCCGCGCTCGTGCGCGAACTGCTCGAGGCGATCGGCGAGGACCCGGATCGCCCGGGCCTGACGCAGACACCGCTCCGCGTCGCCGACGCCTACGCCGAGTTCTTCGCGGGGGTCGGGGCGGATGCGGCCGAGCCGCTCGAACGGACCATCTCGGTCTCGCGCGGGCCCGCCCCGGAGACGCTGCCCTCGGGCGCCGTGATGCTGCGCGGCATCCGGTTCCGGTCGACGTGCGAGCATCATCTGCTGCCCTTCCGCGGACGTGCGCACCTCGCATACCTGCCCGCCGAGAAGGTCGTGGGGCTGGGCGCGTTGACGCGCGTCGTCGACATCCTCGCCGCCCGTCCCCAGGTGCAGGAGCGGCTCGGCGAGCAGATCGCCGACGTGGTCGAAGGCGCCCTCGACGCCCGCGGCGTCCTCGTCGTGCTCGACGCCTCGCACGAGTGCGTGACGGCGCGCGGCGGCACGCAGCCGGATGCGACGACCGTGACCGTCGCCGCACGCGGTGAGCTGGCCGAGCCCGCCGCCCGCGCGGAGCTCATCGCTTTGATCGGATCCGGCGCATGACCTGTCTGATCATGGGGATCGTCAACGTGACGCCCGACTCGTTCAGCGACGGCGGCCGCTATCTCGATCCGGACGCCGCGGTGGCCCACGGTCTGCGGCTGCGCGAGCAGGGCGCGGATCTGCTCGACGTCGGCGGCGAGTCGACCCGGCCCGGCGCGACCCGCGTCCCGGCGCCGCTCGAGCAGGAGCGCGTCCTACCGGTCGTCTCGGCGCTCGCCGCCTCCGGCGCGATCGTGAGCATCGACACCATGAACGCCGACACCGCGGTCGCCGCGGTCGCGGCGGGCGCCCGGATCGTGAACGACGTGTCCGGGGGCCTCGCGGATCCGGAGCTGCTGCCGGCGGTCGCCGCCTCCGGCGCCGACGTCGTGCTGGGACACTGGCGCGGGCCGTCGGCCGACATGTACGCGGGCGCGGACTACCGCGACGTGGTGCGCGAGGTGCTCGCCGAGCTCACCGGGCGCGTCGAGGCCGCGGCATCCGCCGGCATCGCGCCGGCCCGCGTGATCCTCGACCCCGGCATCGGGTTCGGCAAGCGCGGGCCCCAGAACTGGGAGGTCCTCCGCGCGCTGCCGCAGCTGACCGGCCTGGGGCACCGCGTCCTCCTCGGGACCAGCCGCAAGCGGTTCCTCGGCGAGGCCATCGGAGAGGACGCCGCCCCCGAACGCCGCGACGTGGCGACCGCCGTGACCAGCGCGCTCGCCGCCCGCGACGGCGCGTGGGCGGTGCGCGTGCACGACGTGCTGTCGAGTCGTGACGCGCTGCGCGTCGAGTCCGCCTGGCGGGAGGGCGCGTGATGAGCCCTGACCGGATCGTGCTGACCGGGGTGCGCGCCACCGGTTTCCACGGCGTCTACCCCGACGAGCGCCGCGACGGCCAGGAGTTCGTCGTCGACCTCGAGCTCACGCTCGATCTGCGCCCGGCGTCCCGCAGCGACCACGTCGCCGACACCGTGCACTACGGCGAGCTCGCCGAGCAGGTCGTCTCGATCGTCGAGGGCGATCCGGTCGACCTCGTCGAGACGCTCGCGCAGCGCATCGCCGATGCCGTGCTGGGCCGCCCGCTCGTCGAGGCGGTGCGGGTCACGGTGCACAAGCCGTCCGCGCCGATCACGGTGCCGTTCGGCGACGTCGCCGTCACGATCGAGCGGAGCCGGGCATGAGCCGCCGCCTCGCGCAGGGTCTGCGCGCTCAGACCGCCGTCATCGCCTTCGGCGCGAACCTCGGGGATCGCGCCGCCACGATCGCGGCCGCGGCCGCGGACCTGCGCGCGCTGCCGCTCGTCGACGACGTGCGCATCGCCGACCCGATCCCGTCGATCGCGGTCACCCTCGCGGGGCCGGACGCCGACGCCCCGGCCTACCTCAACACCGTCGCGATCGTGCGCACCCGCCTCGCGCCCTCGGTGCTGCTGGCCCATCTGCACGACATCGAGCGCCGGCACGGGCGCGTCCGAGCCGAGCGGTGGGGCGACCGCACGCTCGACCTCGACCTCATCGCCTACGGCGAGGTGCGCTCGGACGCCGCCGGGCTGAGTCTCCCGCACCCCCGGGCCGCGGAGCGCGACTTCGTGCTGCGTCCGTGGCTCGTCCTCGACCCGGAGGCCGAGCTGCCCGGCGCCGGCCGCGTCTCGCGGCTGCTCGCCGCCCTGGAGGCCGCGCGATGAAGACCACCAACCCCGGCGTGCTCGCCATCGTCGCCGTCCTCGGCGCCGGCGTCGGCTTCCTCGTCGACCAGCTCCTCACCAGCGGCGGCGGCGCGACCTTCACGCCCGGCATCTCGATGGCGCTCGTGCTCGCCATCGTCGGCGTCGTCGTGCTCGCCTTCGCGATCCCGATCCGCCGGGTGCTGCGGGGCACGTCCCAGGGACGCATCGACCCGTTCCGGGCGGTGCGGATCGTCGTGCTCGCGAAGGCCTCCAGCCTGGTCGCGGCGGCGGTCGGCGGCGCCGTGATCGGGATGCTGATCTTCCTGGTGACCCGCCCCGTCGTCCCGCCGCTGGAGTCGATGGGCACCCTCATCGCCATCGTCGTGGCCAGTGTCTGGCTGCTCGTCGCGGCGCTGATCGCCGAACACCTCTGCACCATCCGGAAGGACGATGACGATGACCACCCCGGATCGGACGACCCCGGACCCGGCGTCACCCCCTCCCACCACTGACGGCGGGGTGCTCGACGCCGGCACCTATCCGGACGTCGTGGAGCCGCGCTCGCCGAACCGGCTGCCCGCGGAGCCCGGCGTCTGGCATCGCATCTCGCGCCGCTATCTGCGCGTGCTGCTGATCACGACCGGCGGCGCGCTCGTGATCGTGGTCGCCGTCGCCGTCGCCGTCGCGGCGGTGATCGCACAGCCGTGGCCGCTGATCGCGGGCGCGGCCGCGGCGGCGGCCCTGCTGGTCAACGCCGCGATCCTGCCGCGGCGGGTGCGCTCGATCGGCTACCTGCTGCGCGAGGACGACCTGGTGCTGCGGCGCGGCATCCTGTTCCAGCGGATGATCGCGGTGCCCTACGGGCGGATGCAGCTCATCGACGTCAGCCACGGACCGCTCGACCGCGCCTTCGGCATCGCGCAGCTCACGTTCGTCACCGCGGCGGCGGCCGGCGCCGTGAAGATCCCCGGTCTCGACCAGCGCGCCGCCCAGGCCCTGCGCGACCGGCTGGTCGCCGTCGCCGAGCACCGCCGCACCGGACTGTGAGCGCCCCCGACCCCGGCAGCGTGCGCTCGTCGCTCAGCGACGGGCGGTGGCACCGGCTGCATCCGCTCACGCCCCTGCTGCGCGGCGGGCTCGCGCTCGTCGTCGTGATCGGCATCGTCGTCGCGAACCTGCGCGAGCGGCTCGTCTCGCTCGTGCTGCCGCTGTTCGACCCGAAGCTGCGTGCCCCCGCCGGCACGTTCGAGGCCCGGCCCGGCGATCCGATCGACTGGGTCATCGCCAACAACCTGTATCTGCTGGCCGCGCTGACGGTGCTGGGCGTGCTCATCCTCCTCGTGGTCGCGTTCACGCTGTCGTGGCGCTTCCACACCTTCCGCATCACCGGCGAGCTCGTGGAGGTGCGGCAGGGGATCCTGTTCCGCTCGCACCGCCGCGCGCCGCTCGACCGGGTGCAGGGGGTAGGCCTCGCCCGACCGCTCCTCGCGCGCCTGATCGGACTGGCGAAGCTCGAGGTGGTCGGCGCCGCGGGGAACGTGAGGCTCGAATACCTGCGCACGGTGGATGCGGAGACGGTGCGCGCCGACATCCTGCGCCTCGCGTCGGGGCGGCGGCTGGCCGAGCAGGAGCACGCCGGTGGCCCGGCCGGCCTGGTCGACACCGTCGCCCGCGGGGTGACCGGCATCCTCGAGGGGCCCGAGCCGATCGTCGCGACGTCCGAGTCCATGGTCGACATCCCCGTCCCGCGCCTGATCGGCGCGCACCTGCTGCACAACACGACCGTGGTCATCGTGCTCGCCGTCATCGCCCTCGTCGGCTTCGGCATCGCCGACCGGCCGATCGTGCTGGTCGTGCTCGCGCCGGCGGTGATCGGCATGATCGCCTACGAGGGCCGGCGGCTCGTGCGCGCGCTGCAGTACGCGATCGCGCCGACCGCCGACGGCGTGCGCATCACGTTCGGGCTGTTCACGACCGTCACCGAGACGATCCCGCCGGGGCGCATCCATGCGGTCGAGATCGGGCAGCCGGTGCTGTGGCGACCCGCCGGCTGGTGGGACGTCCGCATCAACCGCCTGAGCGGACGACGTTCCGCCGAGGCCGGCAAGGACCAGCTCACCACCGTGCTGCCGGTCGGGACGCGGGCGGACGTGGAGCGGGTGCTCGCGCTCGTGCTCCCGCAGATCGACCCGACCGCACGGCAGCTGGCCGCCGCGGCGGCAGCGGGGCAGGCGCCCGGATTCGAGACGACGCCCGGACGCGCCTGGTTCCTGCATCCGCTGTCCTGGCGCCGTGCCGGCGTGCTCGCGACCCGGGACGCGTTGCTGCTGCGACGCGGCCTGATCCGTCGTCGCGTCGTGCTCGTGCCGCTCGCGCGGATGCAGGGCATCAGCGTGACGCAGGGCCCGATCGCCCGCGCGGTGCGCGTGGCCCGGCTGCGCGCCCACACGGTGCGCGGCCCCGTCGACACGTCGCTGGCCGCCGTGGACCGCGACGTGGCGGCTCGGGTGTGGGACGATGCCGAACGCGCCGCCGTCGCGGAGGCCGAGGCCGACCGGTCCCACCGATGGGCGGATCCGGTCGCGGGCGGCGCGGCCACGGAGGAGGACGGATGAACCGTGACGGACGGCTCGGGGTGGGCATCATCGGCGCCGGCCTGGTCGGCCCGATCGTGGGCGCGGCCCTGGCCGGAGCCGGTCACGCCTTGACCGGCATCACGCGCGGCTCGGACGAGGACCGGGTGGATGCCGTCCTCCCCGGCGTCCCCGTGCTCGACGCGATCGAGGTCGTCCGCCGCAGCGAGCTCGTCGTGATCGCGGTGCCGCACGACGAGCTGCCCGGCCTCGTGGCCGGCCTCGCCGACCTCGGCGCCTGGCAGGTCGGGCAGATCGTGCTGCACACCGACCCGGCGTACGGGATCGGGGTGCTCGATCCCGCCGCCGCCGGCGGCGCGATCCCGCTCGCCGTGCATCCTGCGATCGCGTTCACCGGCACCAGCATCGATCTGCGGCAGCTCGCCGCCGCCTACGCCGCCGTCACCGCCCCGGCGGCGGTGCTGCCGATCGCGCAGGCGCTCGCGGTCGAGATGGGCTGCGAGCCGGTCGTCGTCGCCGACGCCGACCGGCCCGCGTATGCGGAGGCGATCGAGACCGTCACCGCGTTCTCGCGGTCGATCGTGCAGCAGTCGACCGCGCTGCTGGCCGGCATCGGCGTCGAGAACCCCGGCTCGTACCTGTCGGCGCTCGTGCGCTCCACGGTCGACCAGGCACTCGCCGAGCGGCCGCCGATAGACTGACCGCCGACCCCTTCCGCCGCTCACCGGAGCATCCCGCATGACCTCTCAGCCCTCTTCCGCCGCGCCCGCCGACGACTCCGTCGACGACGACGTCTTCGAGCAGAAGGCGGTGCGGCTGGCCAAGCGCGAGCGGCTCATCGCAGAGCGGGTGGATGCCGCCGGCGGCGCCTATCCGGTGGCGGTGCCGGTGACCGACACCATCCCGGCGCTGCGCGCGCGCTTCGCCGACCTCGAACCGGACGCGCAGACCGGCGTCACCGCCTCCGTCGCGGGCCGGGTCGTGTTCAGCCGCAACACCGGGAAGCTCTGCTTCGCCTCGCTCCAGTCCGGCGACGGCAGCCGCATCCAGGCCATGGTCTCCCTCGCCTCGGTGGGGGAGGAGTCGCTGGCGCGCTGGAAGGAGCTCGTCGACCTCGGCGACCATGTGTCGGTCACCGGCGAGGTCATCTCCAGCCGTCGCGGCGAGCTGTCGATCATGGTCGCCGACTGGGCCATCGCCGCCAAGGCGCTGCTGCCGCTGCCGAACCTGCACTCCGACCTCAGCGAGGAGAGCCGGGTGCGCTCGCGCTACCTCGACCTCATCGTGCGCGCGCAGGCCCGCACCACGGTGCGCGCGCGGGCCACCGTCAACGCGTCGCTGCGGCAGACCTTCGCCGGCCACGACTTCATCGAGGTCGAGACCCCGATGCTGCAGGTGCAGCACGGCGGCGCGTCCGCCCGCCCGTTCGTCACCCGCTCGAACGCATTCGACACCGACCTGTACCTGCGCATCGCCCCCGAGCTGTTCCTCAAGCGCGCCGTCGTCGGCGGGCTCGACCGGGTGTTCGAGATCAACCGCAACTTCCGCAACGAGGGCGCCGACTCCACCCACAGCCCGGAGTTCGCGATGCTGGAGGCCTACCAGGCGTACAGCGACTACCACGGCATCGCCGACCTGACCCAGGAGCTCATCCAGAACGCGGCAGTGGCCGTCGCCGGCTCCACCGAGGTGACCTGGGCCGACGGCACCGGCTACGACCTGGGCGGCGAGTGGGACCGCATCTCGATGTACGACTCGCTGTCGGCGGCGTCCGGGCGGGAGATCACCCCGCAGACCCCGCTCGACGAGCTCGCCGCGTTCGCCGCCGGGGTCGGCCTGGACGTGCCGGCCAGGGTCGCGACCCACGGCAAGTACGTCGAGGAGCTGTGGGAGCACTTCGTGAAGGAGGGGCTGGAGCGCCCCACGTTCGTCATGGACTTCCCGCTGGACACGAGCCCGCTCGTGCGGGAGCACCGTTCGATCCCCGGGGTCGTCGAGAAGTGGGATCTGTACGTGCGGGGCTTCGAGCTGGCCACCGGGTACTCCGAGCTGGTCGACCCCGTCGTGCAGCGTGAGCGCTTCGTCGAGCAGGCGAAGCTCGCCGACCGCGGCGACGACGAGGCCATGCGCATCGACGAGGAGTTCCTGCGGGCGATGGAGTACGGCCTGCCGCCGATGGGCGGCATGGGCATGGGCATCGACCGCCTGCTCATGGCGATCACCGGACTCGGCATCCGCGAGACCATCCTGTTCCCGCTGGTCAAGTAGTCTGCGGGCGCCGGAACGCCCAGTCCGGCAGGTGACCCGCGCCGACCAGGCCCAGGACGATCATGCCCATGCCGTGCCCGGGTTCGATGCCGACCGCGTGACGCGCGTACACCTCGGCATGCGTCATACGGCCGAGCGCCCACGACAGCCACGCGCACGCCGACAGCACGCCGGCCTGGGCGCCCCTCGGCGCGACGGAAGCGGCCTCGCGGCACGCGTCCAGCGCGGCCCGCAGCCGTTCGGCGTCCGGTTGCGGGCCCTCGCCTGACATGCGCCGGCCGATCCGCTCCGAATACGGCTCCCCGCCCTCCCAACGCAGCTGCGCCTCCAGCGCGGCATCGCCCGCGGCGGCCCCGTCGAGCCAGGTCGCCAGCCCGATGTCCCGCAGTGCGGGCCGGCGCAGGCACCACATCAGCGCCGCCCGTGCATAGGCGTCGTGCCGCGCGCGGTCGTCGGCTCCGACGTCTGCCCCGACGCCGGACGCGGCCCGGCGCACCACGCTGTCGAAGAACTCGGGCAGGTCGTCCAGCAGCGCCGCCGTCGCGAGCGCCGTCGGATGGATGCGCGACGAGGCGCCCTTCGGGGGCCCGCCGGCGAGGACGTGCACGGCTCGTTCGAGCTCGCGCAGCGCGGTCGCCGCCCGCTCGCGGTCCGGTTTCGGGGCGCGGACCAGCACGGCGCCGCTGCGCTGGTCCTCGCCGGGCAGCGGCACGAACGCGGACGCCGGTCCGGGTGCGCGCAGCGCCGCAGCGTCGCCGCCGGCGGACGCGTCGAGGTAGGAGCCCCACCGATCCGGCCCGACGTAGAGCGCGTCGATCGTGTCGATCCCGCACGCGTCGGCGCGGGCGCGCAGCGCGGTGGCCAGCCCGACGTGGGGGAGCTCGGCGTCGGCCGGCTCATCGTCGAAGACGGCGAGGGCGTAGGCCTCGGCATCCTCGACCCGGCACACCATGCCGATCAGGGTCGCGGCGACCGCGTCGACGTGATCATCCGGCGGGATGTCGACGCGCATGCCGCCGACGCTGCGCCCGCCGGCGAACGGGACGATCACGATGCTGCGGGTCGGGGTGAACCCGAACATCGCCGGGACGAGGGACAGGAACTGCGCGGCGTCGGCCGCTTTCACGATGGTGGTCATGCCCGAAGCGTCCGCCGCAGGCCGTTCTCGCGCGAGAGCTGTCCACAGCCGCCGCAGGGTGCGGTGTCGTCGGGCGCCTGGGGAGGAGAGGATGCCGACGGCGTAGGATGGCACCGTGGACTTCTGGACCGGTGTGCTGTGGGCTCTCGCGCCCACGGTCCTGCTGGTGGCGCTGTTCTTCTTCATCCTGCGCGCGATCGTCCACATGGACCGTAACGAGCGTCGCGCGTACGCGAAGGTCGAGGCCGAGGAGCGGGCCCGCCGCGGGCTCCCCGCCGCCGGACCGGCGTCCGAGCGCTGACCCGCCGCTCCGGCGCACGTCGCCGGTGCCACTACGCTGGATCCGACCGGGGGAGTGCGGGTGATCACGATCGAGTTCGACGCCACGTGGTGGATCGTGCTCGGGTTCGTCACCGACATCGTCATCCGCGTCGCCGCGGTCATCATCGTGCCGCGCAACCGTCGGCCCACCGCCGCGATGGCGTGGCTCCTGGCGATCTACTTCATCCCCTTCGTCGGCGTGCTGCTGTTCCTGGTCATCGGCACCCCGCGGCTGCCGCGCACCCGGCGTCGCAAGCAGCGCGCCATCAACGACTACATCGAGGACACCAGCGAGGGTCTCGACTTCGGCACCCCGCAGCCCGGCGCGTCGGCGTGGTTCACGTCGCTGGTCGCGCTGAACCGCAACCTCGGCGCGCTGCCGCTGGCCGGCGACAACCTGGCCCGGCTCGTCTCGGAATACCAGCAGAGCCTGGACGACATGGCGGCGACGATCCGCACCGCGTCCCGCTATGTGAACGTGGAGTTCTACATCCTGCAGACGGACGCCTCGACCGACGGCTTCTTCCGCGCCCTGGAGGAGGTGGCCGCCCGCGGCGTGACGGTGCGGGTGCTGCTGGACCACTGGGCCAACCGCGGCAAGCCCTTCTACGCGCAGACCCTGAGGCGACTGGACGCCATGGGTGCGCAGTGGCACCTGATGCTGCCGGTGCAGCCGCTGAAGGGCAGGTATCAGCGGCCCGACCTGCGCAACCACCGCAAGCTCCTCGTCGTCGACGGGGAGGTCGCCTACATGGGATCGCAGAACGTCACCGACTCGACCTACAACCTGCGCAAGAACATCCGCCGCGGCCTGCACTGGGTCGACCTCATGGTGCGGCTGGAGGGCCCGGTGGTCGCCAGCGTCAACGCGGTGTTCCTCTCCGACTGGTACAGCGAGACCGACGAGATCCTCTCCGGCGAGATCGACGCGATCGAGGTCGCCGGAGCGGCCGGCACGCTCGACTGCCAGATCGTGCCCTCCGGTCCGGGGTTCGAGTTCGAGAACAACCTGCGGCTGTTCCTCGGCCTGCTGTACGCCGCGCAGGAGCGGATCGTGCTCATCAGCCCCTACTTCGTGCCCGACGAGGCGCTGCTGCTGGCGATCACGACCGCGTGCCACCGCGGGGTGCACGTCGAGCTGTTCGTCTCCGAGGAGGGCGACCAGGCCGTCGTGTACCACGCGCAGCGCAGCTACTACGAGGTGCTGCTGCGCGCCGGCGTCCACATCTGGATGTACCGGAAGCCCTACATCCTGCACACCAAGGCCTTCACGATCGACGACGAGGTCGCCGTCATCGGCTCCAGCAACATGGACATGCGCTCGTTCGGTCTGAACATGGAGATCTCGATGCTGGTGCGCGGCGCCGCGTTCGTCGCCCAGGTGCGCGAGGTCGAGGAGAAGTACCGCAGCCTGTCGCGGGAGCTCACCCTCGAGGAGTGGCTGAAGCAGCCGCTGCGCTCGACGGTGCTCGACAACCTCGCGCGGCTCACCTCGGCGCTCCAGTAGCCGTGACCGGTTCGTGATCGGGCGTCCTGTGATCTCTCGGGTTGCTGAGCGATGATGGCGACGGCGGAAGGGGACGCGATGAGCGCGGTGCGGCGGTTCGTGGGCTGGGGGGTGGCCGGTGCGGTGGCGGCGGTGGCGCTGACGGGCTGCAGCGCGTTCTCCTCGGGCGAGTCCGACCCGACATCCATCGACGTGGATGCCGCCTGGCTCGACAGCGGCCGCCTCATCGGCGTCGTCACGTGGGGCAGCTCATCCTGTGTGCCGGTCGCGGGCGATGCGACGCTCGCCGACGACGGCGCCCTCGCCGTCACGCTCGACGACCCGACCGCGTCGCAGGCGTGCACCGCCGACTACACCGCCCGCGTGACCCTGGTGAGCGTGCCCGACGGCGTCGATCCTGCCCAGGGCGTCGACGTGCGGGTGAGCTACGGCAGCGGCGCCGGCGAGGCCGCGCTCGCCGGCGCCGAGGGTCTGGCCGGCCCGGGCGGCGAGACCGACTACCAGCCCAGCGCCGGCTGGACGAGCCAGGCCGGCATGTTCGCCTACCTGACCTGGGGGTCGTCGTCGTGCGCACCGGTCGTGGCGGATGTGGCCGCCACGGGCGATGCGCAGGTCACGCTCACCTTCGTCGATCCGGACGCCGACCGCGTGTGCACGATGGACATCGCCCCGCGCGCCGGGCTCGCCGAGGTGTCCGGGCTGACGACACCGACCGGGGCGCAGCTCGTGCTCAGCGGCGATGTCTTCGACGCCGTGACGGTGCCGATCGTGGGCGAGCCCGTGGCCGCGTCCCCGTCCGCCAGCCCGACGGCCACGACCTGAGCGCGCTGCCCGGTCACTCGAAGAGCGAGGACAGGGCGTCGAGGGTCGGGATGCGGCCCCGCTCGACGTGCGCTGCCGACAGGTGGGCCGCCAGCGCGGGCTCCCCGCGGAGGATCGCCCCGGCGATCTCGTCGTGCTCGGCGCACTGGGCGTCGGGATCGCGATCGTTGGTCAGATAGAACAACCACGTCATCCTGCCGATCACGCTTCCCTCGAGCGAGGCGAGCAGGATGTTGCCCGAGCACTCGGCGACCTCGTGGTGGAACCGGGCGTTCACCCGGGCGGAGGCGAGCGCGTCGTGGCCGTGGAGCACGTCGTGCGCGTGGGCCAGCCCGTCGCGAAGGCGGCTCATGTCATCTCCGGCCCGCGCCTTCTCGGCGGCGAGGGACGCCGCCATCGGCTCGAGCGCGAGGCGCACGTCGAACAGGTCCGTGATGGAGCGTGTGTCCCATCGGTACACGACCGGGCTGCGGCGGGGCGCGGTCACCAGGAAGCCGTCCCGGACCAGCAGGGGGATGACCTCCCGCAGCGGCGCCCGCGAGACGTCCAGATCCAGCGCCAGGCGGCTCTCGGTGACCCTCGATCCCTGCGCATATCGTCCGACGATGATCCGCTCGCGCAGCTGCTCGGAGAGGCGGTCGACCAGCGAGGTCCCGTCGACGGGCTCATCGACGGCGGACACGGCAATGGACATGGCCGCACCCTACCTCAGCGTGATCTCCTGCCCCACGCCGGCGCGACGCGCGAGCGGGAGCAGCGAGTAGATCGCGGCGAGGTCCTGCAGGCCGACCCCGACGGAGTTGAAGACCGTCGTCCTGCCCGCACCGGCGCGGCCGGTGACCTCGCCGGCCAGGATCGTCCCCAGCTCGACGAGGTCGGATTCGGCGATCGCCCGGGCGTTCAACGCCTCACGGATGTTGCCCGACTCGGCGAGGGCGACATCGCGCACGTCGACCACGATCCGGTCGGCGTGCGCGAACAGCCGCGGCGCGAGCTCCCGGAAGACGGGGCGGGGCGGTGAGCCCAGGGCGTTGACGTGCGTGCCGGCGGGCATCTCGTCGCCCGTGAGCAGCGGCGTCGTCGACGGCGTCAGGGTGCAGACCACGTCCGCCTGCGCGGCGTCCGCCGGCGTCGGCGCCGTGCAGGCGCTCACCCCCATCGACGCCGCGAAGTCCACGAACTCCGCGGCGCGTCGCGCGCTGCGCGACCAGACGACCACCTCGTCGACGGGCCGGACGACACGGATGGCCTCGAGGTGGGCGCGTGCCAGCGCGCCCGCTCCGACGAGTCCGAGACGACGGCTGTCCGGTCGCGCGAGCGCATCCGTGGCGATCGCGGTGACGGCCGCCGTGCGCAGCCGGGTGAGCGTCATGCCGTCCACGAGGGCGATGCACTCCCCCGTCTCGCTCGAGAACGCCACCGCCGTCGATCGCTGCGCGGGCAGGCCGAGGGGTCGGTTCGCGGGCGCGTCGACGAGCATCTTCACGCCGACCAGGTCGTGCACGTGCGCAGCGGCGATCATCGGCACCAGTCGGCGGGCATCCGGCGAGGTCTGCCCGATCGCCTGCGGGACGGGCTGCTCCGAGCGACCGAAGTGGAGATCGACGTGGGCCGCGCGCAGAGCCGTCATGACCGGCTCCCACTCCCACACGGCCTCGCAGTCAGCCGACGTCAGAACGGTCGTCACCATGGTGCCTCCTCAGAACTGCATACAAAAATACATATGCCGACCAGGTCGAGAGAATCTTCGCTCACGCGTCGGAATGACCCAAGTCGGGGAAGTTTCAGGATTTTCCCTTGAAAATACAGGGATTAATGACCGTGTATGACGACCGAGGCTTTGCATGAACGTAACGTTCTGGAATCTCCCCGAAACGTTGGCGTACGAAGATCTGCATACAGTTTCACAGCGGGAGCGCCGAACGAACAGGCCGGAGCATCCCGTGACACCCCGTCAGAGACCCGCGGACGGCTACCCGGAACTATCGACGATCCATACGGCGACCAGGAAGAATCCACGATGAAGATCACCCGAACCCGTCTCGCAGCAGGACTCGCACTGCTGGTGCCCGTGGCGCTGGCCCTCTCCGCGTGCGGCGGCAGCGCGACCACCGCCTCCTCGAGCGACGACACCGTCGTCATCGGCAGCGGCGCCGTGCCGCAGTCGCTCGACCCCATCCTCGCGTCGGATGTCCAGACCGACTTCACCGACCGCGCGATGTACGACAAGCTCGTCGACTACGACTCCGACGGCAACCTCGAGGCCGGTATCGCGACCGATTGGGAGTTCGCCGCCGATGCGGCGTCCGTCGTCCTCACGCTCCGCGACGACGTCACCTTCCACAGCGGCAACCACATGACCGCCGCCGACGTCGTCTACACGCTGGACCGCATCAAGCGGCTCGGCACCGGCGTCGCCTCGTTCATCTCCGACTACGTGTCCTCCGAGGCGATCGACGACACGCATGTGGAGATCACGCTCTCCGGCGCCAACCTCCGCTTCGTCGGCGCGCTCAGCAAGGTCTACGTCCTGGACTCCGCGCTGGTGGAGCAGAACCTCGGCGACGACGACGGCCAGACCTGGCTGGCGAGCAACGACGCCGGCTCGGGCGTCTACGAGCTCGACGACTACACCGCCAACCAGCAGGCGTCCTTCCACGTGTTCGAGGACTCCTGGGACCTCGTGGCCGACCGGCCGGCGACCCTCGTCTACCGCTACATCAGCACGTCCTCGACGATCCGGGACGAGCTGAAGTCCGGCGGCGTCGACGTCGCCACGGGACTGACCGCGGAGGACGTCGCGACCTTCGACGGGCAGAGCGGGTTCTCCGTCGTGGAGCTCCCCTCGTACATGCAGACCTACGTCATGATGAACACGCAGGCCTCCGCGCTCTCCGACGTGCGGGTGCGGGAGGCCATCCAGCTGGCCTACGACTACACCGGCCACGTGGCGACCGCGATGGGCGGCAACGGCACCGTGGCGACCGGCATCGTCGCGCCGAACCTCGCCTGCCGTGCCGACACGGGGGAGAGCGAGCAGGACGTCGAGCAGGCCAAGGAGCTTCTCGCCGAGGCCGGGGTGAGCGGCCTGACGCTCACCCTCGCCTACCAGTCGCAGATCCCCGAGCACGCGCAGGCCGCGACGCTGCTGCAGTCCAACCTCGCCGACATCGGCATCACGGTGGAGCTGAAGTCGGTCACCTTCCCGGAGTACACCGCGATGGTGCAGTCGGCCGACACGACGCCCGACCTGGCGATCCTGTGGGACTTCCCGTACTACCCCGAGGTCGGTCCCATGCTCTACCGCGTCTACGACTCGGCCTTCATCGACCAGACCAACTACAGCCGGTATTCGAACCCGGACGTGGACAGCCTGCTGGAGGCGGGCATGTCCTCGACGGACTCCGACACGGCCTGCAGCGACTTCGAGCAGGCGCAGCAGCTCATCGCGGACGACCACGTGAGCGTCGACATCGCCAATCAGGTCACTCAGACGGTGACGGACTCCGCAGTCTCGGGCATCCAGTTCCGGCCGACGTCGCAGCTGTTCGACGTCACGGATCTGCGCGTCGCCGCAGAGTGATCCCTCGCGGGCGCCGCGAAGGCGGCGCCCGCGAGCACATCGCCGCTCTCATCGGAAAGGAGGACACGCACATGACGCGGTTCCTGGTGCGCAGGATCGCCCTCGCGCTCGTGAGCGTGTGGGGGGTGATCACGGTCGTCTTCTTCCTCACCAAGCTGATCCCCGGCGACGCGGCGCGGGTCGCCGCCGGGCGCACCGCGACCGCCGAGCAGATCGAGCTGGCCCGTGAACGGCTCGGGCTGGACAAGCCGGTGCTCCAGCAGTACGTCGACTTCCTCGTCGGGGCCGCCCAGGGCGATCTGGGCCAGTCCGCCTCCACGCATCAGTCGGTCGCGCACGATCTGGCGGCGGCGCTTCCGGTCACGCTGCAGCTGGTCGTGCTGGCGATGCTCATCACCCTGCTGGTCGCGGTCCCGCTCGGCATCCTCGCCGCGGCGCACCGCGGTCGCGTCGGCGACCTCGCCGTGCGCCTCATCTTCGTCCTCGGCGGCGGCATCCCGGTGTTCTGGCTGGCGATGCTGCTGCAATGGTGGCTGGCCAGCCAGCTCGGCATCTTCCCGATCTCGGGCGCGGCGAGCTTCGGCACCTCCGTGCCCGACGTCACCGGGCTCACCCTCGTGGACGCCCTCGTCGCCGGCGACCTCCCGGCGTTCATCGACTACTTCCAGCACCTCTTCCTCCCCGCCCTGGCGCTGTCCGCTCCGTTCATGGCGACCGTGGCCAGAAACGTCCGCTCGACCATGATCGGGGCGCTGCAGACCGACTACGTGACGTTCGCTGTCGCGAAGGGGGCCTCCGCCGGCCGGGTGCTGTTCGGGCACGCGTTCCGGGCCACCGCGGGCTCGACCCTGACGATCGTCGGGATGCAGTTCGGCTGGATGATGGGGGCCGCGCTGCTGGTCGAGACCGTCTTCGCACTGCCGGGCATCGGCGTCTACCTCAACGCGGCGGTCCTCAACCAGGACACCTTCGCCGTGCTCGGGGGCGTGCTGATGATCGGCGTCGTCTTCGTGGCCGCCAGCCTCGTCGTCGACGTGCTGCAGATGCTGCTCGACCCGCGTGTCCGCCACGCGCAGATCGGAGCGCGGGCATGACCGGGGCAGGGATCTCGTCGTTGCGCGACCCGCTGCGCCCCGCCGTGGTCGGCGCGCGCATCGGCGGCGGTGTGCGCCGGCTGTTCCGCGGCGCCGACGCGGTCGACACCGTGGCGTACGCGCTGGTCGGGCTCGTCCTCCTCTTCGCCGTGGTCGGCCTGTTCTGGCAGCCCATGGACCCCTACCGCGCGGTGCCCGCGGATGCCCTGCTGCCGCCCGGGACCGATGGGCACCTTCTCGGCACCGACACCTCGGGCCGCGACATGCTGTCGCGGCTGCTGGCCGGGGCCGGGTCGACGATCCTCGCCGCGGTCGCCGTCGTCGCGCTGACGACGCTGATCGGGGTCGTCGTCGCCGGCATCGCCGCGATGTCGCCGCGTCCCGTGGACGAGGCCATCATGCGGCTGTGCGACATCGTGATGGCGCTGCCGGCCATGGTCCTCGCCCTCGGCATCGCCGCCGCGCTCGGCCCGTCGCTGCAGTCGATCGTGGTGGCCATGACGATCGCCGCGTGGCCGGGCACGACCCGGCTCGTGCGCGGGATCCTCCGGGAGACGATGGCCGCGTCGTCGGTCGAGGCCGCTCGGGTCATGGGCGCCTCGCGGCTGCGCGTCATGGTGCGCCATGTGCTGCCCAACTCGCTGGACTCCGTCTACGTGCAGGCCTCGATGGAGATCTCGGGAACCATCGTGCTGATCGCGGGCCTGGCCTATCTCGGCGTCGGGGCGGCACCGCCCAGCGCCGACTGGGGGTCGATGGTCGCCGCGGGGCAGCAGTACATCACGACGGCGTGGTGGGTCACGGCGGTGCCCGGGCTGGCCATCACCGCGGCCGCGGTCGGATTCGGGCTTCTGGGCGACGCCATCCGGGTGCGCCTGGATCCGACGGTGGGGAGGGCCTGACCGTGGACACCGATATCGTCCTCGACGTCGCCGACCTGACCGTGCGCGTCCCCTCGGCGCGGCGCACCGACGTGGACCGTCCCCGCGAGGACCTCGTCCTGGTGGACTCCGTCTCGCTGCGCGTGCGTGCGGGCGAGCGTCTCGCCCTGGTGGGGGAGTCCGGCTCGGGCAAGTCGATGACGGCGAAGGCGGTGATGAGACTCGATCCCACGGTCCAGCTCGACGGATCGATCCGACTGGGCGGGTCCGAGGTCGTCGGCGCCGACGACCGGACGCTGCGTGCCCTGCGCGGCGGCGTGGCCGCGATGGTCTTCCAGGACCCGATGACCGCGCTCAACCCGGTGATCCCGATCGGAGCGCAGGTCGCCGAGCCGCTGATCGTACGGGGGGTGCCCCGCCGCCAGGCACGGCGGAGGGCGGTGGAGATGCTGGACCGGCTGGGCGTGCCCGACGCGGCGCGTCGAGCACGCGCGTACCCCTCCGAGTTCTCGGGCGGGATGCGGCAGCGAGTCGTCATCGCCGCCGCGTTGATCGCCGGACCGCGGCTGCTCATCGCCGACGAGCCCACGACCGCGCTCGACGTCCGGGTGCAGCAGCAGGTCCTGGACCTGCTGGAGGAGCAGTCGGAGCAGCTGGGGCTGGCGGTGCTGCTGATCACCCACGATCTCGGCATCGTCGCCGGCCTCGCGCATCGCGTCGCGGTGATGCGACGGGGCTCGATCGTGGAGACCGGCGAGGTCGACGAGATCTTCGCGCGGCCGCGGCATCCGTACACCCGCGGCCTGCTCGCCTCGGTGCCCCGCCTGGACGCCGATCTCGACTCCCGGCTGGTGACCGTGGACGACATCATGCGGGCCGAGGACACCGCGGAGAGGACACCGGCATGAGCGCGCTGCTGAGCGTCGAGGGCCTGGTGAAGAGGTTCGGCACCGGACGAGGGGAACGGACCGTGCTGGACGGCCTCGGCTTCGACGTGCACGAAGGAGAGTCGCTGGGGCTCGTGGGCGAGTCCGGCTCGGGGAAGTCCACCACCATCCGCTGCGTCGTCGGGCTGGAACGGCCGCAGGCCGGCAGCGTGGTCTACGACGGCCTGGACGTGCGTCGGCTGACGTTCGCGCAGGAACGCCGGTTCCGCTCCGAGGTGCAGATGGTCTTCCAGGACCCCTACTCGAGCCTGGACCCGCGGATGGACGTCGGGACGATCGTGGGCGAGCCGTTGTCGCTGCAGCGGGGGATCTCTGCCGCGCAGCGGCGGGATCGGATCGTCGAGGCCCTCGAACAGGTCGGGCTCGACGCGCAGCAGATGCGCCGGCATCCTCGATCTTTCTCCGGCGGCCAGCGGCAGCGGATCGCCATCGCCCGCGCCCTCGTCACCCGGCCGCGGCTGCTGATCTGCGACGAGCCCGTGTCCGCGCTCGACGTCTCCGTCCAGGCGCAGGTGCTGAACCTGCTCAAGGACATGCAGCGGCAGCTCTCGCTGACGCTGCTGTTCATCGCTCACGACCTCGCCGTCGTGCGCTACCTCTGCGATCGCGTCATCGTGCTGCGCGACGGCGCGATCGTCGAGGAAGGACGCCGGGAGCAGATCTACGGCGCCCCGCAGCACCCGTACACCCGAGAACTCCTCGAGGCGGTGCCGCGGGCGGATCCCCGGGCCGAGCGCGAGCGACGGGCGAGGCGGCGCGCAGCGGACCCGACGACAGAGGAAGGCAATCGAGCATGACGACCGTCACCGACCCCCCGATCCCACGGGTGGGCACCGATATCAAGTTCATCGACGGCACGACGATGTGGGGCGACGGCCTGGACGCGTTGCGCGCGACGGCGGCCGCGGGGCTGGAGGGTGTCAACTACCGCACCCTCGACGAGCTCTCCCCCACCCTCGACCACGCGTATCTGGGCGACGTCGCCGCTCTCGCCGACGAGCTCGGGCTCTACGTGCAGATGGGCGTGGGCAAGGTGAACCCCTACATGACCGCCGAGCTCCCGCGTGTTCGCGATCTCGGCCGGGGCAGCTACGTGCGCGGCATGGAACGCATGATCGAGACCGCCGCGGCGTTCGGATGGACCGAGTGCTGGAGCGCGGTCGGCGGCTTCAAGCCCTACCCGGGGCTGTATTTCACCGACCGCTTCCGGCGGGAGGCGCCGTGGCCGGACCAGCTCGCGGCGACGGCGGAGCTGCTGCGGCGGCTGGCGCCCGCGCTCCGGGCGAACGGCGTGCGCATCGACCTCGAGACCCACGAGGAGATCACGACCGTCGAGCTGCTGCGGCTGATCGAGACGGTGGGCGACGACGTGATCGGCATCTGCCTGGACCCGGCGAACCTGTTCGTGCGCGCCGAGCTGCCGGACGAGGCGGTCGCCCGCATCGCGCCCTACGTCCACTCGACGCAGCTGCGGGACGCGGTGCTGATCACCGGCGACGACGGCACGATCTCGCGCTTCCTCGCACCGTGCGGGGACGGCCTGATCGACTGGGACGACCTGCTCGCCGTGCTGCTGACGCACCAGCCGGACCTGCCGCTGACGATCGAGGGGATCGGCGCGATGCGCGCCGAGATGAGGCTCTTCCCCGGCGACCCGGTGTGGGATGCGGGACATCCCGACCTGACCGCGCAGACGCTCGACCGGCTGCGCGCGCTCGCCGAGGGCTACACGGCCCGCGCGCGGCGCGGCGACGTGCCGGACGAGACGGACCTGCGCGGCGAGCGGCCACCGTTCATGGGAGTCGACGAGTTCGTCGCACGGTCCGCCGCCCACCTGCGCGAACGCCTCCGCGCCCTGGCTTCGAACGCGCTCCCGGCATCCGCCCGGGCGACGCCGCCGCACGACATCCCGAAGGAGATCCGACCGTGACCGATACGACGACCCTGTCCTCCCGCGCCGGCGCGCTGGCCGATGCCCTGGCCTGCGAGGTGGTGCTCCCGCACGACGCGGAGTACGACGTCCTGCGCCGCGTCTGGAACGCCGACATCGACCGGTATCCCGCCGCCATCGTGCGCTGCCGCGACGCGAGCGACGTCTCGGCGGCCCTGCGCTGGTGCGTCGAGCACGGCCTGCCGATCACCGTCCGCGGCGGCGGGCACAACCTGGCCGGCACGGCGGTGGCCGACGACGCCGTGCTCATCGACACCGGCCTCCTGCGCGACATCGAGTTCGACACCGTCGCGGGCACGGTCACCGTCGGCGCCGGCTGCCGCTGGGGGGACGTGGACCGGGCGGCCGCACCCTACGACGTCGCGGTGCCCGCCGGCGTGGTCTCCCACACCGGCGTGGCCGGTCTCACGCTCGGCGGCGGCGGGGGCTACCTGTCGCGCATGTACGGGACCACCGTCGACCACGTCGAGTCGATCGAGGTCGTGGTGGCGGACGGCCGCATCCTCACCGCCGACCGCGACCACCATCCGGACCTGTTCTGGGCGCTGCGGGGCGCCGGCCACAACTACGGCGTGGCCACGCGGTTCACCTACCGCTACGTGCCGCTGCCGGGGCTGGCGACCGTGCGCCAGGCCCTGTTCGCCGCCGAGGACCGTCGCGGACTGCTGGAGTTCTTCGCCGACTGGGGACCCGACCGGCCCGCGAACGTCGGCACCTACGTCCGGCTGATGCGCGCGCCCGGCTACTGGTCGCAGATCCCGGCGGAGCACCGGGGACAGCAGATCATCTCGGTCGCGACGGTCGTCTACGGCGACCCCGCGGACGAGCCGGCGCTCACCCGCGAGATCTTCGCGCAGGCCGAGCCCATCTACACCAGCGTGCGCACCATCCCGCACGTCACGCTGCAGCATGCGACCGACGACGAGTTCCGGTACGGCGTCTCCCACTACTGGAAGCATCAGTCGCTGAGCGAGCTCACCCCGGCCGCGATCGACGTGGTCCTGGACCATGTGGACCGCTATCCCGGCCGCTCGCTCAACTCGTCGGCGTTCATCTCGCATCAGATGATGTGCCCCTTCGAGATGATCGCGGGCTCGCGTGAGCCGCTCGGCGAGTCGGACGACTCGGCGGTCGGCATCCGCGGCCTGTTCGGCGCGAACATCGGCGCCGACTGGGAGCACCGCTCCGAGCGGGCGCCCCTGGTCGCCTGGGCGAGGGAGTTCGACCGCGCCATGGCGCCGTTCCGGGCGGGCACGTACATCAACTTCGCCTCGGACGCCGGCGACGACGAGGTGGCCCGGGCCGTGTACGGCGACCGGTACGACCGTCTCGTCACGATCAAGGCCGCATACGACCCGGACAACGTGTTCGCGCGCGGCCTGGTCGACCTGCACGACGTGGGAGAGGACGATCAGGATGCCTAAGGTCGGCAGCGACACCTCCAAGTTCGCCGGCGCCCGCGAGCGGGGCGCCTTCTGGACCCTCGACCGGATGTCCGAGCTCGGCCTGGAAGGGGCCTTCTTCCGGTCTCCGTTCGAGCTCTCCGCGACGCTGGACGCCGGGGAGCTGCGCGAGGTCGTGGCCCATGCGCGGCATCTGGGCATGTACGTCCAGTCCGGCGCCGCGAAGGTCAACCCGTTCGCGAGTCCCGAGTTCCCGGAGATCCGGGCCTTCGGCGACGGGGACTACGTGCTCGGCCTCGAGCGCATCATCCGCGCCCTGGCGGCGGCGGGGATCACCGAGCTGTGGACGGCGACGGCGAACTACCAGTTCCGCATCCCGGGCATGTACGCGTGCGACCGCTTCCGCACCGACGTCGACTGGGACGTGCAGCTGGCCGCGACCGCGCGCGTGCTCGGCATCCTGGCGCCGACCCTGCGCGACGCCGGCGCGCACCTCAACCTCGAGACCCACGAGGAGATCACGTCGTTCGAGGTCGTGCGGCTGGTCGAGGACGCCGGGCCGGACGCGTTCGGCATCACGTTCGACTCCGCCAACGTGCTGGTGCGCGCCGAGGACCCGGTGCGGGCCGCCGAGCGTGTCGCGCCGTACGTCCGCGCGACGCACCTCCGCGACGTCGCGCTGTGCTTCACCGAGGACGGCATCGGCCGCCTCCTGCTCCCGGTCGGCGAGGGGGTGCTCGACTGGGACCGCATCCTGCCGGTCCTCATCGCCGGCAACCCCGACCTGGCCCTGTCGATCGAGGGGCTCGCCGGCGGCACGCGGGCCGAGATGTCGCTCTACATCGACGACCCCGTCTGGCAGGCGGCGCATCCCGACCTGTCCGTCTCCGAGCTCGCCGAGGTGGTGCGCCTCACCCGCGGCTACGAGGCACGCGCCGCGGCGGGGGAGGCCATGTCGCTGCGCGAGCTGCGCGCGCACGTCTCCGCCGCCGCCGCCGAGCAGTTCATCGTCCGCAGCGCCGATGCGCTGCGGCAGAAGATCCGCGAGCTGCAGCCGGCCTGACGGCCCGCTCCGCCGCACGAACCGAGAAGAAAGGCACGTCCATGACCGTCATCAAGCCCGAGCTCCCGCTCGACGAGTTCCCCACCCTCTCCCTCGCCGAACGCGATCGCCGATGGGCCGCCGTCCGAGCCATGATGTCCTCGGCGGGCGTCGACGCGCTGATCGTCTTCGGCCAGGGCCGCAACGCGCTGGACTCCTACCTCACCAACGAGGAGAGCCACGCCACCGTCCTCTTCACCGCCGCCGAGGACCCGATCCAGTTCGTCGGCGACGTGCCGATCAACCGCTACGACGGCGCCGGCGCACGCTACGAGCGCTGGACCGACTCGTGGCAGCACGGCAACCCGATCGCCAACCTCAGCGCCGCGATCGTGGACCGGGGCCTGGCGACGGCCACGATCGGCGTGGTCGGGCTGTCCAGCCGTGCCGTGGGCGAGTGGGCCGGCGTCATCCCGTTCTCGACCTGGACCACCGTGCTGCAGAAGCTGCCCGACGTCACGTTCGTGGACGTGGCGCAGGCGTACGAGCACCTCACCATGGTCAAGAGCGCGGAGGAGCAGCAGATGGTGCGCAAGGCCGCCCAGCTCGGCGAGGCCGCCTGCGCGGCATACGTCGCGGCGACCGGGGCGGGCGTTCTCGAGAGCGTGCCGACCGCGGCGGCCCTCGCGGCGATCGTCGCCGGGGGCGGCTGGATGAGGGCGCCGTTCATCCTCGAACGGGCGGGCTCCCACCGCTTCGGCTGGGGCAACCCGGAATGGTTCTCGATGGGCGGCCGGCCCTACGAGCTGCAGCCCGGCGACTCGATCGCGTCCGAGGTGTTCGCGTTCTACGGCGGGTTCGAGTCGCAGCAGCAGATCGACGTGGTCGTCGGCGAGCCGGACCGGCTGCTGCGCGAGCTCGAGGAGGTGTGCCTGGAGTCCTATCGCGCCGGCATCGACGCGCTCAAGCCGGGACTGCGCTTCGCCGAGCTCGCCGCGATCATGGACGAGCCGCTCGCGCGCTCGAAGACGTGGAACACCGGGCCCATGGTGCAGACGGTGGCGCCGGTGATCTACAACAGCGCCACCCGGCTCGACCCCGGCGTGGACCCGGCACTCGCGCACCTGCCGGCGCTGCCGGCCGGCGTCGGCCTCGACGGCGACTTCGAGATCACCGAGGGCGTCGCCTTCGCCTTCGAGCCCAACGCGCTGCGCGACGGGAAGCGGGTGTGCATCGGCGGCACGGTCCTGCTGACGGCGAACGGCATCGAGGAGCTGAACACGATCCCGAACCGCCTGCAGGTGGTTCCGGCCTGAGCCACGGAGACCACCGGGGCGTCGCGGGACGGGTAGCCGCGACGCCCCGGTCCGTGATCGTCCGTGCACGCGACGGCCGATGCGCCCACGGCGAACACGGGCGTGCGGGCGGCGGATGCTGGTTAGCCTCGACGTACGGCGCCGGTCGTGCGCCCGGAGGAGTCGACATGTTCGAGAGATTCACCGACCGAGCCCGTCGTGTGGTCGTCCTCGCCCAGGAAGAGGCGAAGATGCTCAACCACAACTACATCGGCACCGAGCACATCCTGCTCGGCCTGATCCACGAGGGCGAGGGCGTCGCCGCGAAGGCCCTGGAGAGCCTCGGGATCTCGCTGGACGCCGTCCGCGAGCAGGTGCAGGACATCATCGGCCAGGGCCAGCAGCAGCCCACCGGGCACATCCCCTTCACGCCCCGCGCCAAGAAGGTGCTCGAGCTCTCGCTGCGAGAGGCGCTGCAGCTCGGCCACAACTACATCGGCACCGAGCACATCCTGCTCGGCCTGATCCGTGAGGGCGAGGGCGTGGCCGCCCAGGTGCTCGTCAAGCTCGGCGCCGACCTGAACAAGGTGCGCCAGCAGGTCATCCAGCTGCTGAGCGGCTACCAGGGCAAGGAGCCCGCGGGCGTCGCCAGCGGGGCCGGCGAGCAGAACCAGCAGGCCGCGCAGGGCGGCTCCGCCGTGCTCGACCAGTTCGGCCGCAACCTCACCCAGGCCGCTCGCGACAACAAGCTCGACCCGGTCATCGGCCGCGAGAAGGAGATCGAGCGGGTCATGCAGATCCTCTCCCGCCGCTCCAAGAACAACCCGGTGCTGATCGGCGAGCCCGGCGTCGGCAAGACCGCCGTCGTGGAGGGTCTCGCGCAGGCGATCGTCAAGGGCGAGGTGCCGGAGACGCTGAAGGACAAGCAGGTCTACTCCCTCGACCTCGGCTCCCTCATCGCGGGCTCCCGCTACCGCGGCGACTTCGAGGAACGGCTGAAGAAGGTCACCAAGGAGATCCGCACCCGCGGCGACATCATCGTGTTCATCGACGAGATCCACACCCTGGTCGGCGCGGGCGCGGCGGAGGGCGCGATCGACGCGGCCAGCATCCTGAAGCCTCTCCTCGCCCGCGGCGAGCTGCAGACCATCGGCGCGACGACCCTCGACGAGTACCGCAAGCACTTCGAGAAGGACGCGGCGCTGGAGCGCCGCTTCCAGCCGATCCAGGTCGCCGAGCCGAGCCTGCCGCACGCCATCAACATCCTGAAGGGCCTGCGCGACCGCTACGAGGCGCACCACAAGGTGCAGATCACCGACGGGGCGATCGTCGCCGCGGCGAACCTCGCCGACCGCTACATCTCCGACCGGTTCCTGCCGGACAAGGCCATCGACCTGATCGACGAGGCGGGGGCCCGCCTGCGCCTCAGCATCCTGTCCAGCCCCCCGGAGCTGCGCGAGTTCGACGAGAAGATCTCGGCCGTGCGCCAGCAGAAGGAGCAGGCCAGCGAGGAGCAGGACTTCGAGAAGGCGGCGTCGCTGCGCGACGAGGAGAAGTCGCTGCTGGCCGAGCGGCTGCGCCTGGAGAAGCAGTGGCGCAACGGCGACGTGGCCACCACCGCGGTGGTCGACGAGGGACTGATCGCCGAGGTGCTCGCCCAGGCGACCGGCATCCCGGTCTTCAAGCTGACGGAGGAGGAGTCCAGCCGCCTCGTCTTCATGGAGAAGGCGCTGCACCAGCGCGTCATCGGCCAGGAGGAGGCGATCGCGGCGCTCGCGCGCACGATCCGTCGTCAGCGTGCGGGCCTGAAGGACCCGAAGCGTCCCAGCGGCTCGTTCATCTTCGCCGGCCCCACCGGCGTCGGCAAGACCGAGCTGGCCAAGGCGCTCGCCGAGTTCCTGTTCGACGACGAGGGCGCGCTGATCTCGCTCGACATGAGCGAGTTCGGCGAGAAGCACACCGTCTCTCGGCTGTTCGGCGCCCCTCCCGGCTTCGTCGGCTTCGAGGAGGGCGGCCAGCTCACCGAGAAGGTGCGCCGCAAGCCGTTCTCGGTCGTGCTGTTCGACGAGATCGAGAAGGCCCACCCGGACATCTTCAACTCGCTGCTGCAGATCCTCGAAGAGGGCCGGCTGACCGACGGCCAGGGCCGCGTCGTCGACTTCAAGAACACCGTGATCATCATGACGACGAACCTCGGCTCGTCGGCGATCGCCGGGGGGCCGGTCGGCTTCCAGGTCGAGGGCAACTCGCAGACGTCGTACGAGCGGATGAAGGGCAAGGTCGACGAGGAGCTGAAGCGCCACTTCAAGCCCGAGTTCCTCAACCGCGTGGACGACATCATCGTGTTCCCGCAGCTGAACAAGGACGAGCTGCGCCAGATCGTTGACCTGTTCACCAAGCGGCTGGGCGAGCGCCTGCTCGACCGCGACCTGACGCTCGAGCTCACCCTCGCGGCCAAGGACCGGCTCATCGAGCTCGGCTTCGACCCCACCCTGGGCGCCCGGCCGCTGCGCCGTGCCATGCAGCGCGAGGTGGAGGACCAGCTGAGCGAGCAGATCCTGCACGGCCAGCTCGAGTCGGGCGACCACATCCTCGTCGATGCGAAGGACGGCAGGTTCGTCTTCGACCACGCGCCGCGAGGCGAGAAGGTCGGCGTCGGCGTGGGCGCGGTGGGCGGGATCACCGCGACTCCCGACATCGCCGCCACCGGCAGCTGACCTCTCGCGCGAGAGGGGGCGGGTGCTGCAGCATCCGCCCCTTTCCGCGTTGACTTGCCCTATATGTACGCTGCGAGACGCTTTTCGCGTGCATATAGGGCAAGTCAACGGAGGGGAGCGGGGGCATAGGCTGAGGAGATGAGCGAGTTCACCGTTCGTTCGGCCCGGGCCGCGGACGTGCGCAGCATCCACCGCATGCTCGAGCCGTATGTCCAGCGGCGCATCCTGCTCGGCAAGGACATCGTCGTGCTCTACGAGGCGGTGCAGCAGTTCGTCATCGCGGAGGACGTGCACAGGCGGGTCATCGGATGCGGTGCATTGCACGTCATGTGGGAGGACCTCGGCGAGGTGCGCACCCTCATCGTCACCGACGAGTGGCTGCACCACGGCGTCGGACGTGCGATCGTCGAGGCGCTGGAGGACGACGCGCGCGCCCTCGGCCTGTCCCGGCTGTTCTGCCTGACCTTCGAGGTCGACTTCTTCACCCGCCGCGGCTTCGCGCCGATCGGCGAGCACGTCGTCGACCCGGACGTGTACGCCCAGCTCGTGCGCAGCCCCGACCAGGGCGTCGCCGAGTTCCTCGACCTGGCGCACGTCAAGCCGAACACGCTCGGCAACACCCGGATGCTGAAGACCCTCTGAGCCGCGCGCGCCCTGCGGTCGGCTCGCAGACGGCGACGTAGCCTGGAACGGTGAGCACGCCCACCCGCCACCGCCGTCAGTCGCCCGCGGTGTATCGGCGTCGGCGGCTCGTGCTCCTGCTCGTGGTGATCGTCGTGGTCGCCGTCGTCTGGCTGCTGATCGCGCAGCCGTGGCGCGGCGAGGCCACCGCCGATCCGGGCCCGACCGCGGGGGACGAGGCCACCAGCTCCGCCTCCCCGACGCCCACGGCGGAGACCTCCGCGGGGCCCGACACCGAGGCGGATGCGGAGGCCGCGGCCTCGGCGACCGCGCCGGCGGCCACGCCGACGAGCGAGGCGCTCGCGACCTGCACTGCCGGGGACGTGACCGTCACCGCCGTCACCGATCAGACCTCGTACGCGTCGGGGCAGAACCCGCAGTTCTCCATCTCCCTGACCAACACCTCGGACGAGGACTGCCAGATGAACGTCGGCACCACGACGCAGTCGTTCGTCGTCTCCAGCGGCAGCGACACGTACTGGCGCTCGACCGACTGCCAGACCGACCCGAGCGACCAGATCGTCACGATCACGGCGGGTCAGACCGTCAGCAGCGCGACGCCGATCACCTGGGACCGCACCCGTTCCTCGGTCGACACGTGCGACGACGCGAACCGCACGAAGGCCACCGCCGGCGGCGCGTCGTACCACCTGGCGGTCTCGATCGGCGGCATCTCCGCGGCGACCACCGCGCAGTTCCTGCTGTACTGACGGCACCCGGCACGGCTGCCGCCATAGAAAGGACAAAGGCGACGCCGATATCGTCGCTGTCATGTTCGCTCTGTTGACCCGACGCCGTCACGCGGACCTGAGCCGGGAGCACGCGGCGAGCAGGATCACCGCCTACGTGTACGGCACCATCGTGGCGCTGGCGGCGGTCATCCCGCTCGGCCGCGAGAACGCCGAGAGCGGTCTGAGCTTCGCGATCGTGCTCGGCGCCTCGCTGACGACCTACGTCGCGCACGTGATCGCGGAGTCGGCCGGCCTGCGCGCGCGATCCGACGAGCGGCTCGGCCGGGCCGAGCTGTGGGGCGAGCTGCGCGACTCGCTGCCGGTTCTCACGAGCGGGCTGATCCCGGCGGCGATCCTCGGGCTCGCCTGGCTCGGCGACATCCCCGGGCTGTGGGCCCAGCTCGTCGCCGAGGGATACATCGTCGTGCGCCTCGCGATCACCGGCTTCGTCATCGAGCGGATCCGTGGACGTCGCCCCTCGTTCCGCACCTTCCTGGCAGGCATGCTGCTGGCCGCGATCGGACTCGTCGTCTCCGTCCTCAAGGTGGTGGTCGGCGGCCACTGAGGGCGTCGCAGCCGCCGATACGCTGGAGGGATGGCGGCGAAGAAGGGCAGGGACCGGGCGCGGATGCCGGAGTTCCGCAACACGGCGCTCACCGACGCGCTGCAGACGCAGGACATGGCCGCGGTCGCGTTCGCGCTGCGACACGGTCCGACCGTGGTGCCGCTGATGCGTGCCGGAGCGCGGGACGATCCGCGGGACGCCGGAGAGGTGTGGACCTACCGCAACCCCGAGACCGGGCAGGTCGCGCTGCTGCTGTTCAGCGATGCGGCGCACAAGCCCGAATCGCTGCCGGCGGCGGTCGCACTGCAGGACCCGGCGTGGCTGCGGCGATTCCTGACCGCGCACCGCGACGAGATCACCGCCGTGTTCTTCGACATCGCCGGCCCCCACCCCCTGCAGGCGACCCCCGCCGATCTGATCGAGGCGCTCACCGTCGAGGCGTGAGCCGCAGGGCCCCGGTCACCGGGCGGGCGGAGCCGCGACGATGTGCAGCCGGGCGAGCGCCGCCGTCAGATCGGCGACCGAGGCGTCGATCAGGCCGGCGTAGCCGAGACGCCCCGCCTCGCTGCGCCGCTGGGCGAGCTGTGCCACGGCGCGCACCTCGCCGGTCAGGCTCAGCTCGCCGAACGCCGCGACAGTGTGCGGGATGGGCCGGTCGGTGGCCGCGCTGGCGATCGCCAGGGCGATCGCCAGATCTGCCGCGGGCTCGGAGAGCTTCACACCCCCCACGGTCGAGACGTACACGTCGCATTCACTGAGCCGCAGCCTCGCGCGCCGCTCGACGACCGCGAGGATCATCGCGACCCGCGAGGACTCGACGCCGTTGACCACCCGGCGCGGGTTGGGCGCCGTGGAGGGCACCACGAGCGCCTGGATCTCGACCGGCAGCGCCCGCCGCCCTTCGAGCGCCACGGTCACGCAGGTGCCGCTGACCGGCGTGCCGGTGCCCAGGAACAGGCTCGACGGGTCGGGCACCTCGGAGATGCCGTCCCCCGTCATCTCGAAGCAGCCCACCTCGTCGGTGGGGCCGAAGCGGTTCTTCAGCGCCCGCACGAACCGCAGCGAGGTCTGCCGGTCGCCTTCGAAGTGGCACACGACGTCCACGAGATGCTCGAGCAGGCGAGGCCCGGCGACCTGACCGTCCTTGGTGACGTGGCCGACGATGAGCACGGGCAGGCTGCGTTCCTTCGCGATGCGCACGAGCGTCGCGGCCACCTCGCGCACCTGGCTGGGGTGCCCGGCGAGCCCTTCGCTCAGCGCCGACGACACCGTCTGCACCGAATCGACGATGAGCAGGCCCGGCCGCACCTCGTCGACGTGACCGACCAGCGTCGCCAGATCGGTCTCGCTGGCGAGGAAGAGCTCGTCGTGCAGGGCGCCGGTGCGCTCGGCCCGCAGTCGCACCTGCGCCGTCGACTCCTCGGCGCTCACGTAGAGCACCCGGTAGCCGTCGTGCGCGGCGCGGGCCGCGACCTCGAGCAGCAGCGTCGACTTGCCGACCCCCGGCTCCCCCGACAGCAGCACGGCGGCGCCGGGCACGAGCCCGCCGCCGAGCACCCGGTCGAACTCGCCGACGCCGGTGGCCCGTCGCGGCGCCTCGGCGGTGGTCAGCTCGGTGATCGGGCGGGCCGCGCGCTCGGCGATGGGCGTGATGGGCGTGAAGCCGCGCATCACGCCGGTCTGCGCGGTCGCCTCGACCACGGTGCCCCACTGCTGGCATTCGCCGCAGCGGCCGGCCCACTTGACGGTCGTCCAACCGCACTCGGTGCACCGGTACGGGGCGGCGGCTGCGCGTCTGGTGGCCATGGGACCAGGCTAGGTCGGGCCGCCGACATCGCCGGCCGCCCCGCCGGCGCTCTGCCGGGCCGCGAACGCGGAGGCGACCCGGCGGCCAGTGATGCGCGAAACATCCGCTCCCCGTAACGACCGGGAAATGATCTCGCAGGATGCTAGAGCGTCTGTGTCTCTCGCTGAGAGAACGTGTTCACAAGAAGGGTCCGAATGTCTGCTCAACTCACCGAAGCCGAGCTGGCACTGCTGCGAGAGAGCATGCACGTCGCCGAGCGGTCCCGCGCCGGCGGGGCGCACCCTTTCGGGGCCGTGGTCGCAGACCGGACGGGCCGGATCGTCGCCTCGGCGGGGAACGACTCGCTGCCGCCGGAGGGCGACCCCACGCGCCATGCGGAGCTGGTCGCCGCCGCATCGGCTTTCCGCGCCCTGGGACCGGAGGGGATGGCCGGCACGACCCTGTACACGAGTGCGGAGCCGTGCGCGATGTGCGCGGGCGCGGTGTACTGGACCGGCATCGACCGGGTCGTCTACGCATTGTCCGAGCATCGACTGCTCACACTGACCGGCGATCACCCCGAGAACCCGACGTTCTCGTTGCCGTGCCGGGAGGTGTTCGCGCGGGGACAGCGTCGCATCGAGGTCGTGGGGCCCCTGCTGGAGGACGAGGCGGCCCGGGCGCACGAGGGGTTCTGGCAGTAGCGATCCGCCCGCGGCACTGTCTCCCCCGACCGGGGCGGACTCCGAGGGCGTGCGGGTTCACGACCGCCCCATGAGTCCTTCCGGCTCGTCCACCGAGGCGAGATAGGCGGACCGGCGGGCGAACAGCTCGGGTACCCGGGCGCGAGCCCGCTCGATGATCTCGCCGAGATCGGCGGAGACCAGCTCGCCGTCGTCGACGAGCACCCGGCCGGCGACCATCGTCAGATCGACGTCGCCGCCGCGCACCGCGTGCACGAGGTTGTGATGGACGTTCGCATATTCCCCGGACGGAATGAGCGGCGTCATGCGGGGGGTGTCGCTGCGCACGGCCACCAGGTCCGCCTGCTTGCCGGGCTCGAGCGACCCGAGCCGCGACTCCTGCCGGATCGCGCGGGCACCGCCGGTGGTCGCCATCCGCAGCACCTGCCAGGAGTCCATGGCCGCGGCATCCATCGCCCGGATCTTTCCCATGAGGGAGGCGACCTTCATCTCCTCGAACATGTCGAGGTTGTTGTTCTCCTTCTCGCCGTCGGTGCCGAGCCCCACGGCGACCCCGGCCGCCAGCAGCTCGGCGACGGGCGCGAAGCCGCTGGCGAGCTTCATGTTGCTGACCGGGTTGTGCGAGACGCTCGCCTCCCGCGCCGCCATCAGGGCGATCTCGTCGGCGTCGAGCCAGACGGCGTGCGCGATCATCGTGCGGGGCGTGTCGAAGAAGCCGAGCCGGTCGAGGGCGATCATCGGCCGGGCACCGGTGCGCGCGGCGAACATGCCGATCTCCTGCTCGGACTCGCTGCAGTGCGTGTACAGGCCGGTGTCGAACCGCTGGGCGAGGGCGATCGCCCGGCGCCAGCCGTCGTCGTCGGCGTAGAAGGGATGCTCCAGCCCGACCCACGGCATGACGCGGTCGTGCCCGGACCACTCGCGCAGCATCCGCTCGTTGTCGTCGAGCGTGTCGAAGTAGTCGTAGTCGGGGTGCGCGCCCACGTAGTTGACGGTGACGACGCGGTTGCCGAGCACGTCAGCGGCGCGCGCCGCGCCGTCCATGTACCGCCACATGTCCACGACCGTCGTGGTCCCCGACAGCAGCCCCTCGGCGTAGCAGAGCCATGCCGCCGCGGCGGCGTCCGCAGGCGTCAGCACCCGGTGCATGGGATCGATGTGCAGGCGCAGCCACTCCCACACCGGCAGGTGCTCGGCGGTGCCGCGCAGCAGGCCGGAGTGGTGGTGCGCGTTGACCAGCCCGGGCATCAGGACGCGGTCGGCGAGATGCCGGTGCGGCGCCCCCGGGTGGGCGGCGGCGAGCTCGGCGACCGTGCCGACGGAGACGATCGTGTCGCCGTCGATGGCGACGCCGGCGTCGGTGAGGACGTCGAGCGAGGCGTTCATGGTCACGACGACGTCGGCGGTGAGGATGTGGATGCCCATGGGGCCTCCCGGTCTCGGGGGGAACGGATGCGACAGCATCCATTCGACGTGGCCGGGATTTCCCGGTCGTGCGGGCGGCGTTACCGCGGGATGAAGATTCAGGCCTCGCTCATGGTCGGCAGCTCGTACGCGTGCCCGACCGCCTCGAGCGCCAGCCGGCGGTCCTCGATGCGGCGGTGCATCTCGTGCTGCGCATCGTCGACGAGCCGCGGGTCGAGCGCGACCGACTCGGCGCGGGGGCTGCCGTGGTGCGCGTCGACGTAGGCCGCCAGCTCGGGGCCCGACTCCCACGACGTCACCAGCGCGTACCGGGGCGTGGTGCCGCGGTGCCACACGGCGTGCCAGAGCCGCTGGGTGTCGACGATCACGCGACTGCCGGCGGGCAGCGGGATGCGGGTCTCGGTGGCCGGGTCGAAGCGGTCGGCGCGCAGGATCAGCAGCGAGTCGGGGTCGTCGGTGAGGTTCTCCAGCCCTCGCACGACCCAGCCGGTGTCCGTCGGGTTCAGCCGGTTGTTGTCGTCGAGGTGAAGGTTGTACACGGCATCCGCGTACGTGTTCGGCTGGAGCTCGATCACGCGGCAGCGGCCGACGCCGGCGCCGGGCTCCCGCGCGCGGCGGACCAGCTCGGGGGCTTCGGCGGTCTGCGAGGCGACCCAGACGCCGTCCTTGTCGGTGCGGGGCGGGGTCTGGTTCCAGAACCCGTTGCACTCGACCTCGCCGGCGAAGCTCGCCAGCGGCGCGAAGCGGGTGACGCCGGAGGAGCGCCAACGGACGTACTCCAGCGCCGTCCATTGTTCGGCGTCCGGAATCGGCTCGGCCCGATCGAGCACGACGTAGCCGGTCTCTTCGAGGATCGGCAGCCTGACGTATCCGGACACGGTGCGCACCTCCCGCCACGGAGGCCGACGATCGCCCCCGACTGAGGTGAGCCTAACCCCGCTCCCGCGGCGGGTACAACGACGCGCGCCGTGAATAACCGCTCCTCATCGCAAGGATGCCGCGACCTCCCGCAGCGCGTCCGCCGACCGGTGCAGCAGGCTCAGCTCGGCCGCATCGAACGAGGTCTCGGGGATCGGAACCGCGCCGTGCGCGCTCACGATCGACGGCACCGAGAGCGCCACGCCGTCGATGCCGTGGAAGTCGTGGAGCACCGTGGACACCGGCATGACGGCGTGCTCGTCGTTCAGGATCGCCTCGACGATGCGGGCGCTCGACAGGCCGATCGCGTAGTTGGTCGCCCCCTTGCCCTGGATGACCTTGTAGGCGGCGTCCCGCACGTCGATCGCGATCTCGTCGAGCTCGCCGGCCGTCATGCGGGGGTGTCCCGCGCTCTGCCATTCCAGGATGGGCACCGTCCCGATCGTCGTCTTCGACCACAGCGGGAACTCGGTGTCGCCGTGCTCGCCGACGATGTACGCGTGCACGCTGGAGGACGACACGCCCGCCCGCTGCGCGAGCTTCCAGCGCAGCCGCGACGTGTCGAGCACCGTGCCGGAGGCGAAGATGCGCTCGGGCGGCAGGCCGGTCGCCTCCTGCGCGAGCACGGTCAGCACGTCGCACGGGTTGGTGACGATGACGTAGACCGCGTCGGGGGCGACCTCGAGCAGCTGCGGCATCATGGTCTTGATGATGTTCGCGTTGGTGCCCGCCAGCTCGATGCGCGTCTGACCGGGCTTCTGCTTGGCGCCTGCCGTGATCACCACGACGTGGGAGCCCTCGACGACGGAGATGTCGCTGCCGCCGGCGATGTCGCTGGTGCCGGTGAACTGGGTGCCGTGCGCGAGGTCGAGCACCTCGGCCTCGACCTTCGCGGTGGCGATGTCGTAGAGGGCGACGTGGCGGGCGGAGCCGCGGATGAGGGCGGCGTAGGCGGTGGAGGAGCCGACGGAGCCGGCGCCGACGACGGTGAGCTTCGAGTTCTCGATCACGGACATGCCGCCAGTCTTGCAGCGACGGATGGTGGGGACCAGCGCGTCGTCCGTCCTCGCGACGCCCCGGCGAGCATGTCCCACTTCGGCGCGGTTCATGTCCCGGTTCGGCGCCGTAAGAGGCCCTCTTACCGCGCCAAACCGGGACATGCTCGACCCGGCGGGCGCAGCGCCGGTGCTCGGCCTAAGAGGGATCCCCGGGAGGCGGGTTGCGGATGCCGACCAGCGACGCGATCCCGCCGAGCACCAGCAGCGCGGCGCACAGCAGCACGGAGCTGCGGAGGCCGCCCAGGTCGAGGGTGCCGCCGATCACCGCGGCGACCGCGGCGATCGCCAGGAGCCCTGCGACGCGGGCCACGGCGTTGTTCACCGCGGACGCGATGCCGGAGCGGGCGGAGTCGACCGAGCCGAGGATCGCCGAGGTCAGCGGCGCGACCGTGATCGACAGGCCGAGCCCGGACACGAGCATGCCCGGCAGCACCTGCCACCAGTAGTCGAAGGCGGTCTCGATGGTGAGCAGCAGCAGCGTCCCGCCCGCCATGACGAGCGGGCCGACGGTCATGAACAGCCTCGGACCGAGCCGCCCGCTCAGCGCGCCGAAGCGCGAGCTCAGGGCGATCATGACGATCGTGGTCGGCAGGCTCGCCAGACCCGCCAGGGTGGCGGAGAGCCCTGCGCCCTGCTGCAGGTAGATCGCGAGCACGAACCCGCTGAGCGACAGGGCGCCGTAGACGAAGAGCGTGGCAAGGTTGCCGGCGGCGAAGGTGCGGATGCGGAACAGGCCGAGCGGCAGCACCGGGGACGCCGCGTGCCGCTGGCGCCAGAGGAAGCCCGTGAACAGGGCGCAGCCGGCGACCAGGGGCGCCCAGACGAGGGCCGAGGACCACCCGGCATCCGGCTCCTCGATCAGGGCGAAGACGATCAGGCCGAGCCCGAACGTGCACAGCGCGCCGCCCCACCAGTCGACGGTGGCGCCCGGCTCGCGGTGGTCGGGAGCGTCGAGCCGCGGCAGCAGCAGGAGCGTCGCGGCGATCGGCACGATGCCTGCCAGGAACGCGAACCGCCAGGAGAGGTGATCGACGAACAGGCCGCCGATGAGGGGACCGGCGACCATGGCCGAGGTGGTCAGCGCGGTCCAGATGCCGATCGCGCGGGCCTGCGACGGTCCGCGGATGGTCGAGGTGATCAGCGCGAGCGAGCTCGGGACGAGGAATGCGCCCGCCGCTCCCTGCACCGCCCGCGCGACGATGAGGAACACGGCCGTGGGGGCGAGGGCGACCGCGATCGAGGCGACGCCGAAGCCGATGAGCCCGATGCGCAGCACGAGCAGCCGGCCGAAGGCGTCGCTGACCGAGCCCGCGAGCAGGATGAGCGCGCCGAGGGTGACGAGGTAGGCATCCACCGCCCACTGCTGGGTCGCCAGGCCGCCGCCGAGGTCTCGGTCGATCGCCGGGAGGGCGACGTTGACCAGGGTGCCGTCCAGGAACGAGACGAACGAACCCAGCACGGCGATCGCGACGACCAGCTGCTGCTGCGGTGCGAACCTGTCGGGCACGGGCACCTCCGGGTGTGACGTTACGCGACGGGGGGTTCGTGCGGCATAGCGGTCGGTGGAAGAGTGGGGGCGCGGAATCCCGTGCATCCCACGATCGGGGCCGTTCAGGAGACAGAGATGACCCAGCCCCAGGGCGCGCTGCTGGTCGGCAGCGTCAACTACGACGACGCAGAGAAGACGATCCGCACGGCGGCGAGCATCCTGGAGGGGCGGCTCAAGCGCATCCCGGACGGCGAGGTGGGCAAGCGTTTCCACTGGATCCTGTTCCAGCCCGATGCGCTCGGCGAGACCGAGGGCATCGAGCGGGTCGGCGACGCGCCCATCCCGGTGCGGGGACTCGACGCGCGGCCGGTGCGCGTGGCCGACGGGGTCGACCCGGCGACCCTGAAGATCGCGCCGCTCGGCTACGCCGCCGCCGCGCTGGAGTCGTACGAGGTGTTCCGGCGGCTGCGCGAGGAGGGCGTCGTGCCCCCGGGCGTGCGGTTCCAGGTGTCGCTGCCGACCCCGCTCGCCGTGGTCGGCGCGTTCTTCCCGGCCGAGCAGCGGGCCGCGGTCGAGCCCGTGTACCGCGACGCGCTGTTCCGTGAGTTGGACGAGATCCTCGATGCGATCCCGCACGAGGACCTCGCGATCCAGTGGGACAACGCGGTCGAGTTCCAGGTGATCGAACGCGTCGAGTACCGCGGCAAGCCGGGCGTCGAGCCGTGGTGGGGCGACGTGTGGGAGGGGCTGACCGCCCGTGCCGCCGAGCAGGCGGGGCGCGTGCCGGAGGACGTCGAGGTCGGCTTCCACCTCTGCTATGGCGACGTCGCCGAGAAGCACTTCATCGAGCCGAAGGATGCCGCCAACCTGGTGCGCTTCGCGAACGCCCTGTTCGCCGCGTCCCCGCGCCGCATCGACTGGCTGCACCTGCCGGTGCCGATCGAGCGGGACGACGCGGCGTACTACGCGCCGCTGGCGGATCTCGCCCTGCCCGCCGACACCGAGCTGTACCTGGGTCTCGTGCACCGCGAGGACGGCGTGGCGGGCGCCGAGCGGCGGATCGCGGTGGCGTCGCAGTTCGTCGACGAGTTCGGCGTGGCGACCGAGTGCGGCATCGGCCGGGCACCGGAGGGGACGACCGAGGGGATCCTGCGCACGCATGCGGCTCTCGCCCGCTCCTGGTGAGGCGTAGCCTTCAGTCCGAGGGATCGGAGGCGGGGGATGTGCCGGTGGCTGGCCTACATCGGGGAGCCGATACGGCCGTCGACGCTGGTGCTCGATCCGCAGCACTCGATCGTCGCGATGTCGCTGGACGCTCGCCTCGGCGCCGAGACCGTGAACGGCGACGGGTTCGGGCTCGGCTGGTACGCCGACACGGCGGGGACCGCGCCGTTCGTCTTCCGCAGCGTCGAGCCGGCCTGGAACGACGTGAACCTGCGCGAGATCAGCCACGCCCTGCGCAGTCCGCTGTTCTTCGCGCACGTGCGGGCGGCGGCGGGACCGCCGATCCAGCAGACGAACTGCCATCCGTTCCGCCACGGCACCTGGCTGTTCATGCACAACGGCGCGCTCGCCGGCTTCCCGGCGTACAAGCGCGACCTGATCCTCGAGGTGGACCCTGCGCTGTATCCCGGGATCGAGGGGACCACCGACACGGAGGTGCTGTTCCATCTCGCGCTCACCTACGGACTCGCCGCCGACCCGATCCTTGCCGTCGGCCGGGCGATCCGCCGTGTCGAGGCGGCGGGACGGGCGGTGGGCGTGCCGTCACCGATGCAGGGCACGATCGCGGTGTCGGACGGGCGGACGCTCTGGGCGTTCCGATACTCGTCGGACGGGCGGTCGCGGACGCTGTTCCATTCGGCCGACATCCCGACCCTGCGCCGCATGTATCCCGGCGCGGCGCAGCTGTCCGCGTTCGGCGACCACGCGCAGGTCGTCGTGTCGGAGCCGTTGAACGACCTGCCCGGGGCATTCGTCGAGGTGGAGGAGTCGACGGTCGCCGTCCTCGACGGCAGTGGATACCGGCACCAGCCGTTCCTGGCCGCGTGACCTCTCTGCGGTGTCTTCGTGCACGCGGCGCGCTCTGCGCGGGCGAATTGGCCGCGCGTCGAGGCGTGCCGTAAGCTGGACGACGGTGACGTGTCCGAGCGGCCGAAGGTGCAACTCTCGAAAAGTTGTGTAGGGTAACCCCCTACCGTGGGTTCAAATCCCACCGTCACCGCCATTGTCGAAGCCCCGCGAACCCTTGGAAACACTGGGATCGCGGGGCTTTCTCTTTGCCCCGGAATCGGCTTGCGGGAAAGATTTGGGAAAGACCGTGTCCTCACATACGAGTTGTGGGCTGCGCTATCAGGGCTGTACGCCCTGAGTCCCGTGACCGTGGGGTCGATGTAATCGTCGCTGTAGGGATGAGTCAGACTCACAATGCTTGTGAGTCCACGGAAGTCAGCCCGTTTTGTGTGTCACCACTGCGAAGAGTTTTGCAGAAGTTTTTCTACACCCTTCCTTGTACAGGGTTCTGCAAAACTTTGGATAAACTCGGTCTGCTGCTCCTCTCGAGAGGCAGCCGGACGGAGAAGATTCGGTGGATGTTGTGGACCGCGCGCTTGCTCGGATCGCCGACGGAGATCGCTCAGCGGGGGCGAGCGAGCGGCTAGACCTCGAGTTCAAGACCGATGGTCGATCTGTGAAGGATGACCTGGCAAACATCGCCGAGGCGGCTGCTTGTCTTGCCAACGCGGCGGGAGGCGCCGTTGTCGTCGGAGTCGATGACAAGGCGACAGGCGCCGCAGCGTTTGTGGGCACCAGGCTCGAACCAGAGCGGACGCGCCTGCGCATCTACGAAATCACGCAGCCCCCGCTGCTGATCGAGGCCGAAACGCGAGAGACTTCGCATGGCCCCGTTCTTGTCCTCACCGTGCCGAGCAGTACTCAAGTGCACAGCGCGAGTGGCAAGATCCCGACCGAACGCGTCGCTGACCGTTGCCTGCCGATGTCGACGGAGCGAATCACAGCTGTGACAGCTCAGAAGACCGGGCGCGACTGGAGTGGCGAGCCGAGCGATGTTCCCGCATCTGGGGTCGATCCCGTTGCCATGCAGGTTGCTCGCGAGATGCTGGGTCGGTCGAGTGATCTGGCGAAGCGTCGGCTGGCAGAGGCCGTTGACATCGATCTGCTCCGTGCTGTGGGAGTGGTCAGAGAAGACCAGACCTTGACCAGGGCGGGAGCCTTGCTGTTCACGCGCGGATCCGAGCACGCAGTGTTGCTCTCGTACACACACCGGCGTACTCCGGCGGGCCAGCTGACGGCCAACGAGCAGCTCACCGGTCCGCTGGTGGTCGCGCTGCAGCGCGTTTTCGACCTGATTGGCGCCCGGCTTGAGACCACTCCGGTCTCAATCGGTAAGGGGCAGCAGCTTCACATCGCCGATCTTCCCGAGCCCGCCGTGCGTGAGGCAGTCGTCAACGGGCTGATGCACCGCGAGTACTTCAGCGCCGAACGGACGACAGTGGAGCACACGGTGACCCAGCTCAGGGTGTCATCGCCAGGGGGATTCGTCCCCGGGGTGAACGTGGACAATGTGTTGACGACCTCCTCTCGCACAAGGAACGCGAACCTTGCGGGTGCGATGCGAATGCTGGGACTCGCGGAGACCGCCGGATCAGGCGTCGATCGGATGTACGCGGAGATGGCCCGTGTCGGCCATGAACCGCCAAGGTACGCGGCAGATCCGACCCGGGTCGAGGTCACCCTGCTGGGTGGAGCGCCGAACACGGCGCTAGCCAGGTACGTCGCTACCTTGCCGGCCGAGGAGGCGGCAGATGCTGACACGATGCTGATCCTGCTCACGCTCCTCACCAGGAAGACCATCGGTGCGGATGAACTCAGGCCGCTGCTCCAGAAGCCCGTCATAGATGAGGCGCAGTCTGTTCTCGCGCGCCTGAGCGGCGACGAGATCCGCCTCCTCGAACCGACGCGGGAGACGGCGAGGCGCGCGTACCCGAAGTATCGGCTTCGTGAAGAAGCGCTAGCAGCACTTGGTCCCGCTGTCACGTACCGGCGTCGTACTACTGACCAGCTGGACCGCAAGATCATCGAGCTCGTCCACGAGACCGGGACCATCAACGCACGAATGGTCAGAATTCTCCTCGACCTCGACACCATCGGCGCATCACGAGTGTTGGCGGACCTCGTCGATCGAGGCATCCTCATCAAGACCTCGGAAGCGACGCGAGGACCCAGCGTCACTTACGGACGTGGATCAGCTTTCCCCGCGAAGGCCGGCAGACAGAGCGTCATCAGCAAGCACGCTGGGCCGAGCGCACATCCTGCCGATCAGCTTCCATTCGATGACCTGGACGGTTGAATCGTCCCGACCGGCGCCGCTGACGTCGTCGGCGAGATCGACAGGATGTGGTGCCGCCGGAAAGTCCACGATGGCGCCCTCGCCGCGAGCGGGTCGACCTGTCGCCTAGGGCGTGTCTGACAAAGCCTTAGTGAATCGTCCCGGGTTTAGTGGAGGGCGGGTTCTCCCAGCGCCGGCTGGTGCTGGGGGTGGTTCTCACGGTAGTGCGCGTTCTCCTTCTCGATCGGGGTGAGGTATCCGATCGATGAGTGCAGCCGGTTCTCGTTGAACCAGTGCGCCCAGGAGAGCGTGGCGAGTTCGAGGTCGTCGACGGTGCGGAACGGGCCGTCGATGCGCACGCACTCGGTCTTGTAGAGTCCGTTCGTCGTCTCGGCGAGGGCGTTATCGTACGAGTCTCCGACGGTTCCGATCGACGCGATCGCGCCGGCGTCCGCGAGCCGGTCAGCGTAGCGCAGCGCGGTGTATTGACTGCCCGCGTCGCTGTGGTGGATGACGCCATCGACGTCGTGTCCGGCACGGCCGCGAACCCACAGCGCCATCTCCAAGGCGTCCAACGGCAGCTCGGTGGGCATTCGGTCCGCGACCCGCCAGTCGACGATCCGACGTGAGTAGACGTCGGTGACGAACGCGGTGAACGCCATGCCCGACCAGGTGGCCACGTACGTGAAGTCGACAACCCAGAGCCGGTTCGGCGCCTGGGCGGTGAACTCACGATGCACGAGATCCGGTGGTCGTGTCGCGGCAGGATCCGGCCGGGTGGTCACGAACTGCTTCCCGCGACGCACCCCACGCAGCCCCTGCTGCCGCATGAGACGCTCCACCGTGCAGCGGGCCACGACGATGCCCTCCCGGCGCAGCAGACGCCAGACCTTGCGAACCCCGCTGATCCCACGGCCGAGTTTCGGATCGAAGAACACCCGCTCGATCTCCGCGACCAGCCGCTCATCGCTAACGGCACGAGCAGACGGCGGACGCTTCTTGAACGCGTAGTACCCGGACGGAGCGATCTTGACGTCGTGCGCGGTGAGCACACGACAGATCGGCTCGACCCCGAACCGGTCACGAACCTCGTCGATGAACTGAACTACCACGGCAGTCGCGGGTCGAGCTCCCGCGCGAAGAACGAGGACGCCGCCAACAGAATCTCGTTCGCACGCTTCAGCTCGCGCACTTCAGCCTCAAGCGCCCTGATCCGCTGAGCGTCGCTGGTCGTGGTCCCGGGGCGTTCGCCCGCGTCGATCTGCGCCTGCTTGCACCAGCCCCGCAACGTGTCGGCGTTCACCCCGACACGCTGCCCGATCCGGGTCACCGCCGCGTTCAACGACAACTCCGGATCCTCCCTCCGAGCCTCGGCAACAAGCCGCATCGCAC
>NZ_JASGEL010000128.1:0-23892 GCF_047606385.1 Microbacterium sp.
GTCGCAGACGGTGCCGCCGGCCTGCGCGACGAACCACCGGTGCGGGCCCGGCGCGCCGCAGCGGGCGCAGGCGTCGAGCCCGGGCGCCCAGCCCGACAGCGCCATCGCACGCAGCAGATACGAGTCGAGGATGCTGCGCGGGGCGTGCTCGCCCTGGGTCAGCGCGCGCAGACCCCCGACCAGCAGCAGGTACTGCTGCGCGGTGGCCTCGGCGTCTCCCAGCCGGTCCGCGGTCTCGGCCATGGCGCTCGCGGCGGTGAAGCGGTCGTAGTCGGCGGCGATGTCGGCGCCGTAGGTGCCCAGCGTCTCGGCCTGCTGCACGATGTCGAGAGTGCGCCCGGCGTAGAACTGCGCATCGGCGACCATGAACGGCTCGAGCCTGGCGCCGAGCCGCGACGACGTGCGGCGCACGCCCTTGGCGACCGCCCGGATCTTGCCGTGGCGACGGCCCAGCATCGTCACGATGCGGTCGGCTTCACCCAGCTTGTGGGTGCGCAGGACCACGACCTCGTCGCGATAGGTGGGCACCGTTCGATTATCCCGCCGGTATCCGAGAATGGACGGGTGACCGAGCCGCTCTTCGTGATCCCGCTGTGGGCCGACCTCACGGCCGTGGGGCTGGGCGGCATCCAGGGAGCGCTGTTCGCCTCCGGCTTCCGCGGTCAGCGACGGCTCGACCTCCTGGGCGTCGCGCTCATCGGGATCCTCATCGGCATGGGCGGCGGCCTCATCCGCGACCTGCTGCTGAACGTGCCGCTGACGACGCTGCAGAGCAACTGGTATCTGATCACGGCGACCGGCGCGGCGCTGCTCGGGATGCTGCTGGCGAACGTGTTCCAGCGCCTCAACCGGGTCATCGTGGGCCTGGACGCCGTCGTGATCGGCATGTTCGGCGCCTTCGGGACGAGCAAGGCGCTCGCCCTCGGTCTGCCGGCCGTGCCGGCCGTGTTCGTCGGCGTCTGCGCCGCGGTCGGCGGCTCGGTGCTGCGCGACGTGATCATGGGGCTGCCCGTCGCCGTGATGCACGTCGGGTCGCTGTACGCGGTCGCGGCGGGCGCCGGCTGCGTCACGCTCGTGATCCTGGACGCCGTCGGCGTCGACCTCGTCATCGGCGCGATCGTGTGCATCGCGGTGGCGGCGGTGATCCGCATCCTGGCCGTCGTCTTCGACCTGTCGCTGCCCGAGCAACGGCTGCTGCATCGGCGCAAGGTCGCCGGAGAGACGACCGCGATCCCGGTCGTGCGGCCGCCCGCCGATTGACCGCGTCCCGCCTCACCGCGAGACCGCATCCGCGCGCCGAGAGGGTGGGGTGACCCCACGGTCTCGGCGCGCAGATGCGGTCTCGCGGCGTCGGGCAGGAAGCCGGGGTCAGACCGCGGTCAGCTCCCCCGCGCGCTCGCGGGTGCGGATCGCGCGGTTCACGCCCGAGACGATCGCCTTGAGGCTCGCGGTCGAGATGTCGCCGTCGATGCCGACGCCCCACAGGCGCTCGCCGTCGACCTGCAGCTCGACGTAGGCCGCGGCCTGCGCGTCGCCGCCGGCGCTCATGGCGTGCTCGACGTAGTCGTACAGCGTCACGTCGAAGCCCTGGGCGCGCACGATGTCCAGGAACGCCGCGACCGGCCCGTTCCCGACGCCCGCGGCGTCGAAGCGCTGCTCGCCGTCGCGCAGGGTCACGTCCAGATGCACATCGCCGGACAGGTCGCTCGCGGTGCGCGTGCCGAGCAGCTCGAACCGGCCCCACCGCTCGTGAGCGACGCTGGCGGGCAGGTACTCGTCGGCGAAGATGTTCCAGATCTGGTCGCTGGACACCTCGCCGCCCTCGGCATCCGTCTTGGCCTGCACGACGCCCGAGAACTCGATCTGGAGCTTGCGCGGCAGATCCAGCGCGTGGTCGGACTTCAGCAGGTAGGCGACCCCGCCCTTCCCGGACTGGGAGTTCACCCGGATGACGGCCTCGTAGGAGCGCCCCAGATCCTTCGGGTCGACCGGCAGATAGGGCACGGCCCATTCGATCTCGTCGACGGTGACCCCGGCGGCGGCGGCGCGGGCGTCCATCGCCTCGAAGCCCTTCTTGATGGCGTCCTGGTGCGATCCGCTGAACGCGGTGAACACCAGGTCCCCCGCCCACGGGCTGCGCTCGTGCACGGGCAGCTGGTTGCAGTACTCGACCGTGCGCTTGACCTGGTCGATGTCGCCGAAGTCGATCTGCGGATCGATGCCCTGCGTGAACAGGTTGATGCCCAGCGCCACCAGGTCCACGTTGCCGGTGCGCTCGCCGTTGCCGAACAGGCATCCCTCGATGCGGTCGGCGCCGGCCATGTAGCCCAGTTCCGCGGCCGCGATCGCGGTGCCGCGGTCGTTGTGCGGATGCAGCGACAGGATCACGTTCTCGCGGTGGTCCAGGTGCCGGTTCATCCACTCGATCGAGTCGGCATACACGTTCGGGGTCGCCATCTCGACCGTCGCGGGCAGGTTGATGACGACCTTGCGCTCGGGCGTCGGCTCGAACACGTCGAGCACCTGGTTGCAGATGTCGGCCGCGAACTCCAGCTCGGTGCCGGTGTAGCTCTCCGGCGAGTACTCGTAGTAGACGGTCGTCTCCGGGATGCGCTTCTCGTACTCGCGGCACAGCCGCGCACCGGAGAGCGCGATGTCGACGATGCCCTGCTTGTCGGTGCGGAACACCACCTCGCGCTGCAGGATGCTGGTCGAGTTGTACAGGTGCACGATGGCCTGCTTGGCTCCCGCGATCGCCTCGTACGTGCGGGCGATCAGATGCTCGCGCGACTGCGTCAGCACCTGGATCGTCACGTCGTCCGGGATGACGTCCTCCTCGATCAGGTGCCGGACGAAGTCGAAGTCGGTCTGGCTCGCCGACGGGAACCCGACCTCGATCTCCTTGTAGCCCATGCGCACGAGCAGGTCGAACATGACCCGCTTGCGCTCGGGGCTCATGGGGTCGATGAGCGCCTGGTTGCCGTCGCGCAGGTCGACGGCGCACCAGCGCGGCGCGGTCTGGATGCGGGCGTCGGGCCAGGTGCGGTCGGGCAGGTCGACGCGGATCTGCTCGTGGAAGGGACGGTACTTGTGGGTCGGCATGGCCGACGGCTTCTGGGTGTTCTCCATGATGGTGGTCGCTTCTTCTCGGCGGATGATGCGGGCCCACGCCGAAACTCCGCGACGAGGGAGGCCCTAGAACGAGGTCTCGTCGCGGCGGCTAAGAAGGAGCCGGCCTAAGCGCATGAGGTCAGGATACACCCGGCACGGCGCGCTCAGAACCCGAGGCGTCCCAGCTGCTTCGGGTCGCGCTGCCATTCCTTCGCGACGCGCACGTGGAGCTTGAGGAACACCCTGGTGCCCAGCAACGGCTCGATCTGGGCACGGGCGCGGGCGCCGACGTCGCGCAGCCGCGACCCCTTGTGCCCGATGATGATGGCCTTCTGGCTGTCGCGCTCGACGACGATGTTCGCGTAGACGTCGGTCAGCCCGCCGCCCTCGCGCTCCTCGACGTCGTCGATCGTGACCGCGATCGAGTGCGGCAGCTCGTCGCGGACCCCCTCCAGCGCCGCCTCCCGGATGATCTCGGCGATCCGGTCCGAGGTCGACTCGTCGGTGACGACGCCGTCCTCGTACAGCGGCGGCCCCTCCGGCATGAGCGCGAGCAGCTCGTCGACGAGCACGTCGAGCTGCGCGCCGGTCAGCGCGGACAGCGGGATGACCGCGGTCCAGTCCTCGCGCAGCGCGTCGACCTCCATGAGGCGCTCGGTGATCGCCTCGCGCGCGGCGGCGTCCGTCTTGGTCACCAGTGCGATCTTCTTCGCGCGCGGATACCCGTCCAGCGACTGGGCGATGCGCCGGTCGCCGGGCCCGACCTCCTGGGTCGCCGGCGCGCAGAAGGCGATCACGTCGACATCGCCGAGCACGTCCTCGACGAGATCGTTCAGCCGCTGGCCGAGGAGGGTGCGGGGGCGATGGATGCCGGGGGTGTCGACGACGACGAGCTGCCCGCCCGGCCGGTTCACGATGCCGCGGATCGCCCGCCGGGTCGTCTGCGGCTTCTCGCTCGTGATCGCGATCTTCTCGCCCACGAGCGCGTTCATCAGGGTCGACTTGCCGACGTTGGGACGCCCCACGAACGTCACGAAACCGCTGCGGAAGCCGTCGTCACCCGTGTCGCTCATCGTCGTCCTCCTCCTCGTCGGCCCGTTCGACGAAGACCGTCGCCAGGCCCCTGCCGCGTCCCCGCGAGGTGCCGCCCGTGATCTCGATGCCCTCGTGCCGCACCGTGTCGCCGGGCTGGGGCACGCGCCCGAGCTCCTTGCCGAGCAGCCCGCCGATCGAGTCGACGTCCTCGTCGTCGAGCTCGACGCCGAAGAGGTCCCCGACCTCGTCGAGGCCCAGCCGGGCGCTGACCTGGAACCGTCCCGGCTCGAGCTCGGCGACGTCGGCGCTGCGCGGGTCGTACTCGTCGGCGATCTCCCCGACGAGCTCCTCGATGAGATCCTCGAGCGTGACGAGTCCGGAGATGCCGCCGTACTCGTCGATCACCATGCACACGTGGACGGCGTCGCGCTTCATCTGCTGCAGCAGCGTCTCGGCCCGCATCGACTCCGGCACGAACTCGGGCGGCCGGGCGATGCGTGCCGCGGGCAGGTCGCCCCAGGCGCGTTCGTCGCGGAATGCGAACTGCACGAGGTCCTTCAGGTACAGGATGCCGTCGACGTCCTCGCCGTCGCCGGACAGCAGCGGCATCCGGGAGACGCCCTTGTCGAGGAACAGCGCGAGCGCCTGGCGCGCGGTGGCGTCGGCGGACGCCGCGACCATGTCGGTGCGCGGCACCATGACCTGCCGCACGTGGGTGTCGGTGAACTCGAACACGGAGTGGATGAGCTCGCGGTCGTCCTCCTCGATGAGGTCCGCCATCGCGGCCTCGTCGACCATGCTCAGCAGCTGCTCCTCGGTGTCGAAGGACGCCGCCCGCGCCCCGCCCGGGGTCATACGGCTGCTGATGACCACCAGCCCGTGCGCGAGCGGGCCGAGCAGGATCCGCACCCCCCGCACGATCGGGGCCGCTCCGCGCAGCAGTCCCCTCGCGTTGCGGCGCGCCGCGGCGCGCGGGCTCGCCCCGACCGCGACGAACGAGATGCCGGTCATGATGACGATCGCCGCGAGCAGCGCCCACCAGATGCTGTCGAACAGCAGCAGGAACGCGGCCGTCACGAGGACCGCCGCCCCCGTCTCCGCCAGCACCCGGATGAAGGCGACCGCGCCGACGTGCGCCTCGGGATCAGCGGCGATGCGCCGCAGCGAGGCGGCGCCTCGCCCCGACTCGCCGAGCTCCGCCAGGTCCTGCCGTGAGGTGACCGCCAAGGCGGCGTCGACCGCCGCCATCAGGCCGCCGAAGCCGACGAGCAGCGCGGCGATCAGCAGCAGCAGGACGGCCGTCATCGCGGGCGACGGCGCCGCTCGGCGAGCGTGAAGGCCACGATCAGATCCCGCTGCAGGCCGAACATCTCCTTGGCCTCGTCGGTCTCGGCGTGATCGAAGCCGAGCAGGTGGAGCAGGCCGTGCGTGGTGAGCATGACGAGCTCGTCGATGGTGGGATGCGGCGGGCTCGCCGCCGCCGCCTGGGTCTCGGCGACCTGCGGGCACAGCACGATGTCGCCGAGCAGGCCCGGCGGGGTCGGCGACTCGTCGGTGCCGGGGCGCAGCTCGTCCATCGGGAAGCTCAGCACGTCGGTCGGGCCCGGCTCGTCCATCCACTGCACGTGCAGCGCCTCCATGGCGCCCTCGTCGACGAGCATGATGGCCACGTCGGCGTCCGGGCTGACGTGGAGCTCGGACAGGTTGCTCTCCATGAGGCGCAGCAGCACGGTCTCGTCGACCTCGACGCCGGACTCGTTCGTGATCTCGATCGTCATGGGCGTCCTCGTCTGGGCAGGCGGTCGCGGGGCCCCGCACGGCGCTCGACACGGCTGGCGAGCTCGGCGGCCTCGTCGCGCTCACGCCGTGCCGACAGCCGCTGCTCGTCGTACGCCGTGTACGCGTCGACGATGCGGCCGACCAGGCTGTGACGTACGACGTCGTCGCTCGTGAGCGTCGCGAAGTGGATGTCGTCGATGCCCTTCAGCACCCGCGTCACCAGTCGCAGCCCGGACGCGCCCTGCGGCAGGTCGATCTGGGTGATGTCGCCGGTGACGACCATCTTCGTGCCGAAGCCGAGACGGGTCAGGAACATCTTCATCTGCTCGGGCGTAGTGTTCTGCGCCTCGTCGAGCACGACGAAGGAGGAGTTCAGGGTCCGACCGCGCATGTACGCCAGCGGGGCCACCTCGATCGTGCCGGTGGCCATGAGCTTGGGCACCAGCTCGGGGTCGAGCATCTCGTTCAGCGCATCGTAGAGCGGACGCAGGTAGGGGTCGATCTTGTCGTTGAGGCTGCCGGGCAGGAACCCGAGCCGCTCCCCCGCCTCGATCGCGGGGCGGCTGAGGATGATGCGCTCCACCTCTTTGCGTTGCAGCGCCTGCACCGCCTTGGCCATGGCGAGGTAGGTCTTGCCGGTGCCGGCGGGCCCGATGCCGAACACGATCGTGTTCTCGTCGATCGCGTCGACGTACGTCTTCTGGCCGGCGGTCTTGGGGCGGATGACGCGGCCGCGCGACGAGATGATGGCCTCGCCCATGACGTCGGACGGGCGCAGCCCCGAGTCGGCGTCGAGGATGCGCTGCGAGGTGGAGACGTCGCCCGGCGCGAGGTCGATGCCGGTGCGGGTCATCTCGAGCATCTCCTGCACGAGCCGCCGCGCGGCGTCGACCTGGTCGGCACGGCCGCTCAGGGTGATCTCGTTGCCGCGCACGAGCACGTCGACATCCGGGTGCTCCCGCTCCACGATGCGCAGCAGCCGATCCTGCGGACCCAGCAGCCGCACCATCGCGATGCCGTCGGCGAGCAGATGCTCGACGACCGGCTCGTCCGGGGCGTCAGCCACCGAGGCTCCCCTCCGACAGACCGCCGGCGAGCACGTGCGCATGCACGTGGAACACGGTCTGCCCGGCGCCGGCGCCGCGGTTGAAGACGAAGCGGAAGTCGCCGTCGGCGTGCTCCGCGGCGAGGGCGCCGGCGAGCTCGGCCATCTCGGCGAGCAGCGACGGGTCGCCGGCGGCGAGCTCGACCACGTCCCGGTACTCCGCGGTCTTGGGGATCACGAGCAGATGCACCGGCGCCTTCGGCGCGATGTCGCGGATGGCGAAGACCCGATCGGTCTGCGCGATGATCTCGGACGAGATCTCGCCGTTCAGGATGCGCGTGAAGACGGACGGCTCGCTCATGAAGGCCAGTCTATCCAGCGGGTCCGGCCTCGGACCGTCCGCTCACCACCGGCCGAGCAGGGCCGCGACCACGGCCAGGGCGGCGGGTCCGGCGGTCGAGGTGCGCAGCACCTCGCCGCCCAGGCGCGCGAGGCGCGCACCGGCGGCGGTCAGCCGCTCGATCTCGTCCGGGGCGATCCCGCCCTCGGGTCCCACGACGAGCAGCACCTCGTCGGCATCCCGCAGCGGCGCGGCGAGCGCGGTCAGACGGTCGGACGCCGCCGGCTCCAGCACGATCATCAGCGCGTCGCCGGCCCGCGCCGCGACCTCCACCGTGCGCGCGGGCGCGGCGACGACGGGGATCCACGGCCGGTGCGCCTGCTTCGCCGCCTCGCGCACGATGCTCTCCCAGCGGGCGCGGCCCTTCTCGGCCTTCGACCCCTCCCAGCGCACGACCGAGCGGGCGGACTGCCACGGCACGATCTCGTCGACGCCGAGCTCGGTGGCGGCCTGCGCGGCCATCTCGTCGCGGTCGCCCTTCGCGAGCGCCTGCACGAGCACGAGCCGCGGCCGCGGCGCGGGATCCTCGTTCCGTCCCGTCACCGCGATGACCACCTCGCGCGGGGCCACCTCAGACACCGAGCCGGTCAGCCATACGCCCGCGCCGTCGCCGACGGTGACCTCCTCGCCGACACGCACCCGCCGCACCGTCGCCGCATGGTGCGCCTCGGCGCCGGTGAGCACGACCGTGCCGCCCACGCGCGCCGACGTCGCACCCGCGTCGACGAAGTGCAGCGGCATCGCTCAGACGTTCCGGAACTTGTCGCGCAGCTTCGCGAACAGTCCCTGCTGGAACTCGGCCAGTCGCGGCGCCGGCGCCTTCGTGCGTTTGGCGAAGTCCTCGATGAGGGCGCGTTCCCTGGCGTCGAGCTTGGTCGGGGTCACCACGTGCACCCCGACCCGCAGGTCGCCGCGCTGGTTGCCGCGCAAGGGCGTGATGCCGCGCCCCTTGATCGTCAGCACGTCGCCGGCCTGCACCCCGGCGCGGATCTCGAGATCGACGGGTCCGTCGAGCGCCTCGATGCGGGCCGAGGTTCCGAGGATCGCATCGGTCATCGACACGTCGAGGGTCGCCAGGATGTCGTCCCCGTCGCGGCTGAACACGTCGTGCGGGGAGACCGTGATCTCGAGGTACAGGTCGCCGTTGGGGCCGCCCGCGGGACCGACCTCGCCCGAGCCCGGCAGCTGCAGCCGCAGGCCGGTCTCGACACCGGCCGGGATGTCGACCGACACGGTGCGACGTGCGCGCACCCGGCCCTGGCCGTGACAGGTCGCACACGGATACGGGATCGTCGTGCCGTATCCCTGGCACGCGGTGCACGGCTGGCTCGTGACGACGTTGCCGATCAGGCTGCGGACCGTGCGCTGCACGTTCCCGCTGCCGTGGCACACGTCGCAGGTGACCGGCGCCGTCCCCGGCTGACAGCAGCTGCCCTGACAGGTCTCGCACAGCACGGCGGTGTCGACGTCGAGGTCGCGGTGCGCGCCGAACACGACGTCGCCGAGCTCGAGCGTCACCCGGACGAGGGCGTCCTGTCCGCGCTCGCGTCGCGACCGCGGCCGGGACCGCGCTCCGGCGCCGCCGCCGAAGAACGAGTCGAAGATGTCGCCGAACCCGCCGAATCCCGCGCCGCCGAATCCGCCGGAGTCGCCGCCCATGTCGTACCGGCGCCGCTGCTCGGGGTCGCTGAGCACGTCGTACGCGTGGGTCACGAGCTTGAACCGCTCGGCCGCCTCCTCGCCCGGGTTCACATCCGGGTGCAGCTGTCGGGCCAGCCGCCTGTAGGCCTTCTTGATCTCGTCCGGCGACGCGTCGCGCGACACGCCCAGCACGTCGTAGTGGTCAGCCACTCTCACCTTTCCGTCCGCGGTTCCCGCGGTCACCTCGCGCCCGCTCAGCGGGCGCGTTCGTCCTCGTCGAGCAGCCGGCTGAGGTACCGGGCGACCGCCCGCACCGCACCGAGGTTGCTCGGATAGTCCATACGCACCGGCCCCAGCAGGCCGACCCGCGCCGTGCCGGCTCGGGTGTCGTAGTCGGCGGTCACGACCGAGGCCTCGGCCAGGCCGAACGGCTCGTTCTCCCGGCCGATGGACGCCGCCAGCCCCTGCTCGTCGGCGACCATCTCGCCCACCAGCCGCAGCAGCGTGACCTGCTCCTCGAGGGCTTCCAGCAGGGGCGAGATGCTGCCGCGGAAGTCGCCCTCGCTGCGCGCCAGGCTCGCGGTGCCCGCCATGACCAGGCGGTCCTGGCGGAACTCCTCGAGCTCCTCGCCCACGACCCGCAGCACCATGCGCAGCGCCCGGTCCGACCGCGTCCCGTCCACCGGCAGCGCGTCCACGGCCGCCGCCACGACGGCCACGCCGTCGCGCACCGGCTGGCCGGTCACCAGCACGCTCGCGCGGGCGCGCAGCGCCGCCACGTCCGTCTCGTCCAGATCCTCGGCCACGAGCGCGATGCGCTGCGAGACCCGCCCGGTGTCGGTCACGAGGATCACGACGACACGACTGCCGCCGAGATGCACGAGCTCGACATGGGTGACGGTCGCGCGCTCGAACGAGGGGTACTGCACGAGCGCGACCTGTCCGGTCAGCTGCGTGAGGGCGCGGACCGTGCGGGCGAGGAGGTCGTCGAGGTCGGCCGGGTCGGCCAGGAACGCCGAGATCGCGCTGCGCTGGGCGGGGCTGAGAGGCCGCAGCTCGGCCAGGTGGTTCACGAAGACGCGGTAGCCCTTGTCGGTCGGCACCCGTCCCGACGAGGTGTGCGGCGCGACGATGAGCTCCTCGTCCTCGAGCAGCGCCATGTCGTTGCGGATCGTCGCCGCCGAGACGCCGAAGGAGTGACGGTCCACGATCGACTTGCTGCCGACCGGCTCCCGTGTGGACACGTAGTCCTGGACGATCGCACGCAGCACCTCGAGTCCCCGCTCGCTGACCACGCCGCCTCCTCCCGCTGGCACTCCGAGTCGCAGAGTGCCAGTCTATCCCGCGGCCTACGCCGTCAGGGCGCGCACCACCGCGTCGGCGAGGAGGCGGCCGGCGCGGGTGAGCACCAGCCGGCCCCGCAGGGCGTCGCCGGGATCGGCCAGGCCGTCGGCGATGAGCCCCGCGACGGCGTGGCGAGCCTCGGGGGCGAGGTCGCGGATCGCGAGGCCCTCGCGGATGCGGGAGCCCAGCAGCACGCGCTCCAGCTCGGCCGCTGCGGCATCCGGGACCTCGCGGGCGGCCGCCGGCGACGCGCCCTGCGCGAGTCGCTGCGCATACGCCGCGGGATGCTTCACGTTCCACCACCGCACCCCGGCGACGTGGCTGTGGGCGCCCGGCCCGAATCCCCACCAGTCGGCTCCGCGCCAGTAGGCGAGGTTGTGGCGGGACCGGTGCGCATCGTCGCGCGCCCAGTTCGACACCTCGTACCACGCCAGCCCCGCCTGCTCGGCGAGGTCGTCGACGAGCTCGTACATGTCGGCCTGCAGGTCGTCGGAGGGCTCCTCCAGCTCGCCACGGCGGATGCGGCGGGCCAGCGGCGTGCCCTCCTCGACGATCAGGGCGTACGCGGAGAGGTGGTCGACGCCGAGCGCCAGCGCGGTCTCGACGGAGGCGCGCCACTGCGCCAGCGTCTCGCCCGGGGCGCCGTAGATGAGGTCGAGGCTGACGTCGAGGCCGACGGCGCGAGCGGCCCGCACCGCGGCGGCGACGCCCGCCGGGTCGTGGGTGCGGTCGAGTGTCGCGAGCACCTCGGGCACGGCCGACTGCATCCCGATCGACAGACGCGTGACGCCCGCGGTCGCGAGGCGCTCCGCGAGCGCCTCGGTGACCGTGTCGGGATTCGCCTCGACGGTGACCTCGGCACCGGGTGCGAGCCCGAACGCGTCGCGCACGCCGCCGAGCATCGCGGCGAGCGCGGCGCCGGGCAGCAGCGTCGGCGTCCCCCCGCCGAAGAACACCGTCTGCGCCGGGCGGAGCGGGCCGAGCGCGCCGAGCACGTCGCGCGCCAGCCCGATCTCGGCGGCCACGGACGCCGGGTAGTCGTCGCGCCGGACGCCGCGCAGCTCGTCGGCGGTGTAGGTGTTGAAGTCGCAGTATCCGCAGCGCACGCGGCAGAAGGGCACGTGCACGTAGACGCCGAAGTCGATGGCCGCGTCGACCCCGTCGACGGGCAGGGAGCCGTCGGCCGGGACGGGGTCGCCGATCGGCAGCGCAGAGGGCATCAGGTGTACATGGGCGAGATGGCCCGCAGGTACCGCTGCGCGAGCTCACGACGACGGTGCTTCACGAGCTGCGGCAGCATCCGGTATCGCACCGCGACCGGCGCGTCGAAGGCCCGCACCGTGAACCAGACCTCGTCGTTCTCGTACCAGTCGAGCATGAACGACTCCTCGCCGCTGACGACGGAGTCGCCGACGGTGCCGAGCGCGAAACCGATGCGTCGCTTCTCCTCGACGACGAAGATCACGCGCACCTCGGCGTCCGCGCTGTGGGAGCCGATCCGGCCGTGCAGGCGCAGGGTCATGCCGGCGCCGACGTAGGGGGTGCCGTCCTCGTCGAAACGCTGATCGGCCTCGAACCGGGTCGGGGCCACGGGCTGCCCCTGCTCGTCGAAGCTGACGCCGGTGTAGGCGGGACCGGAGGCCGGGCGCACGTCGCGCACCTGCAGGCCGGCGTCGCGCTGCGCGTGCCAGGAGAGCAGGGCCTCGCCGGCGGCGCGGAAACGCTCCTCGCCGCTGCCGATCCGCCACGACTCGTGCGACGGGATGCTGCGCTCCGGCGGGTACTGCATCAGGTCCGGCGCCTGCGTGGCACCGACGGCGGCGTAGTCGACGGTCTCGTCCCTGAAGCTCCCGCGGCGCATGGTCTCCAGCGTACCCAGCCCACCTGGGCGCAGGCTCCGCGATGACGGCCGCTCAGGTCGCGTTCCAGAGCGCCCGGTAGTAAGCGATGCGAGGCCGGTCGGGCTCGACCCCGTATGCCAGGACGAGCCGGTCCTCCCATGCGGGGCCGTAGTTCCATCCTGCGCTCATCGACGCGACGGCGATGTCGGCCCAGCGGTCCGCGAGGCCCAGAGCGCCGAGATCGACGTGCGCGCACCAGCGTCCCGCGTCGTCGAGCAGCGTGTTCGGGCAGCACGCGTCGGCATGGCACACCACGAGGCGGTCGATCTCGGGCGCATCCTGCAACGCCGGCGGAACGGCGATGCCGCGGCGGGCCGCGTTCGCCAGCCGGGACGGCACGCTCCACTCGAACGGACAGTCCGAGGCCGGAAGCGCCTCGTGCAGCGCCCGCAGCCCCTCCCCGACCGCGCGCACCGCCGTGGCCGGCTCGGCGATCCACCGCGGCTCGATCGCGCTCGAGCCGGCGAGCGTGCGGGTCACGAGCCATTCGTGGGTGTCGTCCTCCCCCGCCTCGAGCACCTCGGGCACACGCACGTGGGGCGACGCCCACGCGAGCCTCCCGGCCTCCGCTCGCATCGACGTCTCCGCGTGGCGGGGGCCGTGCTTGATGTGCCGGCCGTCGGATGTGCGGAACGTCACGCCGCCGACGGCGTTGCGCCACACCGGGACGAGCCCCGCGGTCCCGGCGAGCCGGCGCACCCGCGGCGGGACGGGGATCGTCTCGGCCGGGATCGACATGAGGTCCGCGGCTTCCGGGCTACTTCTTGGTCTCGACGTCGCCGCTCAGCGCGGCGATGAACGCCTCCTGGGGGACCTCGACGCGGCCGACCATCTTCATCCGCTTCTTGCCCTCCTTCTGCTTCTCCAGCAGCTTCCGCTTGCGGGTGATGTCGCCGCCGTAGCACTTGGCGAGCACGTCCTTGCGGATGGCGCGGATGTTCTCCCGGGCGATGATGCGCGCGCCGATGGCCGCCTGGATCGGCACCTCGAACTGCTGGCGCGGGATGAGCTTGCGCAGCCGCTCGGTCATCATGGTGCCGTAGGCGTACGCCTTGTCCCGGTGCACGATCGCGCTGAACGCGTCGACCGTCTCGCCCTGCAGCAGGATGTCGACCTTCACGAGGTCGGCGGCGGCCTCGCCGGCCGGCTCGTAGTCGAGCGAAGCGTAGCCCTGCGTCTTCGACTTCAGCTGGTCGAAGAAGTCGAACACGATCTCACCCAGCGGCAGCGTGTACTTCAGCTCGACCCGGTCCTCGCCGAGGTAGTCCATCGACCTCATGGTGCCGCGCCGGCCCTGGCACAGCTCCATGATCGCGCCGACGTACTCCTTCGGCGCGAGGATCGAGGCGCTGACCATGGGCTCGAGCACCTCGGCGATCTTCACCCCGGAGGGGTACTCGCTGGGGTTGGTGACCGTGACGGTCTTCCGGTCCTCGGTGGTGACCTGGTACGGCACGCTGGGGGCCGTGGTGATCAGGTCGAGGTCGAACTCGCGGGCGAGGCGCTCGGTGATGATCTCCAGGTGCAGCAGTCCCAGGAACCCGCACCGGAAGCCGAAGCCGAGGGCGACGGAGGTCTCCGGCTCGTACTGCAGCGCGGCATCCGACAGCTTGAGCTTGTCGAGCGCTTCGCGCAGGTCGGGGTAGTCGCTGCCGTCGATCGGGTAGATGCCGCTGAAGACCATGGGCAGCGGATCGGTGTAGCCGGGCAGGGCGTCGGTCGCGGGCTTCGCGGCGCTCGTCACGGTGTCGCCGACCTTCGACTGGCGCACGTCCTTCACACCGGTGATGAGGTAGCCGACCTCGCCGACGCCGAGCCCCTTCGACGGGCTCGGCTCGGGGCTCGACACGCCGATCTCGAGGATGTCGTGGGTGGCCTTGGTCGACATCATCTGGATGCGCTCGCGCGGGTTCAGCTGCCCGTCGACCATACGGACGTAGGTGACGACGCCGCGATAGGCGTCGTAGACCGAGTCGAAGATCATGGCGCGCGCCGGCGCGTCCTTGACGCCGACCGGGGCCGGGATGCGCTCGACGACGCTGTCCAGCAGCGCCTCGACCCCGATGCCCGTCTTGCCGCTGACCCGCAGCACGTCGTCGGCGTCGCCGCCGATCAGCTGGGCGATCTCGCGCGCGTACTTGTCGGGGTCGGCGGCAGGCAGGTCGATCTTGTTGAGCACCGGGATGATCTCGAGGTCGTTCTCCAGCGCCAGGTACAGGTTCGCGAGGGTCTGCGCCTCGATGCCCTGCGCGGCGTCCACCAGCAGGATCGCGCCTTCGCACGCCGCGAGGCTCCGGCTCACCTCGTACGTGAAGTCGACGTGCCCGGGGGTGTCGATCATGTTGAGCGCGAAGACGCCCTCGGGCGTGGCCCACGGCATCCGCACGGCCTGGCTCTTGATCGTGATGCCGCGCTCGCGCTCGATGTCCATGCGGTCGAGGTACTGCGCGCGCATGTCGCGGTCGGCGACGACGCCGGTGATCTGCAGCATGCGGTCGGCGAGGGTCGACTTGCCGTGGTCGATGTGGGCGATGATGCAGAAGTTGCGGATGAGCTCCGGCGGCGTGGCGGCAGGCTCCAGGGGCTTCAGGGCGCGGGGTGACATATCCCGTCGATTCTACGGGCCGCCCTATGGTGAGCACATGACGGTCACGGTCGTGATGGTGCACGGGATCCGCACCTCCGCGACGATGTGGCGGGCGCAGGAGGCGTATCTGTCGGTACGCGGGGTGCGGACGGTCGCGCTCGACCTGCCCGGGCACGGCACGCGGATGCCGGAGCGGTTCACCCTCGCGGCGGCCTTCCGCTCGATCGACGACGCGGTGCGCGAGGCCGCCCAGGACGGGCCGGTGCTGCTGGTCGGGCACTCCATGGGCGGGCTGCTGTGCCTCGAATACGCCGGCGCCGAGCCGCCGATCGCGGCGCTGGTGGCGGCGTCCTGCACCGCCGTGCCGCGCGGCGCGGGCCTGGCGGCCTACCGCGCCCTCGTGCGAGGGGCGGACCGCCTCCCGGCCCGCGGCCTGCCGCTCGCGGACTACGTGCTCGACCGCACGCTGCCGCCGCTCACGCGCGACGACTTCGGGGCGGGCGGGTACGCGCTGGACGCCCAGCACGTGGCGCTGCGCGCGCTCGCCGGGCTCGATCTGATGACGGCGCTCACCCGCATCCGGGTGCCGACCTGGTTCGTGAACGGGCAGTACGACCAGCTGCGGCTGAACGAGCGGCTGTTCACCCGGCTGGTGCCGCACGCCGAGCTCGTGGTCGTGCCCCGCACCTCGCACCTGGTCACCGCGATGCGGCCGGAGGTCTTCAACGCCGTGCTGGGCTGGGCGCTCGCGGTGATCGAGGCCGGGACCTGATAGACTCTCTCCTTGGCTTGCGTGTGGGTTCTTCCCAAACCCCACGATCGCCGCGGAGCAGCCCCTCTACCTGCGATGCGGCACATCCCGTCCTATCGATACGAAAGTCAACGACACGTGGCAAACATCAAGTCGCAGATCAAGCGCAACAAGACCAACGAGAAGGCGCACGAGCGCAACAAGGCCGTCAAGAGCGAGCTGAAGACCGCCGTCCGGCGCACCCGCGAGGCCGTCGCCGCGGGCGACAAGGACGCCGCGGCGAAGGCGCTCGGCGTCGCCGCCAAGAAGCTCGACAAGGCCGTCAGCAAGGGCGTCATCCACGAGAACCAGGCGGCGAACCGCAAGTCCTCGATCGCCAAGCAGGTCGCCGCGCTCTGAGCTGCATCCTTCCGAAGGCCCGTCCCGCGTGGGGCGGGCCTTCTGCGTCTTCGGCCTCCTCCGCGAGCCCGTATTCAATTCGCGAGCCCGTACGCGAATGACGCGTATCGGGTACGGGTTCGCGACACGAGTACGGGCTCGCGGAATGGGGCGGGCTCAGGAGGCGAAGGGGGCGCGGGTCGCGACCACCGTGACGAGCCGCTCGAGCGCGAACACCGGGTCGCGCGACGCGCCCTTGACCTCGGCGTCGGCGCGGGCGCACGCCTGGATCGCCATCCCGAGGGTGTCCTGCGTCCACCCGGACAGGTCGCGCCGGGCACGGTCGACCTGCCAGTCCTTCATGCCGAGCCGCGCCGCGAGCGCCGCCGACGGCTCGCGACTGCCCGCGACCCGTGCCATGCCGCGCAGCTTCGCGGCGAACGCGGCGACCATCGGCACCGGGTCGGACCCGGATGCCAGAGCCTGTCGCAGCGCGAGCAGCGCGTCGCCGTAGCGACCGGCGATCGCCGTGTCGGCCACGGTGAACGCGCTCGTCTCGACCCGGCCGCCGTAGTAGCGGTCGACGATCTGCTCGGTGATGTCGCCGTCGACGTCCGCGATGAGCTGCTGGCAGGCCGCTGCGAGCTCGGTGAGGTCGTCGGCGAAGGCGCCGACGAGGGCCCGCAGGCCGGCGGGCTGGATGCGGCGTCCCGCGTGCTGGAACTCCCCCGCCGCGAAGTCGAACCGGTCGGAGTCGCGTTTGACCGCCGGGCACGCGATCTCGATGCCCCCGCCGGCGCCGGCCCGGATCGCGTCGAGCAGCTTCTTGCCGCGCACGCTCGCGCCGGTGTGCCGCAGCACGACGGTGGCCCCCTCCTGCGGGGCCTCGAGGTAGGCGAGCGCCTCGGCGAGGAACGCGTCCGAGCAGCGCTCGACCCCGCCGACGCGCACGAGCCGCGGCTCGCCGAACAGCGACGGCGCGGAGACACCCAACAGGGTGCCGGCGGCGTAGTCGGACGCGTCGATGTCGGACACCTCAAGGCTCGGGTCCTCGGTGCGCAGCGACTCGCGGATGCCGAAGATCGCGCGCTCTGCGCAGATCTCCTCCGGCCCGGACACGAGCACGATCGGCGCCGGCCGCGGCGAACGCCACGGCACCTGCGGGATCGCGCTGCGGGCGGGCGCGGAACGACGCGGAGCGGCCATGCCTTCAGGCTATCGGGCGGTTCCGACACGCGAGCGCTCGCGCCACCAGGTCAGCCCGTCCGTGGCGTCGAGCAGCACGAGGCCGTCCTGGTCGGTGCGGGCGAGGGCCACGCCGAGGCGTGCCAGCAGCTCGAGGGTCTCGGCGCGCGGATGCCCGTAGTCGTTGTCGACGCCGACGGAGATCACGCCCGCCGTCGCGCCGAGCACGGCATACAGCCCGGGATCCTGGTCCGCCGAACCGTGGTGGGCGACCTTGACCACCTGATAGGGCGGTCGCAGCATGCCGCTCGTGCGCAGCGCCGCCTGCGATGCGGCGCCGAGGTCGCCGAGGAGGATCGTGCGCGGCACGCTGCCGCCCTCGATCTCGACCACGACGCTGCTGTCGTTGCCCGGGGCGAACACGTCGTCCGCCCTCGGCCACACCACCCGCCAGACGGCGTCGCCGAGCACGCCGGTCATGCCCGCGGCGGCCTCGACCACGCCCGCGGCGCCGACCGAGGCGAGCACGCGGTCGTCGCCGGCCTCCATCGGCCCGTGCAGGAGCATCTCCACCCGCCCGGCCAGCACGGCGGCCGCCCCGACATGGTCGGAGTCGAAGTGGGTGAGCACCGCCACATCGATGCGGACGACGCCGAGCCGGTTCAGGCATTCCGCGTAGGCGTCGTCGTCGGGGCCGGTGTCGATCGTCATCACGTGCCCGGCGGAGCGCACGACGAGGGCGTCGCCCTGCCCGACGTCGCAGGCTGCGACCGACCATCGGCTCGCGACGGTCAGCGGCGCGGCGACGGTGGCGAGCGCGCCGGCGCCGACGGCGGCACCGGCGAGGAGCACGACGAGCCCACGGATGCCGAGACGCATCAGCCGAGTGCCGCGTCGGCGCGGCAGGACGATCGCGAGCACCACCACCGCGCCGGCCGCGGCGAGCGCGGCGACCCCGGGGATGCCGTCCCACCACGGCAGCAGCGCCGCGGGGAGCCCGGCGGCGACCTGCGCGGTCGTCGCGATCCAGGACGCCGGCACCCACGCCGCCCACGTCAGCGCGGCCTGCAGCCAGGGCGCGGCGACGGCGAGGCAGGCGAGCAGGCCGAGCACGGTCGCCGCCGGCGCCGCAGGGGCGGCGACCAGGTTCGCGAGCACGCCGTAGGTCGCAAGCTGCGGCGAGACGAGCACGATCAGCGGCCCGCACGCCAGCTGCGCCGCGAGCGGCACGGCGAGGGCGAGAGCGACCGGGCGCGGCATCCATCGCCCCATCGCTCGGGCCATGGGCGGCGCCAGCACGAGCAGCGCGGCGGTCGCCGCGACCGACAGCGCGAACCCGAGCTCGAATGCCAGCCAGGGGTCGAGCACGAGCAGCATAGCCACTGCGAGGCTCAGCACGGCGAGCCCGGCGCCCGCGCGCCCGATCAGCAGCGCGATCATGGCCACGACGGCCATGGCCGCCGCCCGCATGACGCTGGGCTCGGGGGTGACGAGCACGACGAACCCGGTCAGGAACACCGTCCCCAGCAGCACGCGGATGCCGCGACGCAGCGCGAGCGCCGACCCCAGCAGGTAGCCGGCGCCGACCACGAGCGCGCAGTTGGCCCCGGACACCGCGACGAGATGCGTGAGCGAGGCCGTGCGCATGGCCTGGTCGAGGTCGGCGCCCACCGCCCGGGTGTCCCCCACCGCGAGGCCGGGGATCAGCTCCGCGCCGGCACCCGGCAGCTCCGTCGCCGCCGCCACGAAGCGCTCACGCAGCCAGGCGACGACGGCCAGGACGCCGGCGGGCGGCGTGCTGGTCTCGATGCTCGCGACCCGGACCACGAGCACGGCCCGCTCCCCCGGGTCGGCGACGAACGCGGTGCCGGTGAGCGCGAGCAGCGAGCCCATGTCGATGCCCTCCGGCACGTGATCGAACAGCAGCGTCACGGGCACGCCGGCGGCTCGGTCGGTGTCGCCGATCCGCAGGGCGGCGAGCTGCGCGTCCGCGCGGGCGCCGGTCGCGGTCGGGTCGACCTTGCCGGTGACGACGACCTCCGCGCTCAGCGCGCGTCCGCCCGACAGCGGCGTGTCCGCGACGGCGGCGCGCCCCGGGGCGGCCAGGGCGACGACGGTCGCCGCGCAGGCGGCGGCGATCGCTGCGACGAGCAGCGCGAAGACCAGCCGACGGCGTTCCGTCCGGACCAGGAGCACCCCGAGCACCGTGGCGAGCAGAAGGCTTCCGCCTGCGATCCGCCACGACGCGTCCGGCGACAGCAGGCACCAGGCCGCGCTCCCCCAGGCCGCCGCGGCGGCGGGTGCCAGCCGCCAGCCGGCGCGGGTCACACCGTCACCAGGTCGCGCAGGCCGGCGAGGATCGCATCGCCGATGCCGGTCACCGCGAGCAGGTCGTCGACGCTCGTGAACGCCCCGTTCGCCTCGCGCCAGTCGATGATGCGCTGTGCGAGCGCGGGTCCGATGCGCGGCAGAGTGTCGAGCGCCGCCGCATCCGCCGTGTTGATGTTCACCCGCCCGTCGGCGGTCACCCCGCCTGCGGTGGCGGATGCCGCGGCCTCGCCGACGGCCGGCACGTGCAGCTGCTCCCCGTCGACGAGCACGCGCGCGAGGTTGAGCCCGGCCTGGTCCGCGTCGTCGGCGAAGCCGCCGGCGGCCGACACGGCATCGACCACCCGTGCACCGGCCGGCAGCAGATACAGCCCCGGCGCCCGGATGGCGCCCTCGACGTGCACGTAGACGCCGGCGGGGACGATCGTCGCGGTGGGCGTCGCGCTGGGCACCGTCTGCGGCGCGACCGCGCCCTGCAGCATCCCGGCGACCACGACGACGGCGAACCCGCCGATGAGCACGACGATCGCCGCGCCGACGCCCATGCGCAGGCGCGGGCGGGGCGTGTCCGGCAGCTCCGAGCTCACGCGGGCGAGCGTAGGTCGGCAGCGCGCCCGACCGGCGTCCGCCCGCCGGATCGGTGGAGCGCCGGGTCGTCCGCCGGCCCTGGGGAGGAGCGGGCGGGCCGCCGCCTACCTGGTGCTGAAGCTGACGACCTTCGGCGGCCGGACCACGGCGCGCACGATCTGCCTGTCACCGAGGGCGCGCACGATGCGGGCGTCGTCGCGGGCGAGCTGCTCGAGGGCCGTGCCGTCGATGCGGGCGGGCACCTCGAGGGTCGCGCGCACCTTCCCGTCGATCTGCACCACCGCGGTGACGGTCTCCTCGATCAGCAGCGTCGGATCCGCCTGCCGCCAGGCCACCAGACCCACGGAGGCGGGGTAGCCCAGCAGCTCCCACATCTCCTCGGCGGTGTGCGGAGCGAACAGGTCGAGGATCATCGCGACCGCCTCGGCGGCCTCGCGCACCGCGGGATCGGAGGCCCCCGCACCCGTGTCGATCGTCTTGCGGATCGCGTTCACGAGCTCCATCAGCCGCGCGACGACGACGTTGAACTTGGTCTGCTCGACCAGGCCGGGCGCCTCCGCCCACAGCCGGTGCGTGACGCGGCGCAGCGCGGCGTCGCCCTCGGCCCACCGCACGTCGGTCGGGCTGTCGACCTCGCCCGCGATGCGCAGCGCGCGTGCCAGGAACTTGGTCGCCCCGGTGGTCGAGACGTCCTTCCAGTCCTTGTCGTCCTCGACCGGGCCGGCGAAGGCGAGCGCGACACGCAGCGCGTCGGCGCCGTGCGCGTCCAGCTCCTCCTGGAACAGCACGAGGTTGCCCTTGCTCTTGGACATCTTCGCGCCGTCGAGGATCACCATGCCCTGGTTGATCAGGCTCGAGAACGGCTCCGTGAAGTCGAGGTGGCCCATGTCGTACAGCGCCTTGGTGATGAACCGCGCGTACAGCAGGTGCAGGATGGCGTGCTCGACGCCGCCGATGTAGAAGTCGACGGGCGCCCACTTCAGCGCCTGCGCGCCGTCGAAGGGGGCGACGGTGCTCTGCGGCGACAGGAACCGCAGGAAATACCAGGAGCTGTCGACGAACGTGTCCATCGTGTCGGGGTCGCGCAGCGCCGGCTCTCCCGTGCCGGGGTCGACCGTGTGCACCCATTCGGATGCCGCCCCCAGCGGCGAGCTGCCCTTGGGGAGCAGGTCGAGCCCGGCGGGATCGGGCAGCCGCACCGGCAGCTCGTCCTCCGGCACCGGCACGATGCGGCCGTCCTCGGTGTGCACCATCGGGATCGGGGTTCCCCAGAACCGCTGGCGCGAGATCAGCCAGTCGCGCAGCCGGTAGGTCTTCGCGGCGCGGCCGGTGCCGGCGGCGTTCAGCTCATCGATGACACGGGCGATCGCGTTGCGCTTGCTCAGCCCGTTCAGCGAGCCGGAGTTGATCATCCGGCCCTCGCCGGTCAGGGCGACGCCCGTCCGGGCCGGGTCGAGGTCGTCGAGCGTCTCCTGGCCCTCGAAGGGGTCGATCGGAACACCCTGCTCGTCGAGCTCGATGACGGGGATCGCCCCCGTGATGGGCGCGGTGGTGTCCACCACGACCCGCACCGGCAGGTCGAAGACCCGGGCGAAGTCGAGATCGCGCTGGTCGTGTGCCGGCACGGCCATCACGGCACCGTGACCGTAGTCGGCCAGCACGTAGTCCGCGGCCCAGATGGGCAGCCGTTCACCGTTGACCGGGTTGATCGCGTGGCGCTCGAGGAACACCCCCGTCTTCGGCCGGTCGGCGCTCTGGCGATCGATGTCCGTCGTCGCCGTGACCGTGTCGAGGTATGCCTGGAAGCGCATACGCGCCTCGGCGCTCGCGCCCGAGGCCAGCTCGGCGGCCAGGTCGGAATCGGGCGCGACGACCATGAACGTGGCGCCGTGCAGCGTGTCGGGGCGCGTGGAGAACACCGTGACCTTCTCGGCACGGCCCTCGATCTCGAAGTCGATGTCGGCGCCGACCGAGCGGCCGATCCAGTTGCGCTGCATCTGGATGACCTTCTGGGGCCAGAACCCCTCGAGCTGGTTGAGGTCGTCGAGCAGCCGGTCGGCGTAGTCGGTGATGCGGAAGTACCACTGCGTGAGCTTCTTCTTGATCACCGGGGCGCCGCAGCGCTCGCAGCGCCCGTCGACGACCTGCTCGTTGGCGAGCACGGTCTGGTCGTTGGTGCACCAGTTGACCGGGCTCTGATCGCGGTAGGCCAGCCCCCGCTCGAACAGCCGCTGGAACAGCCACTGGTTCCACCGGTAGTACTCCGGGTCGCTCGTGTGCAGCACGCGGCTCCAGTCGAACGAGACGCCGTACGCCTTCAGGCTCTCCCGCTGCTGCGCGATGTTGTCGTAGGTCCAGGTGACCGGGTTGGCTCCGCGCTTGATGGCGGCGTTCTCGGCCGGCAGGCCGAACGAGTCCCATCCGATCGGATGCAGCACGTTGTAGCCGCGATGGCGCCAGAAGCGAGCGACGATGTCGGAGTAGAGGTAGTTCTCCGCGTGACCCATGTGCAGGTCGCCGGACGGGTACGGGAACATCGCCAGCACGTACTTGCGAGGGCGGGTGTCGTCATCGCCGCCGGCGCGGAACGGATCGGTCTCGGCCCAGCGCTCCTGCCACTTCGTCTGGATCGCGTGCGGATCGAAGCCGCCCTCGGAGACGGGGGCGGTGTCGGTCGGGGAACTGCTGGGCACGGGCGAACCTCACGGATGGGGATGTCGGGAAATCGTGCGCGATGCGCACCTTTCAGGTTACCCGACGCGTCCGCCAGCCCGGTGGGAGCACGGCTCCGAGCGCTGCCAGCGGCGCGCGGGCCTTCAGCGCGACCTCGTCGACCTCGGCGTCGGGCTCCGAGTGCCAGGTGATCCCGCCCCCCGCGCCGACGTACGCGCCGCCCGGGTGCACGGCCACCGAGCGGATCGTCATCGCCAGGTCCAGGCGCCCGTCGTCGCCGATCCATCCCGCCGCTCCGGCGAACACGCCCCGGGGGCCGTCCTCGATGTCGTGCAGCAGGGTCATCGCCGACAGCTTGGGCGCCCCGGTCATGCTGCCGGCGGGGAACGCGCGGCGCAGCAGCTCGCCGACCGTCACCCCCGGGCGGATGCGGCCCGCCACCGTCGAGACGAGCTGATGCACGCTCGCATAGCTCTCCACCTCCAGCAGCCGTTCGACGCTGACGCCCCCGGCCTCGCACACGGGGGCGAGGTCGTTGCGCATGAGGTCGACGATCATGACGTTCTCCGCCCGCTCCTTCGGGCTCGCGAGCAGCTCTGCGCGCAGTGCGGCGTCCTCGTCCGGGGTCGCCCCGCGCGGTCGGGTGCCCTTGATGGGGTGCGTGCGCACGATGCCGTCCACGGCCTCGAGGAACCGCTCCGGGGAGGCGCCGACCAGCGCGTGGTCGCCGGAGCGCACGAGCAGGCCGTGGTGCGAGGGCGAGGATGTCCGCAGCGCGGCGTGGACCTCGTCGGGGTCGATCTCGCCGACGACCTCGAACCGCGTCGTGAGGCACAGCTGATACGCGTCGCCGGCACGGATCGCTGCGCGGCAGCGGCCGATCCGGTCGGCGTACTCGGCTGGCGTGACGCGGGCCGTCGCCGTCCGGCGAAGCTCGGGCGCGGCGGGAGCGGCCGGGATGGCGGCGCGCACGCGGGCGGCGAGGGATGCCGCATCCGCCGCCGTCGCCCAGGCCCGACCCGTCGCGTGCTCGAAGCCCACGAGGTGCGTGACGCGCAGCCACCGCTGCGCAGGCATCGCATCGCCCGCGGCGGTGGGGGCGCCGGCCGCGCCCGCGCCCGGCTCGTAGCCGATCCAGCCGACCCA
>NZ_JASGEL010000129.1:0-3147 GCF_047606385.1 Microbacterium sp.
ACGGCTCCACCGGCGTCCGTCGGCCCTGTCGTGCCGGCGACCCCGCGGCCGGACCGCTCCCCGCAGGCGCGCGCGCGTCGTGTCCGGCGCCTGCGGCGTCAGCTCGTCGCCCTGCTCGTGCTCTCCGTCCTCGTCATCGGAGGCGCCGCCGTCGGGGTGGTGCTGCTGCTGACGGCGGCATGACTCCCCGGGATAGCATCGAAGGCTGTGTCCGCGCCCGTCCCCGTGATCTCGTACCCGCCGGAGCTGCCCGTCAGCGCCGCCCGGGACGAGATCGCGCGCACCATCGCCGACCACCAGGTCGTGATCGTGGCCGGGGCCACCGGGTCGGGCAAGACGACTCAGCTGCCGAAGATCTGCCTGGAGCTCGGCCGCACCCGCATCGCGCACACCCAGCCGCGCCGGATCGCCGCCCGGTCGGTGGCCGAGCGCATCGCCGAGGAGCTGCAGGTGCCGATCGGCGGCGCGGTCGGATACCGGGTGCGTTTCACCGACAAGGTCTCCGCCCACACGCAGGTCGCGCTCGTGACCGACGGCATCCTGCTGAACGAGATCCATCGCGACCGGCTGCTGACCCGGTACGACACGATCATCATCGACGAGGCCCACGAGCGGTCCCTGAACATCGACTTCCTGCTGGGCTACCTCCGCCGCATCCTGCCGCGCCGGCCCGACCTGAAGGTCATCGTCACCAGCGCCACGATCGACCCGGAGAGCTTCGCCCGGCACTTCGCGGACGCGGAGGGCCGCCCCGCCCCGGTGATCGAGGTCTCCGGCCGCACCTACCCGGTCGAGATCCGCTACCGGCCCCTGGTCGAGCCGATCGAAGGCCCGGGCGGCGACGACGAGGTCGCCGCGATCGTCACGGCGCTGCGCGAGCTCGACCGGGAGCCCGCCGGCGACGTGCTCGTGTTCCTGCCGGGCGAGGCCGAGATCCGGGACGCCGCCGACGCCGTGCGCGGCGCCTACGCGAAGGACGCTGCCCCCACCGAGGTGCTGCCGCTGTACGGGCGGCTGTCCGCCGCCGAGCAGCACCGCGTGTTCGAGCGCTCGACGGTCCCCGGGGTGCGGCGCCGCGTGATCCTCGCCACCAACGTCGCCGAGACGAGCCTGACGGTCCCCGGCATCCGGTACGTGATCGACACCGGCACCGCCCGCATCTCGCGCTACAGCAACCGCACCAAGATCCAGCAGCTGCCGATCGAGGCCGTCTCGCAGGCCTCCGCCGCCCAGCGCGCGGGGCGCGCGGGGCGCACCGCGCCGGGCATCGCGATCCGTCTGTACGCGCAGGACGACTTCGACCGCCGCCCGGAGTTCACCGAGCCGGAGATCCTGCGCACGTCCCTCGCGAGCGTCATCCTGCAGATGCTCGCCCTCGGCTTCGGCGACGTGACGGCGTTCCCGTTCCTCACCCCGCCGGACTCACGGGGCGTCGCCGCCGCCTTCGACCTGCTCACGGAGCTCGGCGCAGTGCGTCGCGAACGAGACGGCGCACGGCTCACCCGCATCGGCCGTGACGTCGCGCGCCTGCCGATCGACCCGCGCTTCGCCCGGATGCTGATCGAGGCGGAGCGCACCGGCGTGACGCGCGACGTGCTCGCGATCGTCGCGGGCCTGTCGATCCAGGATGTGCGCGAGCGCCCGGACGAGGCCCGCGAGCAGGCCGCGGCGTCCCACGCGCGCTTCACCGACCCGACCAGCGACTTCCTCACCCTGCTGAACCTGTGGAACCATCTGCGCGCGCAGCAGGCCGAGCTCGGCTCGGGCGCGTTCCGGCGCCTGTGTCGCGCCGAGTTCCTGAACTACGTGCGCGTGCGCGAGTGGTTCGACGTGCACCGTCAGCTGTCGCTGCTCGTGGGCGCGGCGAGGCAGGACGCCGACGGCCCGACCGCCGACCCCGACGCGATCCACCGGGCGATCCTGTCGGGCCTCCTCTCGCATCTCGGCATCCTCGACGAGCGCGACGCCGCGAGGACGAAGGGCCGGCCGCCGCGCGCCGAGTACCGCGGGGCGCGCGGTGCCCGGTTCGCGATCTTCCCCGGCTCGGCGCTGCGCAAGCGGGCGCCGCACGCCGTCATGGCCGCGGAGCTGGTGGAGACGAGCGCGCTGTTCGCGCGCACCGTCGCCGCGGTCGATCCCGCCTGGGCCGAGGAGCTGGCCGGCGACCTCGCCAAGCGCCAGCTGAGCGACCCGCACTGGTCGAAGGACGCCGGCGCGGCGTCGGCCTATGAGAAGGTCCTGCTGTTCGGGGTCGAGATCATCCCCCGCCGTCGGGTCCAGCTCGCACGGTTCGATCGTCCCCTCGCCCGGGAGCTGTTCCTGCAGCACGCGCTCATCGACGAGGAGTGGGACGCGGCATCCCTGCCGAAGGGACTCACCGCGTTCTCCCGCCGCAACCGCGACCTGCGCCGGCGGCTCGAGAAGCTCGAGGAGCGGGAGCGCCGCCGCGACATCCTCGCCGGAGACGAGGCCGTCTACGGCTTCTACGACGCGCGTGTCCCCGCCGAGGTGTACGACGTGCGGTCGTTCGAGGCGTGGTGGCGGGATGCCGCGTCCCGCACGCCGCGGCTGCTCGACATGGCGGAGGCCGACCTGCTCGAGGGGGCGAGCCGTGCCGACGAGCGCGACTTCCCCGCCCGCTGGCGGCAGGGCGATCAGGTGCTCTCGCTCGCGTACCGGTTCGAGCCGGGTGCGCCCGACGACGGCGTCACGGTCGTCGTGCCGATGGCGCTGCTCGCGCAGCTGCGCCCGGACGGCTTCGACTGGCAGGTGCCCGGCCAGCGCGACGAGCTGATCGCGGGCCTCATCCGCTGCCTGCCGAAGGCGATCCGACGGCACGTGGTGCCCGCGGCCGACTGGGCCTCGCGCTTCGCCGCGGAGCTCGCCGACGCCGGGCCGGAGCATCACGCCGGGCTGCCGGCGGCGACGCTGCGACAGGCGCTGGCCGTCCGCATCCAGCACGTGGCGTCGCAGCCCGTGGCCGCCGCCGACTTCGACCTCGACCGGCTGCCCGGGCATCTGCTGATGTCGTTCCGCGCCGTCGACGAACGCGGCCGCGCCGTCGGAGCCGACCGCGACCTCGCCGCACTGCAGGAGCGGCTGGCGGGCAGGGCGCAGGCCGCCGTCGCCCGCACGCTCAGCCGGTCC
>NZ_JASGEL010000130.1:0-104041 GCF_047606385.1 Microbacterium sp.
GGCCGCGCGCGGCAGCGGCGCGGGCTCCGCCGGCGGGGGCGCGGCGGGGACCACCGGCGTCGCACCGGTGTTGCGGATCTCCCGCATCTGGCGCCGGGTCAGCGGCGGGGTGGGCTCTTCAGGGGTGCTCATGCCTTGCTCCGATAGAGGTCGTGCTTCGCAATGTACTGGACGACCCCGTCCGGTACGAGGTACCACACCGGCTTGCCGCGGCGAACGCGATCACGGCAGTCGGTGGACGAGATCGCCAGCGCGGGGATCTCCAGCAGGCTGACCTCGTCGCTGGGGAGGTCGGCCGCCGAGAGGGCGTGACCGGGGCGCGACACGGCGACGAAGTGCGCCATCCCCCAGAGCTCCTCGTGGTCACGCCAGCTGAGGATCTGCGCGACGGCGTCCGCTCCCGAGATGAAGAACAGCTCGGCGCCCGGGCGCTGCGCCTGCAGGTCTCGCAGCGTGTCGATCGTGTAGGTCGGCCCGGCTCGATCGATGTCCACCCGGCTGACGGTGAAATCCGGGTTGGCGGCGGTCGCGATGACGGTCATCAGGTAGCGATGCTCGCTGGGCGTGACCTTCGCCTTCTGCCACGGCTGACCGGTGGGCACGAACACGACCTCGTCGAGGTCGAAGGATGCCGCGACCTCGCTCGCCGCCACCAGATGGCCGTGGTGGATGGGATCGAACGTCCCACCCATCACCCCGATCCGCGGGGGTCGCTTCGCCGACATCGCCCTCAGTGGCCGTGCTCCGTAGGCTGCAGATCCTTCGCGTGCTTCTCGGCGTACGCGGCGGACTTGTGCGGGTGACGGTTGGCCACGTTGCGGTACGACAACGCCACGAGAGCCAGCGCGATGAAGGCCACGGCCGCGATGATCGGGAAGACGGCGGTCTCGAGCATCACGTTTCCGTGCGACTCGGTCTCCTCGGCGGCAACGGCCAGCAGCGTGGCGATCATGTCAGAAGGCTCCGTTCGGGTGGGTCGGTCGTGTCAGTCTATCGCTCAGGCCCGCACCTGACCGGCGCCCCGGACCAGCCACTTCTGGCTCGTGAGCTCGGGCAGGCCCATCGGGCCGCGGGCGTGGAGCTTCTGGGTCGAGATGCCCACCTCCGCGCCGAAGCCGAACTCGCCGCCATCGGTGAAGCGGGTGGAGGCGTTGGCCATCACGACCGCGGAGTCGACCTCGGCGAGGAAGCGCTCGGCGACCGCGTCGTCGTCGGTGATGATCGACTCGGTGTGATGGGTGGAGTAGGTGCGGATGTGCTCGAGCGCCGCGTCGACATCGTCGACCACCCGCATCGAGAGGTCGAGGCTGAGGTGCTCGGTGGCCCAGTCCGTCTCGTCTGCGGGCAGGATGCCGTCGGCCCGCGCAGCGGTCGCGGCGTCCCCGTGCACGGTGACGCCGGCATCCTGGAGCGCCGCCACGACGGGGCCCACGAGCCGGTCGGCCGCCCCGCTGTGCACGAGCACGGTCTCGACCGCGTTGCACACGCTGGGGCGCTGCACCTTGGCGTTGACGACGATGTCGCGGGCGCGGTCGAGCGGGGCCGTCTCGTCGAGGTAGATGTGCACGACCCCGGCTCCGGTCTCGATGACCGGCACGGTCGATTCGGTGACGACGCGCTCGATGAGCGCGGCGCTGCCGCGCGGCACGAGCACGTCGACGAGCCCGCGGGCATGCATGAGCTCGGCCGCGCCGTCGCGTCCGAAGGAGTCCAGCGTCTGAATCGCCTCGGGGTCGACGCCTTCGGCGGCGAGAGCGCCCCGCATCGCGGTCACCAGCGCCGCGTTCGTCTGCTCTGCCGCGGTGCCGCCGCGCAGCACGACCGCGTTGCCGCTGCGCAACGCGAGGGCGGCGATGTCGACGGTGACGTTGGGGCGCGCCTCGTAGATCGCGCCCACGACACCGAACGGCACCGCGACCTTCGTCAGCTCCAGCCCGTTGGGCAGCGTGCGCCGCTCGAGCTCCCGACCGACCGGGTCGGGAAGCTCGGCGACGTCGCGCACCGCGGCTGCGAGGCCGGCCACACGGGCCTCGTCGAGCCGGAGGCGGTCCTGCAATCCCTCGCTCAGGCCGTTCTCACGGCCCCGCCGCAGGTCCTCCGCGTTGGCGGCCACGATCTCGGCCGCCGCGGTCTCGATCGCGTCCGCCATCGCCCGCAGCACGGACGCCTTCTCGGCGTCGCCGAGCAGCCCGATCCGGCGAGAGGACTCCTTCGCCAGGAGCAGGCGCTCCGCAGCGGTCGCGGCGGTGAGGGTCATCCCTCCAGTCTACCGAGCGCGCAGCGTCTCGAGCCGAGCGCGGTACTCGGCCTCCTCGATCTCGCCCCGGGCGAAACGCTCGGCGAGGATCTGCTCGGCCGAGGCCCGACCAGCCCACGGCGGCCCGTACGTCGCGAACCGGCGGCGGCGGAACACGAGGCCGAAGATCAGCCCGAGCACGAGCAGGAACAGCAGCGGGAACACGATGAAGAACGGCCAGAACGGCGCGCCGGCCCAGACGCCCGCATGCGTCGCGACGGAGAGAGCGGTGACGGTGGTGGTGATCATGATGTGCATCCTTCGATCCGGCCGGCCGCCTTCCGGCCGGCACGATCCCAGCCTCGCCGTGGCCGCCCGGGCGCGAATCCCGCCGGCGACGTCTTCTCGGATGCTCCCGCGGGAGTAGCGGGGCCGGCCTCACTGCCATCCGGGGGAGACCAGGCCGGTCTCGTAGGCGACGACGACCAGGTGCACGCGGTCCCGCGCCTGCAGCTTCGCCATGATCCGGGACACGTGCGTCTTGGCGGTGAGCGGGCTCAGGAACAGCTCGCGCGCGATCTCGTCGTTGGTGAGACCGAGACCGACCAGCCGCAGCACCTCGCGTTCCCGAGCGGTGAGCGCGTCCAGCGCGGCGCCCGCGGGGACCTCGCGCGTCCCGCTCGCCACACGGGCGAGCAGACGCCGGGTCACGCCGGGCGACAGCAGCGCGTCACCGGCGTGGGCGGCGCGGACGGCGCGGACCAGATCGCGCGGCTCGGTGTCCTTGACGAGGAAGCCCGCGGCGCCCGCGCGCACCGCCCGGATAACGTACTCGTCCAGCTCGAAGGTCGTCACGATGACGACGTGGATGCCGGCCAGCGCAGGATCGGCGGCGATCTGCTCGGTCGCCCAGAGCCCGTCGCCGTCCGGCATCCGGATGTCCATCAGGACGACGTCGACGGGGGTGCGGCGGAGCGCGTCGAGCAGCGCGTGACCGCCGGCCGCCTCGACGACGACCTCGATGTCCGGCTCGGCGTCCAGCAGCGCCCGGAACCCGGCGCGCACGAGCAGCTGATCGTCGGCCAGCGCGACCCTGATCATGCCGTCGACCCCCATGGGAGGACCGCGACGATGCGCGCGCCGCCGGCCGCGGCGTCGCCGGTCTCGACCGTGCCCCCCAGCAGGGCGGCGCGCTCGCGCATGCCGCGGATGCCGCGGCGATCGGCGTCCTCCGGGCCGGTCCGGCCGAAGCCGACGCCGTCGTCCTCGATCGTCACGATCAGCGCGGGTCGTGCGCCCTCGACGCGATCGAGCGTGACCGTCACCCACGTGGCACGCGCGTGACGCAGCGTGTTGGTGAGCGCCTCCTGCACGATCCGGTAGACCGCCAGCTGCGTGGCCTGCGACGGACGTGCGCCGTCGAGGCGATCCGTCAGCACCGCTCGCAGCCCGGGTCCCGCCGTGCGCTCGACGAGCTGCGGCAGCTCATCGAGCCCGGACGACGGTGCGAGCGGCGCCTCGCCGTCACGAAGCACTCCGAGCACGCCCCGCACCTCGTCGAGCGCGAGCTTCGAGGCCTCCCTCACGTTCGCCAGCGCCGCCCTCGCCTGTTCCGGGTCGCGGTCGAACAGGTGCAGGCCGACGCCGGCCTGCACGCTGATCTGGGACAGCGCGTGACCCAGCACGTCGTGCAGCTCCCTCGCGATCCGCACCCGCTCCCGCTCCTCCGCGCTGACGCGATGGCGCATCGCCGCCTCCCGCGAGGCCAGCGCCCGTGCGCGGCGACCGCGGATGAATCCGCCGACCCCGAAGCACGCCACGAGCCCGAGAGTGGCCGCGACGACGACCGGCGGACGCCATTCCCGCCCGCCGAGCGAGGCGACGAGGATCGCGGTCGACCATCCGATGCCCACCGACACGGCCGCCCAGGCGGTCGCGCCGCGGGCCACCGCCGCGATGATCGCGAAGCCGAGCGCGACGTACGGCGGACCCGCCACCGGGACCGCCAGCACGTCCGTCAACGCGAATGCGCTGACCAGTGCGACGACCGGACCCGGCCAGCGCCGCCCGGCGAGCAGCGCGAGCGGACCGAGGACCGACAGCGCCAGGTGCAGCACCGCGATGGGGGTCGCGAGCCGTGCCGGGTTCGCCGTGTACCAGACGGACGCCGGCACCTGCACCAGCGCGCTGATGACCACGGGGGCGATCAGACGGGCGCGAGCGGACGGCCGCCGCCGGCGGGCGAACGCGCTCTCGTCGGCTTCCGGCATCCCCCGATGCTATTCCCGCCGCCCCGCCGCCCACATCAGCCCCTCGCAGGCGGCCGCCGTACTCCCCCGGGCGTAGTGCGCCCCCCGCTCAGTCGCGGCCGGCGACGGTGGGAACCGATCCGGTGAGCGGCGGGCGCACGGCATCCGGGTTCGGCTCGAACCAGGTGCCGACCTGCTGGCCGGCCAGCGCCGGGGTGACCAGGTCGATGCTCGTCACGAGCACGGCGATCCCGGACGCCGATGCGACCTTCGCGGCGGAGGCCTTCGTGGCCGCTCCTCCGGTGCCGACGCTGTTGACCACGACCGAGCCGAACTGGAAGCCGGAGAGGTCGTCGTCGTGGGCGACGCGATCGATGGGTCTCGCGCCGGGCTCGTCCGGCGGGCGGGTGTAGAGGCAGTCGATGTCGCTGAGGAGCACGAGCGCGTCGGCGCCGATGAGCCGGGCCACGAGCGCCGCGAGCCGGTCGTTGTCGCCGAAACGGATCTCATGGGTGGCGACGGTGTCGTTCTCGTTGACGATCGGGAGGATCCGCAGGCCCAGCAGTCGCTCCATGGCGCGGCGGGCGTTGGAGCGGGGCGTGGGGTCTTCGAGGTCGCCCGCGGTGAGCAGCACCTGCCCGGCGACGATCTCGAACGGGCGCAACGCCGCCTGGTAGCGGTAGACGAGCACGTTCTGACCCACCGCGGCGGCGGCCTGCTGGGTGGCCAGGTCGCTCGGACGCGTGTCGAGGTTCAGGAACGGCATCCCGGTGGCGATCGCGCCGGAGGAGACGAGCACGACCTCGGTGCCGCGCGCGTGCGCGGCGGCCAGCGCCCCGACGAGCGGCTGGATGTTGGCGGCGTTCTCGCCGCTGATCGAGGACGATCCGACCTTCACGACCACGCGCCTGGCGGTGGCCAGCTCGGCGCGCTCGCGCAGGGTCATTCGCCGTCTCCGGTCCGCTCGGCCTCGAGCTCGACGCGGGCCGCGGCCTTCGCGTCCATGCGCTCGTGGTACTGCTCGCGACGCTGGCTCGTGGTGCGGCGCGTGCTGTCGTCGAGGCGGGGGTCGGTGCCGCGGGGCGCGACCATGACCTCGGCGGCCGAGGTGAGCGAGGGCTGCCAGTCGAAGACGATGCCGTCGCCCTCGCCGATGACGACGGTGGCCCCGGCCGTGGCGCCGGCACGCACCAGCTCGTCCTCGACGCCCAGCTTGTTGAGCCGGTCGGCGAGGAAGCCGACCGCCTCGTCGTTCTGGAAGTCGGTCTGCGCCACCCAGCGCACCGGCTTCTCGCCCAGGATGCGGTAGACCGGGCCGTACGTGCCGCCCTCGACGCGTACGCGGAACTCCTGCTCCGCGCCGCGCGGACGGATGACGATGCGCTCCGGCGCGGGCGCGTTCGCGACGGCCACGCGGTGCTCCTCGACGAGGCCGGCCAGGGCGAAGCTGAGCTCACGCAGCCCGGCGCGGCTGACGGTGGAGATCTCGAACACGCGGTAGCCGCGTTCCTCGATCTCGCCGCGGACGAAGTCCGCCAGCTCGTGCGCCTCGGGCACGTCGACCTTGTTCAGCGCCACGACCTGCGGGCGTTCGAGCAGCGGCGTCTGACCGGCCGGCACCGGGTAGGCCGCCAGCTCGGCGAGGATGACGTCGAGGTCGCTGAGCGGGTCGCGCCCGGGCTCGAGCGTGGCGCAGTCGAGCACGTGCACGAGCGCGCTGCACCGCTCGACGTGACGCAGGAACTCGAGGCCGAGACCTCGTCCCTCGCTCGCGCCCTCGATGAGACCGGGCACGTCGGCGACGGTGTAGCGGATGTCGCCGGCCTGCACGACGCCGAGGTTGGGATGCAGGGTCGTGAAGGGGTAGTCCGCGATCTTCGGCCGCGCCGCCGACAGCGCCGCGATGAGGCTCGACTTGCCCGCCGACGGGAAGCCGACCAGAGCGACGTCGGCGACGGTCTTCAGCTCGAGGAGGACGTCCCCCTCCCAGCCCGGGGTGCCGAGCAGGGCGAAGCCGGGCGCCTTGCGCTTGGGCGACGCCAGCGCCGCGTTGCCGAGGCCGCCGCGGCCGCCGGGGGCCGCGATGAAACGCATCCCGGGCTCGACCATGTCGACCAGCACCGTGCCGTCGGCGTCCTTCACGACGGTGCCGACCGGCACCGGCAGCTCGAGAGACTCGCCCAGGGCGCCCGAACGGTTGTCGCCCATGCCGAAGCCGCCGTTTCCGGCGGAGCGATGCGGTGAGTGGTGATACGAGAGCAGGGTCGTGGTCTGCGGGTCGGCGACGAGCACGATGTCGCCGCCGTTGCCGCCGTTGCCGCCGTCGGGACCGGCGAGCGGCTTGAACTTCTCGCGGCGCACGGAGACGCAGCCGTTGCCGCCCTTGCCGGCGCGCAGGTGCAGGGTCACGCCGTCGACGAAGGTGACCATGGAGCCTGCTCTCTGTGAAAGAAGGCGAGGGGCGAGCCGAAGCCCGCCCCTCGCCGAAGAATCTGCGCGAACGCGGAGTTACTCCGCGGCCGCCACGATGTTGACGACCTTGCGGCCGCCCTTCGTGCCGAACTCGACGGCACCGGCGGACAGCGCGAACAGCGTGTCGTCGCCGCCACGGCCGACGTTCACGCCGGGGTGGAAGTGGGTGCCGCGCTGGCGGACGATGATCTCGCCGGCGTTGACGGTCTGGCCGCCGAAACGCTTGACGCCGAGGCGCTGCGCGTTCGAGTCACGGCCGTTGCGGGTGGAGCTTGCGCCCTTCTTGTGTGCCATCTGTTCCGTCCCCTCTGGCCTTACTTGATGCCGGTGATCTTGACGCGCGTGAGGTCCTGACGGTGACCCTGGCGCTTCTTGTAGCCGGTCTTGTTCTTGAACTTCTGGATCACGATCTTCGGACCGCGCTCCTCGCCGATCACCTCGGCGGTCACGGTCACCTTCGCGAGCTTGTCCGCGTCGGTCGTCACGGTCTCGCCGTCCACGTGCAGCACCGCGGGCAGCTCGATGGTGTCGCCCACCGACGCCGCCTGACGGTCGAGCACGACGATCGTGCCGACCTCGACCTTTTCCTGCCGGCCGCCGGCGCGCACAACTGCGTAGACCACTTCACACCTGTTTCGTCTGGGGAGCGCTCGGCTCCGATATCTGAAGACCCGGTGCGGATGTCTCGACGCACCAAAGGAATACTTTACCCGATGGATCACGCTCGGGCAAAAGCGCTCCGGGCCGTGTCGCGGACCGCTCCTAGGATGGCGCCGTGACCATCCTGATCGACGACCCGCGGTGGCCGGCGCACGACCGGCTGTGGGCGCACCTGATCAGCGACACCGACCTCGAAGAGCTGCACGCGTTCGCGCTGGCCAACGGCATCCCGCGTCGCGCGTTCGATCTCGACCACTACGACGTGCCCGCCCAGGCGCACGCCCGGCTCGTCGCCGCCGGGGCCACCCATGTCGACGGGCACACCCTCGTGCGCACGCTCATCGCGTCGGGGCTGCGCGTCACGGCGCGCCAACGCCGCGGGCGCGGACCGGCTACGACGGATCGGTGAGGTTGTCGACCGGGGTGCCGCTGAGCGCCGCGGTGGTGACCCGGCGACGCGAACGCCCCTGACCGGGCGCCTTCGGCTCGGGCAGGGCGCTCAGCACCGAGTCGAGCAGCAGCTCCTTCTCGGTCTTGGGCGCGGCGGCCTTCGGCGCGCTCTCCCGCTTCTTGCGCTGCTTGCGCGGCCGCTCCTCCGCCGCGACCTCGACCGGGGCGGCGTCCGGAACCGTCTCGGCCTCGTCATGGTGGATCGTGGACGCCGCGATCTGCGCGAGCGCCGACTTCACGCCCTCGGTGATCACATGCGTTCCGCCCGCCACGCCCGCGGCGGTCGGGGCGGTGCGCCCGCGTCGGCCGTTGCCGTTCGCCTGGCCGCCGCTCTGGGCCCCGGCGCGGTGCTTGACCACCGGATCGTGATGGACGATCACGCCACGGCCGGCGCAGATCTCGCACGGCTCGCTGAAGGTCTCCAGGAGCCCCAGACCGAGCTTCTTGCGGGTCATCTGCACGAGGCCGAGCGAGGTCACCTCGGCCACCTGGTGCTTCGTGCGGTCGCGGCTCAGGCACTCGACGAGTCGGCGCAGCACGAGGTCGCGGTTGGACTCCAGCACCATGTCGATGAAGTCGACGACGATGATGCCGCCGATGTCGCGCAGCCGCAGCTGGCGCACGATCTCCTCGGCCGCCTCGAGGTTGTTCTTGGTGACGGTCTCCTCGAGGTTCCCGCCGGAGCCGACGAACTTCCCCGTGTTCACGTCGACGACGGTCATCGCCTCGGTGCGGTCGATGACGAGCGACCCGCCGGAGGGCAGCCACACCTTGCGGTCCAGCGCCTTCTCGATCTGCTCGGTGACGCGGAACTCGTCGAACGGGTCGCGCTCGCCCTCGTAGCGCTCGACGCGCTCGAGGAGGTCGGGGGCGACGCCGGCGAGGTAGCTCTCGATCGTGTGCTGGGCCTCTTCGCCCTGGATGAGCATCTTGGTGAAGTCCTCGTTGAAGACGTCGCGGACGATCTTCACGAGGAGGTCCGGCTCGGAGTGCAGCAGCGCCGGGGCCTGCTGGGTCTCCACCAGCCGGCTGATGTGCTCCCACTGCGAGGTGAGGCGCTGCACGTCGTGTGTCAGCTGCTCCTCGGTGGCGCCCTCGGCGGCTGTCCGCACGATCACACCGCTGGAGGAGGGCAGCACCTCCTTGAGGATGCGCTTGAGGCGCGCCCGCTCGGTGTCGGGCAGCTTGCGCGAGATGCCGTTCATGGCCCCGCCGGGCACGTACACGAGGTAGCGGCCGGGCAGCGAGATCTGGCTCGTCAGGCGGGCGCCCTTGTGCCCCACCGGGTCCTTCGTGACCTGCACGAGCACGCGGTCGCCGGACTTCAACGCCAGCTCGATGCGGCGCGGCTGGTTGCCGGTCTCCACCCCATCCCAGTCGACCTCTCCGGAGTAGAGCACGGCGTTGCGGCCGCGGCCGATGTCGACGAACGCCGCCTCCATGCTGGGCAGCACGTTCTGGACCCGGCCGAGGTACACGTTCCCGATCAGCGACGCGTCCTGGTTGCGGGCGACGTAGTGCTCGACCAGCACGTGGTCCTCGATCACCGCGATCTGGATGCGGCCGTTCTTGGAGCGCACGACCATGACGCGGTCGACGGCCTCGCGCCGGGCGAGGAACTCGGCCTCGGTGACGACCGGCCGCCGGCGTCCGGCGTCGCGGCCGTCGCGGCGGCGCTGCTTCTTGGCCTCGAGCCGCGTGGAGCCCTTGATGCGCTGCGGCTCGGTGATGACCTCCACCGCGCGCTGCTTCGACTGCCTGGCCGTCTCGTTCTGCGTCCCGACGCCGTCGGCCGCGCGCTCGGCGGCGGTGCGACGGCGACGGCGACGCGCGGCGCTGGTCGACGGCTCGTCGGTCTCGTCCTCGGGCAGCGCGGGCAGGGCGACGACCTCGGGGGCATAGAAGTGCAGCGCCGTGCTGACGGCGGACACGAAGGTCTCGGGCAGCAGGCCGAGCGACACCGCCGTGGGGAGGGCGGGGACCTCAGGCTCGGCTGTCGGCTTCTCCTCGGCCGTCACGGACGGCGCATCCGCGCCCGAGTCGTCACCTGGATACTGTTCTGCGTCATCGGCGTTCACCGGCGTACTCCCGGCCGGAGACGGCACCGCGCGCCGTCCCGGCGAAATCTCGTGCGGCGCCGCACCAGCGGTGCCGCGAACTCACTCGGTCTGCAGCCGGCCTGTGGCACGGGCTGCGCGGGCGCTCATCGCCCGAAAGTCTGCGTCGATGCCCACGCGGCGCGGCCGCGGGTGGCATCGACGTCCATTATCGCATCCCTGTCGCGAATGTGCGTATGCGGGGGCGTCGGCGCGTTTCTCCCGGTGCGTCAGGCTCCGATCGGGCGCGTGTGGAAGGATCCGAGGCATGTCCGATGCACCGCTGACCCGCCCGCCGATCGCTCTGGCGAGCCTGCTCGTCGTCGGGGGGCTGCTCGGCCTCCTGGCAGCGTTCTCGCTCACGATGGACGAGATCCTGCTGCTGAAGGATCCCGATGCGGGCCTCACCTGCAACGTCAACACGTATCTCCAGTGCGGCGCGAACATCCAGTCGCCCCAGGGCAGCGTGTTCGGCTTCCCCAACCCGCTGCTGGGGCTGATGTGCTTCCCCGCCCCCGTCGCGGTCGGTGTCGCGCTGCTGGCCCGGGCCCGCTTCTCGGCGTGGTTCTGGTGGCTGTTCGATGCGGGGATGACCTTCGCGATCGTGTTCGTGTTCTGGCTGGCCTTCCAAAGCATCTTCGTGATCGGCACGCTGTGCCCCTGGTGCGCGCTGGTGTATCTGGTCGTGGTGCCGATGTGGACGGCGGTGACCGTCCGCAATCTCGGTGCCGGCCTGGCCGGCGCCACGCTGCAGCGCGTCGGGCAGGCGCTCGCCTGGTGGGTGCCGCTGATCAGCCTCGGCGGTCTGCTCGTGATCTTCGGGGCGGCGCAGGCGCACCTCGACATCCTCGGCTCGCTGTTCTGAGGCCCCGCCGCTCAGCCGAACCAGATGCCGAGCTCGCGGGCGGCCGACTCCGGGCTGTCGCTGCCGTGCACGAGGTTCTGCTGCACCTTCACGCCCCAGTCGCGGCCGAGATCGCCGCGGATCGTCCCCGGCGCCGCCGTCGTCGGATCGGTGGTCCCCGCCAGGGAGCGGAAGCCCTCGATCACGCGGTGCCCGGACAGGCGGACGGCGACCGAGGGGCCGGAGAGCATGAACTCCAGCAGCGGCTCGTAGAACGGCTTGCCCTCGTGCTCGGCGTAGTGCTCGGCGAGGCGATCGCGATCCGGCTGCACCAGGCGCAGGTCCACGATCGCGTACCCCTTCGCCTCGATGCGGGCGAGGATCACGCCGGTCAGCCCCCGCGCGACGCCGTCCGGCTTGACCAGGACGAGGGTTTCTTCAGCGGCCATGGTGTCAGTCTCCGTTCACATCGGCGGCCTGTGCCGCCAGCAGGGCGTTGCGGCGGTCCAGCTGCGCCCCCTTGATGGTCGCATACGCCCACATGCCGCCGAAAATGAGGACGACGATCAGGATCGCCGGCACCAGGAGGGCGGCGGCGAGCACGACGACCTGGAGCGCCCAGCCGAGCACGATGCCCCATCTGCGCCGCAGGGTGCCGGTCGCCGCGACCATCACGACCGCGACGAGACTGCCGCCGACGATCCCCCACCACGACTCCACACCGGCGGGCAGCGCCTTGAGGCCGAAGATCACGAGGCCCGCGAGGAACACGATGACGGCCTCGAACCCCAGCACCACCTGGCCGAGCGACTCCTGCGCGCCGCGGACGCGGCGCACGCGCGGTTCGCGGCTCATGCGCTCCTCCAGTCCTCGGCTGCGGCGAGCGTGAGCGCCTCGCCGGCCAGCACGACGGATCCGACGATGACGACGGCGCGACGATCGGATGCCGAGGCCCATTCCCGCGCGGCCTCCGCGGCGTCCGCGAGGTCCCGATGCACGGTCACGGGGATCTCGGCCCGCTCCGCGAGGTCGGCGACGGCGTCGGCGTCCCGCGCACGTTCCGAGTCCGGCGCGGTGGCGAACACCGTCGTCGCGACCGGGGCGAGCTCGGCGACGATGCCCGCGGCGTCCTTGTCCGACAGCACGCCGAGCACGACCCCCCATTCGTCGAAGTCGAACGCCTCGGTCAGAGCCGCCGTCAGCGCGTGCGCGCCGTGCGGGTTGTGGGCGGCGTCCACGAGCACCGTCGGGTTCGTGCCGATCAGCTGCAGGCGTCCGGGCGAGGTCACCTGTCCGAAGCCCTCGGTCACGAGGTCGGGTGAGAGCCGCTCCCCCTCATGGCCGATGAGCGACTCGACCGCCGCCAGCGCGAGTGCGGCGTTGCGGCCCTGATGCGCACCGTAGATCGGCAGGTACTGCTCCTCGTACCGGCCGCCGAGGCCACGGATGTCCAGCAGCTGGCCGCCGACGGCGAGCCGCTGCCCGTCGAGTCCGAACTCCCGCCCCTCGACGGCGAGCGTCGCGCCCGCCGCGTCGGCGGCGCGGGCGATGGCCTCCGCCGCCGACGGCTCCTGCGCGGCCGAGACGACGGCGGCGCCCGACTTGATGATCCCGGCCTTGACGGTCGCGATCTCGGCGATCGTGTCGCCGAGGCGGTCGGCGTGGTCCATGCCCACCGGGGCGATCACGGCCACGTCGCCGTCGGCGGTGTTGGTGGAGTCCCATGCGCCGCCCATGCCGACCTCGACCACGGCGACGTCGATCGGCGCATCGGCGAACGCGACGAAGGCGAGAACGGTGAGCAGCTCGAAGAAGGTGAGGGGCGCGTCCCCCGCCGCCGTCAGCTCGGCGTCGACGAGGTGGACGAATGGCTCGATCTCGTCCCACGCCTCGGCGACCGCGGCGTCCTGGATCGGCTCGCCGTCGATCACGATGCGCTCGGTGAAGCGCTCCAGGTGCGGGCTCGTGAACAGGCCGGTGCGCAGGCCGTGGGCACGCAGCAGGCTCTCGATCATGCGGCTCGTCGAGGTCTTGCCGTTCGTGCCCGTGACGTGCACGACCCGGTAGGTGCGCTGCGGATCGTCGAGCAGCTCCAGCACCCGCCGGGTGCGCTCGACGCGGGGTTGCACCCACTGCTCGCCCTGCCGTGTCAGCAGCGACGCGTAGACGGCGTCCGCCCTGCTCCGGTCGCTCATGCGGTGCCCTCATGTCCCAGTTTGATGCGGTTGATGTCCCAGTTCGGCGCGGTATGGCAGGCCGATTCCGCGCCGAACTGGGACATGGATACGGCCGACACATCGCTCATGCGGCGCCTCCGATCCGGGTGACGGCGACGGTGAACGCGCCGCGGTTCGCGAAGTCGGCCGCGGCGAAGGATGCGGTGTGCTCGGCGGCGGATGCCGCGTCGAAGGTGCTGCCGACGAGCACCTCGCCGTTCACCGTCGCGCTCAGGGCGAGGGTCTCGGCGGCGACGCCGGCAGCCGCGAACGCGCCGCGCACGGCATCCGCGTCGTCGGCGTCGTCGAAGGCGAGGGACAGCGCGATGCGGTCGCTCACCTCGAAACCCGCCGCCTTGCGCGTGTCCTGCACCGCGCGGATCACGTCGCGGGCCAGTCCCTCCGCCTCCAGCTCCGGGGTCGTGGCGGTCGCCAGCAGCACGAAGCCGCCGCCGGAGAGCACGGCGAGCGCCTCCCCCTCGGGCCGCCCCGAGGTCTCGAGCACGAGGTCGTACTCCCCCGGTTCGAGCACGACGCCGCCGACGGTGACGATGCCGTCGTGCTCGGTCCAGTCGCCGGCGCGCGCGGCGCCGATGACCTGCTGCACCTGCTTGCCGAGGCGTGGGCCGGCGGCGCGCGCGTTGACGGTGAGGCGGTGCGTGATGCCGTACTCGGCGGCGGTGTGCGCGCGCAGCTCGGCGAGCTCGACCGCCTTCACGTTGAGCTCCTCGCGCAGGATGTCGTCGAACTGGGCGAGCGTCTCGGCGTCCGGCACCACGACCGTCAGCAGCGGCAGCGGCAGGCGCACGCGCCTGCCCTCCTTCTTGCGCAGGGCGTTGGCGACCGACGACACCTCGCGCACGGCATCCATCGCCGTTCGGATGTCGGCGGCGTCTGGGAAGGCCCCGGCGTCCGGCCAGTCCTGCAGGTGCACGCTGCGCCCGCCGGTGAGGCCCTGCCAGACGCGCTCCGCGATCAGCGGGACGAGCGGTGCGGCGACGCGGGTGACCGTCTCGAGCACGGTGAACAGCGTGTCGAAGGCCTCCGTCGAACGGGGATCATCGGTCGCGCCGAGCCAGAACCGGTCGCGCGAGCGACGGATGTACCAGTTGGTCAGCACCTCGGCGAAGTCGCGCAGCCGCTCCGCGGCGGTCGTGGAGTCGAGCTGCTCCAGGTCGGCGGCGACATCGCGCACGAGGTCGCCGGTGAGCGCCAGGATGTAGCGGTCGAGCACGTCGGTCGAGTCGGTGCGCCACGACGCCGTGTACCCGTCGGCGCCGGAGGCGTTCGCGTACGTCGCGAAGAAGTACCACGCGTTCCACAGCGGCAGCAGGAACTCGCGGACGCCGGCGCGGATGCCCTCCTCGGTGACGACGAGGTTGCCGCCGCGCAGCACCGAGCTGGACATCAGGAACCAGCGCATCGCGTCGGAGCCGTCGCGGGTGAAGACCTCGCCGACGTCCGGGTAGTTGCGCAGCGACTTCGACATCTTCTGGCCGTCGCTGCCGAGCACGATGCCGTGGCAGCTCACCCCGATGAACGCGGGACGGTCGAACAGCGCTGTCGAGAGCACGTGCATGACGTAGAACCAGCCGCGCGTCTGCCCGATGTACTCCACGATGAAGTCGGCCGGCGAGTGCTCGTCGAACCAGTCGCGGTTCTCGAACGGGTAGTGCACCTGCGCGTAGGGCATCGAGCCGGAGTCGAACCAGACGTCGAACACGTCCTCGATGCGGCGCATCGTGCTGCGCCCGGTGGGGTCGTCGGGATTCGGCCGGGTCAGCTCGTCGATGTACGGCCGGTGCAGGTCGACCTGGCCCTCGTCGTTGCGGGGCAGGCGGCCGAAGTCGCGCTCCAGGTCGGCGAGGGAGCCGTACACGTCGACGCGCGGGAACGCGGGATCGTCGCTCTTCCACACCGGGATCGGCGAGCCCCAGTAGCGGTTCCGGCTGACCGACCAGTCGCGAGCGCCCTCCAGCCACTTGCCGAACTGGCCGTGCTTGACGTTCTCCGGCGCCCACGTGATCTGCTCGTTGAGCTCGACCATGCGGTCCTTGAACTCTGTCACGCGCACGAACCAGCTGGAGACGGCCTTGTAGATCAGCGGGTTCCGGCAGCGCCAGCAGTGCGGGTAGGAGTGCTCGTACGACGCCTCGCGCAGGAGCCGCCCCTCGGCCTTCAGGAGCCGGATCAGCGGCCGGTTGGCATCCATCCACAGCTCGCCCGCGACGTCGGCGACCTGCGGCAGGAAGCGGCCGCCGTCGTCGAGGCTGACGATGGTCGGGATGCCGGCGGCGTCCGCCACGCGCTTGTCGTCCTCGCCGTAGGCGGGTGCCTGGTGCACGATGCCGGTGCCGTCGGTCGTGGTGACGTAGTCGTCGACCAGGATGCGCCAGGCCTCGCCCGTGCCCCAGACGTCGACGTCCGCGTAGTAGTCGAACAGGCGGTCGTAGGCGACGCCGTCGAGCTCGCTGCCTGCGAGCTCGCGCTCGACCGCGGCGGCGGCCGCCTCGGCCGACTCGTATCCGAGATCCTTCGCATAGCCGGCCAGCAGGTCGGCGGCCAGCAGATACCGGTGCGCCAGCGCGCTCTCCGTGTCGTCGCCGGCCGGCACGTCGGCGGCGCCGTTCGGGCCGCCGGGCACCACGACGTAGCGGATGCCGCCTCCGACGGCGAGCGCGAGGTTCGTCGGCAGCGTCCACGGGGTCGTGGTCCAGGCGAGCACCCGCACCCCGGTCAGGCCCAGCGCCTCCGCCTTGACCCCGACCAGCGGGAAGGTCACCGTGACCGACGGGTCCTGGCGCATCTTGTAGACGTCGTCGTCCATGCGCAGTTCGTGGTTGGACAGCGGCGTCTCGTCGCGCCAGCAGTACGGCAGCACGCGGTAGCCCTCGTAGGCGAGCCCCTTCTCGTACAGGCTCGCGAACGCCCACAGCACGGACTCCATGAAGCCGAGGTCGAGCGTCTTGTAGCCGCGCTCGAAGTCGACCCAGCGCGCCTGACGCGTGACGTAGTCCTCCCACTCGCGCGTGTAGGTCAGCACCGACTCGCGGGCCTTCGCGTTGAAGGTCGCGAGCCCCATGGCCTCGATCTCGCTCTTCTCGGTGATGCCGAGCTGCTTCATCGCCTCCAGCTCTGCGGGCAGACCGTGGGTGTCCCAGCCGAACACGCGGTCCACCTTCTTGCCGCGCATGGTCTGGAAGCGCGGGAACACGTCCTTGGCGTAGCCGGTCAGCAGATGGCCGTAGTGCGGCAGCCCGTTCGCGAACGGCGGCCCGTCGTAGAAGACCCACTCCGGGGCCCCGTCGCGCTGCGCGACCGAGGCGCGGAAGGTGTCGTCGCGCCGCCAGAACGCGAGCACGTCCTCCTCGATCGCGGGGAAGCGCGGGCTCGGGGTGAGGTCCGGGACGGACGCGGAAGGCTTCGGGTAGGTCATCTCACTCCAGCAGGTCGCAATGCTCTCCTGCGAGGACGATCCTCGGACCGCGGTACCACCCCGCTTGCCGGATGCTCCGGCCCCTCTCACCGCGGCTGTGACGGGCCTGCCCCGCTCGGTTCTACCAGGCTTGCGCCGTTCTTCCGAGAGCTCCCCGGTGATGGCCGGATCGATGCCGATGCGAACGATTCTATCCGCCCCGACCTATGCTCGGCACGTGCCCCGCTCCGTTCCGCGTCCGCTGTCCCCGCGGCCGGTGGTCCCGGACGTCGCCGCCGACCTGACCGAGGCTCCCGCACCCTCCCCCGGCGCCGATCTGACCGGCGTCGCCATCGACGGCCTGCGGGGGGACGTCGACGCCACCCGGTCCGCGTTGACGGCCAGCGCTCTCACCGACGCGGCGGTGCAGCGGCTCGTGCTCACCCACGCCCGGCTCCTCGACGTGGCCATCGTCGACCTGCGCGCCACCGAGGTCCCGGCCGCGCACTCGCGGTGGCGGGAGGTCTCGATCGATGGCGGCCGCATCGGCACCCTCGACCTCACCGGCGCGGTCGTCGACGGCCTCGTGCTGCGCGGCGTGCGGGTCGACTACCTGGGTCTGCGGCAGGCGCGCATCGAGGACCTGCTGCTGGTCGGCTGCCGCATCGGCGCCCTCGATCTGCCGGAGGCCGAGCTGGCGCGGGTGCGGTGCGAGGACTGCGACATCGACGACATCGACACCCGCGGCATGCGGGCCCGCGACACCGATCTGCGCGGCGTCGACGTGCTCACCGTGACGGATGCCGCGGCGCTGCGCGGCACGACCCTGACACCCGTGCAGGCACTCGGCCTGGCCGAGGCCCTCGCCCTCGCCGCCGGCATCGACGTGAAGGACTGAGCCGGGTTTCTGGACCCGTGCCAGGATGGATGTCCGTGACTTCTGCGACATCCACGGCATCCGTCCCCTCGCCGATCTCCGTCCCGCCCCGCCGCGTCGCGTGGGCGTCGATGGTGGGGACGTCGCTGGAGTCGTTCGACTTCTACGTCTTCGCCTATTTCTCGGCGTTCTTCGTCGGCCCGCTGTTCTTCGAGCCGTTGGGCGCCGCCGGCGCGACCCTCGCCTCGTTCACGACGATCGCGGTCGCGTTCGTGGTGCGCCCGATCGGCGCCCTCGTGTTCGGGTGGATGGGCGACCGGCTCGGCCGGCGCACGACGCTGCTGTGGACGGTGGGCGTCATGGGCGTCGCCACCGGGCTGATCGGCGTGCTGCCGACCTACGGGCAGGCCGGGTGGCTCGGCGCCGTGCTGCTGGTGGTGCTGCGCGTGGCGCAGGGACTGTCCCTGGGCGGCGAATGGGGCGGGTCGATCCTGCTGGCGACCGAGCACTCCTCGCGGGTGAAGCGAGCCTTCTACGCCGCGATCCCGCAGCTCGGGTCGCCGGTGGGCTCCATCCTGTCGGCCACGGTGTTCATCGTGCTGGTGTCCGCTCTGCCGACGGATCAGCTCGCGGCGTGGGGCTGGCGCATCCCGTTCCTCGTGGCGCTGCCGCTGCTGCTGGTGTCGCTGTACCTGCGCTGGTCGATCTCGGAGACGCCGGTGTTCGACGAGCTCGTCGCCGAGCACCGCCGTGACCGCGCGCCCGTGCTGACGATGTTCCGCGAGCGCCCGGTCGCCCTGCTGGTCGCCGTGGGCGCGGCGCTGCTCGGCATCGGCTCGTACTCGCTCATGAACACCTACACGATGAACTACGGCTCGACCCAGCTGGGATACAGCTACATGGACCTGCTGTCCGCCGCCACGATCGGCGCGCTGCTGCAGCTGGTGACGGTGCCGCTGTTCGGTGCGTGGGCCGCCCGCATCGGGTCCGCGCAGGTCGTCGCCTGGGGCGCGGTGGGCACGCTCGTGATCGCGTTCCCGATGTATGCGCTGCTGCAGTCGGCCGGCTTCGGGGTGCTGGTGGGCATGATGGTGGTCGGCGGCATCCTGCCGACCATGTCGTGGGCGGCGCTCGGCGGGCTCATGGCAGACCTGTTCCCGGACCGGTTCGGCTACTCCGCGCTGTCGTTCGCGTACGCGATCGCCGCGACCGTCAGCGGTTTCATCCCGCTCGCGACTGCCGCCCTCGGCGAGGCGACCGGTCAGGCCTGGTGGCATCCGGGCCTCGTGCTGGCCCTGCTGTCCGCGGTGACCCTCGTGGCGTCGCTCGCCGCGCGCTCTCTCGCGGTACGTGGTTGACCGCTCGCCGTCTCCCACTCGACATGCCGCACCTGGGCTTCGCGCCGCCTCCCTGCTTCGCACAACCTCAGCGATCCGCACAACCTCAGCCGGAATCCCCCACCGCAACGGAGGTTGCGCGAATCGCTGATGTTGCGGCGAGAACGACCGCCTAGGCCCGATGCAGTCCCTGTGCGACGGCCTGCATGATGAGGTCCTGCACCTCATGCCAGCAGTGCATGACCTGGTCGTAACCGACGCGGATGACGTGGTAGCCCATGAGCGTGAGCTCGGCGTCGTGCCGGATGTCCTCGGCGCGCTGCGCACCGACGTGGTGGCCGCCGTCGATCTGCACGACCAGCCGGTCGCCGATGAGGATGTCGACGCGGTGACCACGAATCCAGATCTGAGTGCGAATGGGCAGCCCCATCCATCTCAGGCGCACGACGAACAGCGTCTCGAGCCCGGAGTCGGCCCACGGCGTGACCTCGACGGCGAGTACCCGCGCCGTGCCGGTCCATGGCAGCCGCGCCAGCGCCGACAGCTCCACCAGCCGCTTGTTCAACGCCGACTCCCAGATCGCCTTCGCCCGCTCGTAGGGCTGGCAGCATGCCACGGTCATCAGCACGTTCTGCACGGTGTCCTCGAGCGCGTCGGGATGCCGCGGCACGACGGGATGCTGCCAGTGCACCACGGCTCCCGGCAGCCGGGCCACCCGGCCGTGGCCGGGATGTGCGACGTGCGGCAGCGCGGGAGCCTCCGCGACCCACAGCCCCAGCCGCCGCGCCATCGTCACGCACGACAGCACGACGCCGTTCCGCGCGGCGGCGATGAGCTGCGGATCGGCGGACGGAGTCGCCACCCAGTCGCGACGCACCCGCACCAGCAGCCCGGCATCCAGCGCCTGCCCGACCCGGTAGCGGCTGTGACCCTCGCGAGCAAGCACCGTCGGACGGGCGACGCCGCCGAGGGCGGTCACGCGCGACACCACGGCGCGGACGGGGTCGGAGCGGTCCATGAGGGGATCCTGTCGCCGCCGGGCACGACACCTCCGCCCGCGTCGCGATCTGTGCATGACCGGTCGCTTCCACCGGTCTGTGGAGAACCGGGCGGCCTGCGCAACCTCTGCGATTCGCATAGCCTCCGCCGATTCGGCGCCGCGCAGCTGAGGTTGCGCGAATCGCGGAGGTTGCGAGAGGCACGGACGCCGGCACGGACACGACCCCGCCGGTAGACTGTTCCGGTTCCCACACTCAGGCACGCACACACGGTGCCGCACATATCGAGGAGTCCCCATGGCCGTTCCCGACAAGCCCGCTCTCGAGGGTCTCGAGTCGACCTGGGATGCCGCATGGCGCGAGCGGGGGACGTACCTGTTCGACCGCGACGCCGCCAAGGCGAGCGGCCGCGCCGGCGTCTTCTCGGTGGACACTCCCCCGCCGACGGCGTCGGGGAGCCTCCACATCGGCCACGTCTTCAGCTTCACGCACACCGACCTCAAGGCCCGGTTCGAGCGGATGCGCGGCAAGACCGTGTTCTACCCGATGGGCTGGGACGACAACGGGCTGCCCACCGAGCGCCGGGTGCAGAACTACTACGGCGTGCGCTGCGACCCGAGCCTGCCGTACGACGCCGACTTCACCCCGCCCTTCGAGGGCGGCGACAACAAGTCCACGAAGGCCGCGGACCAGATCCCGATCAGCCGCCGCAACTTCATCGAGCTGTGCGAGCGGCTGACGGTCGAGGACGAGAAGCAGTTCGAGGACCTGTTCCGCACGCTCGGCCTGTCCGTGGACTGGACGCAGACCTACCGCACCATCTCGGACGACACGATCCGCACCAGCCAGCTCGCGTTCCTGCGCAACCTGGAGCGGGGCGAGGCGTATCAGGCCCTCGCCCCCACCCTGTGGGACGTGGACTTCCGCTCCGCGATCGCGCAGGCCGAGCTCGAGGACCGCGAGCAGCAGGCCTCCTACCACCGGCTCGCCTTCCACCGCACCGACGGTGAGGGCGAGGTGCTCATCGAGACGACCCGGCCCGAGCTGCTCGCGGCGTGCGTCGCCCTCGTCGCCCACCCCGACGACGAGAGGTACCAGCCGCTGTTCGGCACGACCGTGACGACGCCCCTGTTCGGCGTCGAGGTGCCGGTCAGGCCGCATCCGCTCGCCCAGCCGGACAAGGGGTCGGGCATCGCCATGATCTGCACCTTCGGCGACGTGACCGACATCATCTGGTGGCGCGAGCTCGACCTGCCCAATCGCACGATCATCGGCCAGGACGGCCGGGTCGTCGCCGATGCGCCCGACGTGATCACGACGGATGCCGCCCGCGCGGCCTATGCCGAGCTCGCCGGCAAGACGGTCTTCAGCGCCAAGAAGCGCATCGTCGAGCTGCTCGAGGAGTCGGGCGACCTGCGCGAGGTGTCGACGCCGTTCACCCACCCGGTGAAGTTCTTCGAGAAGGGCGACCGGCCGCTGGAGATCGTCTCGACCCGGCAGTGGTACCTGCGCAACGGCGCCCGCGATGCGGCGCTGCGCGAGAAGCTCATCGAGCTCGGCCGCGAGCTGAGGTGGCACCCGGACTTCATGCGCGTGCGCTACGAGAACTGGACGAACGGCCTGACCGGCGACTGGCTCGTCAGCCGGCAGCGGTTCTTCGGCGTGCCGATCCCGGTCTGGTACGGCCTCGACGCCGACGGCGAACGCGACTACGACCGCGTCCTCATCCCCGATCTCGCTCAGCTGCCGGTCGACCCGACCGTGGACGTGCCCCCGGGGTTCTCCGAAGCCCAGCGCGGCGCACCGGGCGGGTTCGACGCGGAGCGCGACATCTTCGACACCTGGGCGACGAGCTCGCTCACCCCGCAGCTGGCCGGCGGCTGGCAGCGCGACGACGAGCTGTGGGACCTGGTCGCCCCCTTCGACCTGCGCCCGCAGGGGCAGGACATCATCCGCACCTGGCTGTTCTCGACCATGCTGCGCAGCGCGCTCGAGGACGACCGGTCGCCCTGGACGGATGCCGCCATCAGCGGCTTCATCGTCGACCCCGACCGCAAGAAGATGTCGAAGTCGAAGGGCAACGTCGTCACCCCGGCGGCGATCCTCGACCAGCACGGCTCCGACGCGGTGCGCTACTGGGCGGCCTCGAGCCGCCTGGGCACGGATGCCGCGTTCGACGCGCAGAACCCGACACAGGTCAAGATCGGCCGCCGCCTGGCGATCAAGGTGCTCAACGCCGCGAAGTTCGTGCTGTCGTTCCCGGTGCCGGACGGCGCGCAGATCACGCACGCGCTGGACGCCTCCATGCTCGCGACGCTCGACCAGGTGGTCCGCGACGCGACCCGCGCGTTCGAGGCGTACGACCACGCCCGCGCGCTGGAGGTCACCGAGGCGTTCTTCTGGACGTTCTGCGACGACTACCTCGAGCTCGTCAAGGAGCGCGCCTACGATCGGACCGACGTCGGCCAGGCCTCCGCCGCCCTCGCGCTGCGCATCGCGCTCGACACGCTGCTGCGGCTGCTCGCCCCGGTGCTCGCCTTCGCCGCGGAGGAGGCGTGGTCGTGGTTCCACGACGACTCGGTGCATCTCGCCTCGTGGCCGGAGCCCACCGGCATCGAGGGCGACCCGGCGGTCCTCGCAGCGGTGGGCGAGGCACTCATCGCGATCCGCCGTGCGAAGACGGAGGCGAAGGCCTCGCAGAAGACACCCGTGGCGCGTCTCGCGCTCGCCGCGCCCGCGGACGTGCGTGACGTGCTCGCCCTCGCCGAGGGCGATCTGAAGGCCGTCGGCCGCATCGCCGACCTCGGATTCCAGGACGCCGAGGAGATCGGCATCCTGGAGATCGAGTTCGCACCGCAGGAGGCCTGACATGCGGCTCGGCACCCGTTGGACCGCACGCACGCAGCCCCCCGCCGCCGTGCCGGCGGCGTTGCGCCCTCAGATCGCCGCGGTCGAGGAGGCGTTGCCGCCGGATCAGCTGGGTCAGCCCGCGCCGAGCTGGACGCTGACCTTCCTCGAGGGCCGGCCGGTCGCCGAGCTCGACACCGGCATCGTCGTCCAGATCGACCGCGACGGCGAGGTCGTGGTGCATCACGACCCGGACGACGAGTTCGCCTGAGCCACGTTCTACGCTGACAGGGTGACGGATGCCGCCAACCCCCTGCTGAGTCCGAGCCCGCTGCCGTACGGCATCCCGTCGTATCCCGACATCCGCCCCGAGCACTACCTGCCCGCGTTCGAGGCGGCTTTCGCCGAGCACCGGGACGAGATCGCCGCGATCACACGGGTGCGCTCGACGCCGACCTTCGAGAACACGCTGCTGCCGCTGGAGCGCGCGGGGGGCCTCCTCGCCCGGGTGAGCCGCGCGTTCTACAACGTCTCCTCCGCGGACGCCACACCCGACATCCAGGCGATCGACGAGCGGCTCGCGCCGCTCATGTCCGCGCACTGGGACGCGATCACCCTGGACGCGGCGCTGTTCGCCCGCATCGGCGCGGTCCACGACGAACGGGACGCCGCCGGTCTCACGCCCGAGCAGCGCTATCTCGTGGAGCGCCGCTTCACGGGCATGTCCCGCGCCGGCGCCGGCCTGGACGACGAGGCGAAGGCGCGGCTGACCGCGATCAACACGCGGCTCTCGACGCTGACCACGCAGTTCGAGAAGCACCTGCTCGCCGACACGAACGAGCTGGCGGTCATCGTGACGGATGCCGCCGAGCTCGACGGCCTCGCCGCCGGCGAGCGGTCGGCCGCCGCTCGCGCGGCCGCCGACCGCGGCATCGAGGACGCGTGGCTGGTCACCCTGCCGCTGTTCACCGGGCATCCGTGGCTCGCGCAGCTGCGTGACCGCGGCACGCGCGAGCGCATCATGGCGGCGTCGCGCAGCCGCGGCACCCGAGGCGGTGCCAACGACAACCGGGCGACGCTGCGCGAGATCGTCGCGCTGCGCGCCGAGCGCGCCGGAGTGCTCGGCTATGACAGCCACGCCGCCTACGTGACGGCCGACCAGACCGCCGGCTCCCCCGGGGCGGTCCTCGACCTGCTGCGCCGGCTGGCCGTCCCGGCCGCGGCGAACGCCACGAGGGAGAAAGCCGCCCTGCAGGCGCTGAGCGATGACATTCCGATCGAGGCATACGACTGGGCGTTCGTGACGGAGAAGGTGCGCCAGGCCGAGTACGACATCGACTCCGCGGCGCTGCGGCCGTGGTTCGAAGCGGAGCGCGTGCTGCGGGACGGCGTCTTCTTCGCCGCCGAGCGGCTGTACGGCGTGACGTTCGCCGAGCGCACGGACATCCCGGCGTATCACCCCGAGGTGCGGGTCTTCGAGGTCCGTGAGCAGGACGGCACCCCGATCGGGCTGTACCTGCTCGACCTCTACACCCGCGACACGAAACGCGGCGGCGCCTGGATGAACTCGCTCGTCACGCAGTCGGGACTGCGCGGCACGGCTCCCGTCGTCGTCAACAACCTCAATGTCGCCCGGCCCGAGCCGGGCACGGCGACGCTGCTGACGCTGGACGAGGTCACCACGCTGTTCCATGAGTTCGGCCATGCCCTGCACGGCCTGTTCGCGAGAGTCGAATACCCGTCGTTCGCGGGCACCGCGGTACGGCGCGACTTCGTCGAGTTCCCGAGCCAGGTCAACGAGATGTGGATCCTGTGGCCGGAGGTGCTCGCGAACTACGCGCGCCACGTCGAGACCGGCGAGCCGCTGCCCGCGGACGTCGTCGAACGGCTGCACGCGAGCGAGGTCGCGGGCCAGGGCTTCGCCACGAGCGAGTACCTCGCCGCATCCTGGCTGGACATGGCCTGGCACACCCTCACCCCCGCGCAGGCTGCGGAGGCGACCGACGTCGCCGCGTTCGAGACCGCGGCGCTGCGCGAGATCGGCCTCGACGACCCGGCGGTGCCGCCGCGGTACGCCAGCACGTACTTCGCGCACGTCTTCTCGGGCGGCTACAGCGCCGGGTACTACTCGTACATCTGGAGCGAGGTGCTCGACGCGGACACCGTGGAGTGGTTCCGCGAGAACGGCGGTCTCACCCGCGCGAACGGCGAGCGGTTCCGCCGGCGCCTGCTCGGCGTCGGCGGATCGGTCGACCCGCTGGCCGCCTATCGCGACTTCCGCGGCCGGGACGCGGAGATCGAGCCGTTGCTGCGTCGCCGCGGGCTGGGCGGCTGACTGCAAGAATCGGACCCATGACGACAGCTGCCGCTGCCCCGACCGGCGCGCCCGCCCGCGCCGGGATCGCCCTGACCGCGCTCACCCTCGGGGCGCTCGTGTGCAACATCAACCTCGCCGTCGCGAACGTCGCCCTCCCCGACATCGGCCGCGCCTTCGCGGCATCGCAGACCTCGCTCAATCTGATCGCGATCGGCTGCACCCTGGGCTTGGCGATGTCGGTGCTGTACTTCGGCGCGGTCGGCGACAGGTACGGCCGCAAGCAGCTGCTCGTCATCGGCCTGGCGGGCACGATCGGTGCGAGTCTGCTGTCGGCGTACGCGCCCGGCGACGCGTTCCTGGCGGCCGCACGGCTGCTGACCGGGCTGTTCGGCGGGATGTCGTACCCCACCACCCTGGCGCTCATCACCGCCCTGTGGGCACCGGGCATCCGGCGCACGAGGGCGATCGCCCTGTGGTCCGGGGTCAGCGCCGGTGCCGCGTCGCTGGGGCCCGCGGTCGCCGGGTTCCTGCTGAGCGTCTTCTGGTGGGGCTCGGTGTTCCTCGTCGTCGTGCCGCTGGCCGCCATCACGCTCGTGCTGGTGATCGTCTGCATCCCGAAGGGCGTCAACGAGTCGACCGACAGGGTGGACCACCTCGGCGGCGTCCTGTCGGTGGTGATGGTCGGCGCCTTCGTGCTCTCGCTGAGCCTCGTGGCGTCCCGCCCGACCCGCGTGCTCGCCCTCCTCGGCTTCGTCGTGTCCGTCGTCGCCCTGGTGCTGTTCTTCTGGCGGCAGCGGGCGGCGACCAGCCCGCTGTACGACCTGCGCATCGCCCGGCGCCGACTGTTCTGGGTGCCCGCGGTGGGCGGCATGATCGTGTTCGGCTCGCTGATGGGTGCCGCCTTCGTCGGCCAGCAGTTCCTGCAGAACGTCGTCGGCGCGAGTCCGGCGGTCGCGGGACTGTCCGGTCTGCCCTGCGCCGTGTTCCTGGTGATCGCCGCGCAGCTGTCGGCGCGACTGGTCGTCGCCCGCGGCTCACGGTTCACGATGGTGCTCGGCTACGCGTTCGTGCTGGTCGCGTTCGTGTCGATGTTCTTCTGGAGCCAGGACACGGGCTACGCCCTCGCGATCGCGACCTTCGTCCTCGTCGGCTCCGGTGCCGGCCTGGCCCTGACCCCGGCGTCGCGCTCGCTCACCGGCAGCACGCCGGTCCGACGCGTCGGCATGGCCTCGGCGACGTCGGACCTGCAGCGCGATCTCGGCGGCTCGGTCATGCAGGCGCTGTTCGGCACGATCCTCGCCGCCGGGTTCGCGGCCAGCTTCGCGCAGCAGATCGCCGACTCCGCGGACGCGTCGGGCATCGGCGCCGACGTGCAGAACCAGCTGCGCTCGTCGTTCTCCTCCGCCGCCGAGACGGCGCAGCAGTTCCCGCAGTACGCCGACCAGATCATCGCCGCGGCGAAGGAGTCGTTCCTGCACGGATCGCTGCTCGTGTTCGTCGCCGGAGCGGTCGCGGTCGTGCTCGGCGGACTCGTCGTGCTGCTCTCGATGCCCGGCCGGCGCATCGAGCAGGAGCTCACCGAGGAGTACGCGAGAGAGGACGCCGTCGCCTGAGCGCGACGCGTCAGGCGCTCTTGCGCTTCTGCGCGAGCACGAGCGTCGGCTCGGCGCCGTCCTCCACCGCTGCCCGGGTGACGACGACCTTGGCGACGTCGCTGTTCGAGGGGATCTCGAACATGATCGGGCCGAGCACGTCCTCGAGGATCGCCCGCAGGCCCCGCGCGCCGGTCTTGCGCGCCACGGCCAGGTCGGCGATCGCCGCGAGCGCGTCGTCGTCGAAGTCGAGCTCGACCCCGTCCAGCTCGAACATGCGCTGATACTGCTTGATCAGCGCGTTCTTCGGCTCGGTGAGGATCTCCATCAGCGCGCTCCGGTCCAGCGGCGACACCGACGCGACCACGGGGAGGCGGCCGATGAACTCGGGGATCAGGCCGAACTTGTGCAGGTCCTCGGGCAGCACCTCGCTGAACAGGTCGGGCGCGTCGTCCTTGCGCTGCAGCGGCGCGCCGAAGCCGACGCCGTGCTTGCCGATGCGCGAGGAGATGATGTCCTCCAGGCCTGCGAACGCACCGGCGACGATGAACAGCACGTTCGTCGTGTCGATCTGGATGAACTCCTGGTGGGGGTGCTTGCGGCCGCCCTGCGGCGGCACGGAGGCCACGGTGCCCTCGAGGATCTTCAGCAGCGCCTGCTGCACGCCCTCGCCGGACACGTCGCGGGTGATCGACGGGTTCTCGGCCTTGCGGGCGATCTTGTCGACCTCGTCGATGTAGATGATGCCGGTCTCGGCCCGCTTCGTGTCGAAGTCGGCGGCCTGCAGGAGCTTGAGCAGGATGTTCTCGACGTCCTCGCCGACGTAGCCGGCCTCGGTGAGGGCCGTGGCGTCGGCGACCGCGAACGGCACGTTGAGCCGCTTCGCGAGGGTCTGCGCGAGGTACGTCTTGCCGCAGCCGGTCGGGCCGAGCATGAGGATGTTGCTCTTGGCGATCTCGACCTCTTCCGCGCGCTGCTCGGCCGAGGTGATCGTCGACTGCGCGCGCACGCGCTTGTAGTGGTTGTAGACGGCGACCGCGAGGGCCCGCTTGGCGGAGTCCTGGCCGACCACGTACTCCTCGAGGAAGGTGAAGATCTCGCGCGGCTTGGGGAGGTCGAACTCGGCGGCGACGCCGTCGCCCTGCTCCGCCATCCGCTCTTCGATGATCTCGTTGCACAGCTCGACGCACTCGTCGCAGATGTACACGCCGGGGCCGGCGATGAGCTGCTGCACCTGCTTCTGACTCTTCCCACAGAACGAGCACTTGAACAGATCGGCGCTCTCTCCGATGCGAGCCATGGTGCCCCCTTCCTCCGCGGTCGTCCCGCTGCGTCGAGCCTAATCGCTGCCGACGACGCGTGCGGGTATTGCGTGATGCGTGGTCATCTGACGAAGGCCCCGGCGCGATGCCGGGGCCTTCCGACCGGTCAGCTCGTGAGCGCCGCCGGCGTCCGCTTGCGCGTCGTGAGCACCTGGTCGACGATGCCGTACTCCTGCGCCTCGGCGGCCGACAGGATCTTGTCGCGGTCGATGTCCTTGTTGACCTTCGCGACGTCCTGCCCGGTGTGCTTGGCCATCGTCTCCTCGAGCCACGTGCGCATGCGCAGGATCTCGGTCGCCTGGATCTCGATGTCGGAGGCCTGGCCGTGCCCGGACTCGCCCATCGCCGGCTGATGCATGAGGATGCGGGCGTTGGGCAGCGCGAGCCGCTTGCCGGGCGCGCCGGCGGCCAGCAGCACGGAGGCCGCGGAGGCCGCCTGGCCGAGCACGACCGTCTGGATCTGCGGCGAGACGTACTGCATCGTGTCGTAGATCGCGGTCATGGCGGTGAAGGAGCCGCCGGGCGAGTTGATGTACATGATGATGTCGCGGTCGGGATCCTGGGACTCGAGCACCAGGAGCTGCGCCATCACGTCGTCGGCCGAGGCGTCGTCCACCTGCACGCCGAGGAAGATCACGCGATCCTCGAACAGCTTGTTGTACGGATCCTGGCGCTTGTAGCCGTAGGCGGTGCGCTCCTCGAACTGCGGCAGCACGTAACGGCTGGACGGCATCTGCAGGCCCTGGGGGATGCCGAAGCTGGGGGTGTTCATCGGGTTCTCTCTCTTCTGCAGCCTGTGTCGCCTAGTTCTCGGTCCCGCCGCCGCCGATGACGTCGGTCGCGGACTCGCGGATGTGGTCCACGAAGCCGTACTCGAGCGCCTCCTCGGCGGTGAACCAGCGGTCGCGGTCGCCGTCGGCGTTGATCTGCTCGACGGACTTCCCGGTCTGGGCCGCGGTGATCTCGGCGAGGCGGTTCTTCATGGAGACGATCAGCTGCGCCTGGGTCTGGATGTCGCTCGCGGTGCCGCCGAAGCCGCCGTGCGGCTGGTGCAGCAGAACGCGTGCGTTCGGGGTGATGTAGCGCTTGCCCTTGGTGCCGGCGGTCAGCAGCAGCTGGCCCATGGACGCCGCCATGCCGATGCCGACGGTGACGATGTCGTTCGGGACGAACTGCATGGTGTCGTAGATCGCCATGCCGGCCGTGATCGAGCCGCCCGGGGAGTTGACGTAGAGGTAGATGTCCTTCTCGGAGTCCTCCGCCGCCAGCAGCAGGATCTTCGCGCAGATCTCGTTGGCGTTGTCGTCGCGCACCTCGGACCCCAGCCAGATGATGCGGTCCTTCAGCAGCCTGTCGAAGACACTCGTCGCGACAAGGGGTTCGGCCATGTTCACTCCCGTTCCGGTGATCGTGGGATCGAATCTACCGGCGTGCTCCAGACGCCTCGCCCGTGTTCGCCGTCGGCATACCGCAGACGGAATGAGGGGCGGATGCCGTCGGCATCCGCCCCTCATTCGACCGCGTCGCGCTTACTCGGCGTCGGCCTTCTTGGTGGTCCTCTTCGCCGCCGGCTTCTTGGCGGGGACCTTCTTCGCGGGCGTGGCCGCCGCGACCGGCTCCTCCGCGGCGGCCTCGGTGATCTCCTCGGCCTCCTCGACCACGTCGGCCTCGGCGGCGGGCTCGTCCTCGAGGGCGACGAAGCCTGCGAGGTCGACGCTCTTGCCGTCGGTGTCGACGACGTTCACGCGGCCCAGCGCGATCGCGAGGGCCTTGTTGCGGCCGACCTCGCCGACGAGGGAGGGCAGCTGGTTCGCCTGCTGCAGGGCCTCGACGAACTCCTGCGGAGCCATGCCGTACTGCGCGGCGGACTGGATGAGGTACTGGGTCAGCTCCTCCTGCGAGACCTGCACGCCCGTCTGCTCGGCGAGCTTGTCGAGCACGAGCTGGGTGCGGAACTGCTTCTCGCTGGCGGCGGTGACCTCGGCGCGGTGCTCGTCGTCCTCGAGGCGTCCCTCGCCCTCGAGGTGGGCGTGCACCTCGGCCTCGACGACGCCGGCCGGGACGGGGATGTCGGCCTGCTCGACGAGCTGCTCGACGAGCTTGTCGCGGGCGGCGGCGCCCTGCGTGAAGGTCGACTGCTGCGCGACCCGCTCGGCGAGCGACGCCCGCAGCTCGTCGACGGTGTCGAACTCGCTGGCCATCTGGGCGAAGTCGTCGTCGGCGTCCGGCAGCTCGCGCTCCTTGACGGCCTTGACGCTGACCGCGACCTCGGCCTCCTCGCCGGCGTGGTCGCCGCCGACGAGCGTGGAGCGGAAGGTGGTGTCCTCGCCGGCGGTGAGCGAGTCGATGGCCTCGTCGATGCCGTCGAGCAGCTCGCCCGAGCCGACCTCGTACGAGACGCCGTCGGCGCGGTCGATCTCGGCGCCGTCGATCGTGGCGACCAGGTCCAGCTCGACGAAGTCGCCGGCCGTGGCGGGACGGTCGACGGTGATCAGGGTGCCGAAGCGGGCACGCAGGCGGTCGAGCTCGGCGTCGATGGCGGCGTCGTCGGTCTCGACGGCATCCACCGTGATGGTGATGCCCTCGTAGGCGGGCAGCTCGAACTCGGGGCGCACGTCGACCTCGACGGTCACCTTCAGGTCGCCGGAGAAGTCCTTCAGCTCGGGCAGCTCGACGATCTCCGCCTCGGGGCGGCCGATGGCGCGCACCTCGTTCGCCTCGATCGCCTGACGGTAGAAGCCGTCGAGGCCCTCGTTGACGGCATGCTCGAGCACGACGCCACGGCCGATGCGCTGGTCGATGATGGGCGCGGGCACCTTGCCCTTGCGGAAGCCGGGGATCTGCACGTCCTGAGCGATGTGCTCGTAGGCGTGCTGGATGCTGTGCTTCAGATCCTCGGGCGAGACCGTGATGTGGAGCTTGACCCGGGTGGGGCTGAGCTGCTCGACGGTGCTGGTGACCATGCCTGTCGTTCTCCTCGTTTTCCCACGGCGGCACGCGGCGGCCGCGGGGGTTGTGATGTCGGGGGTCGTTCGTCGGGGCGACAGGATTTGAACCTGCGGCCTCCCGCTCCCAAAGCGGGCGCTCTACCAAGCTGAGCTACGCCCCGGGCGGGCTGCACGCGCACGTGCGCCGACAACGGCCCACAGAAGTCTAGCCGACCTGCGCCGTCTGATCCCGCGTCCTGTCAGGCGGCGCCCAGAGGTCGCTATAGACTGTCGGATGCTGCGTCCGTCGCAGCCTCGGGGATGTAGCTCAATGGTAGAGCCTCAGTCTTCCAAACTGATTACGCGGGTTCGATTCCCGTCATCCCCTCCGTGGCCTCCGTGTGCTCGTCGATGTGGCCCAGGTACGCCGCCGCATTGCGGATCAGGCCCTCGCGCTCCTCGTCGGTGAGCGGGCGCCGCACCTTGGCCGGGACTCCCGCCACCAGGGAGCCCTCGGGGACGACCGTCCCCTCGAGCACGACCGCGCCGGCCGCCACGAGCGAACCCGCCCCGATGACCGCGCCGCTGAGCACCACGCTGCCCATGCCGATCAGCGCGCCGTCGCCGATCGTGCAGCCGTGCACGACCGCGTTGTGGCCGACCGAGACGTCCTCGCCGAGCAGCACCGGAGCGCCGCGGTCGACGTGCACCGAGACGTTGTCCTGCAGGTTGCTGCGCGCCCCGATCGTGATCGGAGCGCTGTCCGCGCGCAGGACCGCGTTGTACCAGACGCTCGCCCGGTCGCCGAGCGTCACCGCGCCGAGCACGCGCGCGCCGTCGGCGACGAAGGCCGTGTCGGCCAGTGCGGGGACGGCGTCCTCGAGGCGGAGCACGGATGCGGAGGCGGCGACGGTCATGGGCCGAGCCTATCCGCGTGAGGCGAGGGCCGCGGAGATCGCGGCGGTGTACTGGGGCTCCAGGGTGTTGAGGAACGTCACCGTGAGATGGTCCTGATCGCGGTACAGGTTCGCCCCGCCGACGACCGGGAAGCAGGTGGTGTCGTCGCAGTAGACGTCGGTGAAGTCGAGCAGGGTGACGTCGGCCATGCCGGTCGCGGCATCCCGCAGCGGGTCGTCCGTGGCGAGGGCGTCCGCCCGCGCCACCGTGCACGACGACGCGTCGCGTGTCCGCAGGCACTTGTTCGGGTCGGTCTCGTACGCCGGGTTGTCCACGACGGTCACGACCGGGACCCCGATCGCGGTCATCGCGCTCCATGCGTCCTGGTAGCCGGCCACGGCAGCGTCGTGCGCGGAGTCGTAGCCGTCCGCCGAGTACGGCGTGGAGGCCAGCGCCGCGGTGAACACGACGTCGGGCGGATCCTCGTCCAGCGCCTGGATCACCTGCGCCCGCCAGTCGGAGCAGGCCTGGCCGAACGCGCCGGGCGTGGACAGCGGCGTCGTGTTCCAGGGGCACGCGCCCTTGAAGTAGGTGACGAGCCGCCAGCCGTTCTCGTCGGCGATCTCCTCGAACGTCGACAGCAGCTGGTAGGCGTGGCTGTCGCCGACGAGCGCGACGACGGGCGCGTCCGGGTCGTCGGAGCCGAAGGTGCACGACGTCGGCCGGGAGTCGGTGAGCTGCACGAAGCACTGGTCCTCGTCCGGGCCGTCGGCCCCCGCGAACCCGGGCGAGGGCAGGATCGTGTCGCCGAAGTCGGTCCCCGCGCAGGACGGGTCGAGCACGGATGCCGCACCGAAGCAGGCGGGCGGGTTCGCCCGCGTCTCGGCCACCTGCGCGACGCCCTCCTGGTACGCCGACGCGTTGACGGCCCAGCCGCCCAGCGCCACGGCGCCGACCAGCACCATCGCCCCGAGCGACGCCCACAGCGTCACCCGCGGCCGGCGCCGCAGCAGCGGCTTCCAGCGCCGCACCGGATCCTCCACGAATCGCTTGGTGAGCCATGCGAGCACGAAGCAGATGCCGAGCAGCGCGACGCGGTGGTAGATGGTCAGTCCCCAGAACGGCACGGAGGGCGCGATGACGATGAGCGGCCAGTGCCACAGGTACAGCGAGTACGAGATGTCGCCGACGAAGCGGGCCGGGCGCAGCGCCAGCACCCGCGTCGGCTGCCACCAGCGTCCCGAGTTCGACGCCGCGATGACGGCCGCCGCACCCAAAGCCGGCAGCAGCGCGGCGTAGCCGGGGAACACGGTCGTGCCGTCGAAGCGGAATGCGGTGTAGACGAGGGCGATCACGCCCGCCCAGCCGAGCACGAAGCCGCCGATCGCGTTGCGGATGCGCAGCGCCGGCACGAGCGCGAGCATCGCACCCAGGCCGAACTCCCACATCCGTCCGAACGTCACGAAGTAGGCGGGGGCGGGGTTCGTCGCGGTGAACAGGATGCAGAAGATGAGCGAGGCGATGCTGACCGCGCTCAGGACCATGAGGATCCACGCACGTCGACGCCCCCGGAACCACTTCACCGCCAGCCACGCCGCCACCAGGATCAGCAGCGGCCACATGACGTAGAACTGCTCCTCGAGCGACAGCGACCAGTAGTGCTGCACCGTGGTGGAGGAGGAGTGCGCGAGGTAGTCGGCCGAGGTGAACGCGAGGAACCAGTTCTCGACGTAGAAGGTGGAGGCGACGATCTCGTCGATCTCGCGCTGCAGGCCGGACAGCGGGAACAGGTACGCCGACGAGACGCAGAGCGCGCAGAACACCAGCACCAGCAGGGATGCCGGCAGCAGCCGTCGGGCGCGCCGGGCCCAGAACTGCGCGAGCGCGATGCCGCCGGTCGCGGTCAGCTCGCGCAGCAGGTGCCCGGTGATGAGGAACCCGGAGATGACGAAGAAGACGTCGACGCCGACGTAGCCGCCGGGAAGCCGGGCCGGCCAGAAGTGGTAGAGCACGACCAGCAGCACCGCGATCGCGCGCAGACCCTGCACGTGCGGGATGAAGTGCGACGGCTCCGCGTGCTCGGGCGAGGCGCCGCGCGGTTCACGGCGCACCGGAGCCGACGGGGTGTCGAGCTCCTGCGGGGGACGTTCCGGCGAGGCCACCTGACGACGCTATCCCGACCTGCCGCGGGTGCGCTGGTGCGACGCGGCGGAGCGGTCCCACGAGCCCGGAAAACCCTTGATAAGCACAGCCTCAACTTGCTTGCGGAATGTGGGCGGATGGCTACCGTTGATCTCAAGCAGGCGCATTCTGCGCGAGACGGAGGCACGAACATGACGAACACCCAGACCATCCCGGCGGCAGCTGTCGACCCCAACGTGGCGGCGGGAACGGCGCAGTTCCTCTCCCCCGTCGTGCTGGGTCTGCAGGCCCTCGCCGTCAACGGCAAGCAGGCGCACTGGCACGTGCGCGGCGCCAATTTCATCGGCGTCCACGAGCTCTTCGACTCCGTGGTCGAGCACGCTCAGGAATGGGCCGACACCGCGGCGGAGCGCATCGTCGCCCTCGGCCTCCCGATCGACGCCCGCGTGCAGACCGTGGCGGCCAAGGTCGGCGTCACGGAGGTTCCCGCCGGCTTCGCCCCCTCCGACGTGGTGATCCGCGCGCTGATCGCCGACATCGACGCCGTGCTGGTGGACGTCCAGGCCGCGGTCGACGAGCTGGACGAGATCGACCAGTCGAGCCAGGATGTCGCGATCGAGATCAAGCGCGGGCTCGACAAGGACCGCTGGTTCCTGTTCGCGCACGTCGCCGCCTGACCGCCGGCGCGCGTCCCGCGTCCGGGTGCGCTCTCACGCCTGACAGCGCGGGCACCAGTACAGCTTGCGGGAGGCCATGTCCTCGAGCGCGACGTGGGTGCCGCACACCCGGCACGGCAGGCCGGCGCGGTGATACACCCAGTGCCGGTCGTCGCGGTGAGCCATCGCGGCTCGCCACTGGGCCGGGGTGAGGTCGTCCATCGTCATCATCTGACCGGTCTCGACCCCGATGCGCAGCAGGCGCGTCCAATCCCGCCAGAGCTCGCGCACGAGCTCCTCCGGCACCTCGCGGCCGGGCGTGTGGGGGTTCAGCCGGGCGCGGAACAGCAGCTCCGCCCGGTAGACGTTGCCGATGCCGCTGACGACGTTCTGGTCCATGAGCAGCAGGCCGATCGGCGTGGCCTTCTTGCGCACCGCGGCGACGAACCGCTCCTCCCCCGCGGCCGGGTCGTCCACCAGCGGGTCGGGCCCGAGCTTCGCGATGGTCGCGAGCATCTCGTCGGGGGTCTGCAGCTGGCAGGCGGTCGGGCCGCGCAGGTCGGCGCAGGTGGCGTCGGTGAGCAGCCGCAGTCGCACCTGGCCCACCACCGGCGGCGGCCATTCCGGGCCCTCCTCGGCCAGGCCCGTCGTCTGCTCGCTCATGCGCACGTGCACGCGGGCGCGGCGGGGTGCGCCGATCGAGGTCAGCGAGTTCTCGCCCGCGGCGTCCATCACGGCCTCGTCCGGCAGGATCGTGCCGCGCTGGTTCGTCTGCCCCATGCGGCCGCCCGCGGAGGCGATCGTCGGATCCGCCTGGATCTCGCCGGCGAAGTCCCACGCGCCGTACAGCCCGAGGTGCACGCGCAGCCAGAGGTCGGAGTCGAAGCCGAGGAACATCTGCTTGCCGACGGCCTTCGCCGTCGTCGCCTCACGTCCGTCCAGCAGCGCGGCTCCCTCGGCGAACCGGCCCTGCGGACTGGACGCCGCCACCGCCCGGCCGACGAAGTTGCGGTCGAACTGCCGCGCGATGCGGTGGACGGAATGCCCCTCCGGCATCAGCCCGCTTCCGGGTCGAAGCTGCTGGAGTCGTCGGCGAGCACATCGGCCTGCGCGGCGGCCGCCCTCGGGTCGGGCAGCAGCGAGCCGTCGCGTTCGAAGTCCGCGATCTGCGCGATGCGGCGCTCATGACGCTCCTCGAACGAGAACGGGGTGGCGATGAAGCGATCGATGAACGAGGCCGCCTCCTCGAAGGTGTGCTGCCGCGCCCCGATCGCGATCACGTTCGCGTCGTTGTGCTGACGGGCCAGCTCCGCCGTCGAGATGTTCCACACCAGCGCGGCGCGCACGCCCTCGACCTTGTTCGCCGAGATCTGCTCGCCGTTGCCGGAGCCGCCGAACACGACGCCGAGGGTGTCGACGCCGTCGGCCTGGTCGCGCACCACGGCCTGGGCGGCGCGGATGCAGAACGCCGGGTAGTCGTCGACCGGATCGTAGGTGAGCGGCCCGTGGTCGACGACCTCGTGCCCCTGCGCGCTCAAGTGCTGTTGCAGCCGGGTGGAGAAATCGAGACCGGCGTGGTCGGTGGCGATGTGGATGCGCATGCACTCATCCTTCCACCCCGACGCTACGGGGCGAGACCCGCGACGGCGGGGCGGAATCCCAGCCGCGCGTTCTCGCAGCACCCCGCGCGGCACACGTCGAACCAGGGCCCCAGCGTGGTGACGTGCGGCCGATCGGATGCCGGCGTGCCGTGCAGCCGCTCCTCGATCAGGTCGACGAGGCCCGCGACATAGCCCGGGTCGGCGCCCGGGGTCGGCGTGCGCACGGCACGCAGCCCCGCCTCGGCCGCCGCGTCCATCGCCTCGGTGTCGAGGTCCCAGAGCACCTCCATGTGGTCGCTCACGAAGCCCAGGGGCACGATCACGACCGCCTCCACCCGCTGCGCGGGCAGCCCGGCGATGACGTCGCACACGTCGGGCTCGAGCCAGGGCTGGGTCGCGGGGCCCGATCGCGACTGGAACACGAGCTCCCATCTCGCGCCGGCCGCCGCCGGCGACCGCGCCGCCACCTGCGCCATGACGGCGGCGGCGACCGCCTCGTGCTGCGCCTGATACGCGCCTCCCGGGCCGAAGCCGACGTCGCGCGGACCGGAGCGCTGCGCGTCCCCGAGAGGGATGCTGTGGGTCGAGAACAGCACGCGGATGCGGCCGGGGGCGATCCCCTCGGCGATCAGCCCGCTCAGCGCGTCGCCGACGCCCGCCACGAACACGTCGACGAACGAGGGATGGTCGAAGAACTGGCGGACCTTGTCGATCGTGACGGCCCCGCCGAGCCCGGTCTCGTCGAGCACCCGGGCGAAGTCCTCCCGGTACTGCCGGCAGCTCGAGTAGGAGCTGTAGGCGCTGGTCGCGAGCGCCAGCAGGCTCGTCGCGCCGGCCGCGGCGGCGTCGCCGACCGCGTCGGCCAGGTAGGGCGCCCAGTTCCGGTTGCCCCAGTACACCGGCAGCGTCACGCCGCGCCGGTCGAGCTCGGCCTCGAGCGCGGCCTTCAGCGCACGGTTCTGCGCGTTGATGGGGCTGACGCCGCCGAAGTGCCGGTAGTGGTGCGCCACCTCCTCCAGGCGTTCGTCCGGGATGCCGCGTCCTCGCGTCACATTGCGCAGGAACGGGATGACGTCCTCCTGCCCCTCGGGACCCCCGAAGCCGGCGAGGAGGATCGCATCGTAAGCGACAGGCTCCTCGATGTGCGGGCGACCGCCGGCCGCCGCCGGCGACGCGAACAGCACGGCCCGATCGGAGACGGCGGGGAGGGAGGCGGCGACGTCAGAGGAGCTCACCCCTCCATCCTCGCATCGCGCGAAGTGCCGGCAGCCGCCACCGGCGCCGGTCCTCCGTCTCGGGTCGGCGCAAAAGTCCGGCGCGAAAAACAGGACGCCGGGCGCGACGCGCCGCCGGATGCCTCCTCGCAGCCCGCACAGCGGCGAATGTCCTGTCTTTTGCGCCGGCACAGCGCCGTCAAAGGCGGCCACGGGCCCGGCAGCATCGCGGCGAGCAGCTGAGCGGGATCCATACGGTCCGCATAGGCGTCACCGCATAGGCTGGACGAAGCGCGCCGCGACCGGCCTGCGGCGGCCCCGAGACCCCCGACACCCCTGGGAGTGACACCGTGCCCGGAGAGAACCTCACCCGCATCGAGGCGCAGGAGCGCCGCGCCGTCGTCGACACGCACGCGTACGAGATCGCCCTCGACCTCACCCGCGGACCGGAGGTGTTCGGCTCCGTCACGACGGTGCGCTTCGCCGCGACCCCGGGAGCGTCGACGTTCATCGACCTGATCGCCGCCGAGGTGCACGGGATCACCCTCAACGGGCAGGCGCTCGATCCGGCGGCATCCTTCGCCGACAGCCGCATCGCGCTCGACGGCCTCGAGGCGGAGAACGTGCTGACCGTCGACGCCGACTGCCGGTACACGAACACGGGCGAGGGCCTGCACCGCTTCGTCGACCCGGTCGACGGGGCGGTGTACCTGTACTCGCAGTTCGAGGTGCCGGACTCGCGCCGGGTCTACACGGTGTTCGAGCAGCCCGATCTGAAGGCGACGTTCCAGTTCACCGTCACCGCCCCGGCCGACTGGAAGGTCGTCTCGAACTCCCCCACCCCGGAGCCCGTCGCCGCCGGCGACGGCACGGCGACCTGGGCCTTCGAGCCCACCCCGCGCATCTCCTCGTACATCACCGCGCTCATCGCCGGCCCCTACGAGGCGACGTCCTCCGAGCTCACGAGCGCCTCGGGGCGTGTGGTCCCGCTGGGCGTCTACGCGCGCAAGAGCCTGTGGCAGCACCTCGACGCGGACTACGTCTTCGAGAAGACCCGGCAGGGCTTCGCCTACTACGAGGAGAGGTTCGGCGTCCCCTACCCGTTCGCGAAGTACGACCAGCTCTTCGTGCCGGAGTTCAACGCCGGCGCCATGGAGAACGCCGGGGCCGTGACCTTCACCGAGACCTACGTCTTCCGCTCCAAGGTGACCGATGCCGTCAAGGAGCGGCGTGTGGTCACGATCCTGCACGAGCTGGCCCACATGTGGTTCGGCGACCTCGTGACCATGAAGTGGTGGAACGACCTATGGCTGAACGAGTCGTTCGCCGAGTGGGCGTCCACGATCGCCACCGCCGAGGCCACCGAGTGGACCGAGGCATGGACGACCTTCAACGCCATGGAGAAGACCTGGGCGTACCGGCAGGACCAGCTGCCTTCGACGCACCCCGTCGTCGCGACGATCGCGGACCTGGAGGACGTGCAGGTCAACTTCGACGGCATCACCTATGCCAAGGGCGGGTCGGTGCTCAAGCAGCTCGCCGCCTGGGTCGGGATCGACGAGTTCTTCGCCGGCGTGGGCGCGTACTTCCGGAAGCACCAGTGGGGCAACACCGAGCTGCGCGACCTGCTCGTGGAGCTCGAGGCCACCAGCGGCCGCGACCTGTCCGGCTGGTCGAAGAAGTGGCTCGAGACGGCGGGGGTGAACACCCTCACGCCGTCGGTCGAGGATGCCGCCGACGGCACGATCACGAGGTTCTCGATCATCCAGACCGCGCCCGCCGACTATCCGACGATCCGCCCGCACCGGCTCGGCGTCGGCTTCTACGAGCTGCGCGGGGACGAGCTGGTGCGCGTCCACCACGCGGAACTGGACGTGGACGGCGACCGCACCGACGTCGCCGAGCTCGTCGGCCACCGGCGGCCCGACCTCGTGCTCCTGAACGACGAGGACCTCGCGTACGCGAAGATCCGCCTCGACGAGCGGTCGCTGGCTGCCGCGGTCGCGCATCTCGGCAAGATCAGCGACCCCCTGGCGCGGTCGCTCGTGTGGGGCGCCGCCTGGGATCAGACCCGGGACGCCGAGGCCGCCGCATCCGACTACATCGACCTGGTGCTGCAGAACATCGGCTCCGAGACGGAGTCGACCACCGTGCGCACGACCCTCGCGCAGCTGCAGCTGACCGCGAACTCGTACGTCGCGCCGCCTGTGCGCGACGCCGCCCGTACGAAGGTCGCCGACGGCCTGTGGGAGCTGGCGCAGCAGGCCGCGGCCGGCAGCGACAGCCAGCTGCAGTTCGTCACCGCCTTCGCGGGCGCCGCGGCCACGCACACCCAGTTCGAGACCGTGCGGGCGCTGCGCGACGGCGCGATCTCACTGCCCGGCCTCGAGATCGACGCCGACCTGTCGTGGACGCTGCTGGTGTCGGTCGCGGCCGGGGGCCTGGTCGCCGCGGCCGACATCGACGCCGCGCTCGCCGCCGACAACACCGCCAAGGGCGCCGAGTTCGCCGCTCAGGCCCGGGCGGCGCTGCCGACCGCCGAGGCCAAGCGCGAGGCGTGGTCGCAGCTGGTCGATCGCGACGAGCTGCCGAACACGGTGCTGCGCGCCGCCGCCGCCGGGTTCGGCCACCCCGCGGGCCGGGAGCTGCTCGAGGAGTTCGTGCCGCGGTATTTCGACGCCGTGCTGCCGATCTGGCGTGATCGCACATACCAGATCGCGAGCTATCTCATCGTCGGCCTCTACCCCGCCGCCCTCGCGAATGTCGCCCTGCGCGATGCGGCCCGCACCTGGCTCGACGAGCACGACGACGCCCCGCCCGCGCTGCGTCGCCTGGTCGCCGAGAACCTCGCCGGCACCGAGCGCGCCCTCGAGGTGCAGGAGCGCGACGCGGAGGACTGACGCAGCGATGCAGCCGATCATCCTCGTATCCGCCGACACCGACGACACGTTCTGGACGTCGGTGCTCTCCGCGCTGTCCACCGTGGGCTGGAACGCGATCGGCGTCGTGATCGCGATCGCGCTCGGGCTGCTCGCGGCATGGGTCATGCGCGGCATCATCCACCGGCTCGTGAACCGCATCGTCAACGGCGCGAAGAACAAGGCCCGCGTCGACGACACGCAGGCGCTGGACCGCTCGCCGCTGGCGGCGGTGCGGCTGGTGCAGCGCACCCGCACGCTCGGATCGATCCTGACCAACATCCTGAACATCACGATCGTGGTCATCGTGCTCATCACGATCGTGAACATCCTCGCCCCCGACGCGCTCGGCTCGCTGACGCTGCTGACCGCCGCAGTCGGCGCCGGCCTCGGCTTCGGCGCGCAGAACATCGTCAAGGACGTGCTCAACGGCATCTTCATCGTCGCCGAGGACCAGGTCGGGATCGGCGACGTCGTCGACCTGGGCCTGGCCACCGGGGTCGTCGAGTACGTCAGCGTGCGCGTCACGCACGTGCGCGACGTCAACGGCACGCTGTGGTACGTGCGCAACGGCGAGATCACCCGCATCGGCAACATGTCGCAGGGCTGGTCGCGCGTCATCATCGACCTCGCCGTGCCGGTGGATGCCGACGTGCCCGCCGTCGAGAAGGCGATGCTGGCGGCCGCCAAGGGTCTGGCCAAGGACGCCAAGTGGCGCACGCGGATCATCGAGCAGCCGGAGATCTGGGGGCTCGAGTCCATCTCCGGCGACGCCCTCGTCATCCGCCTGGTCGTGAAGACCCGCTCCAACGCGAAGGACGACGTCGCCCGCGAGCTGCGGATGCGGCTGAAGCTCGCGATCGACGACCTGGGGGTCGAGCTGCCGCAGCTGAACTCGATCACGCTCACCGGCATGGAGGGCGCGATGAGCGTCCGGGGCGCGAGGCCGCCGCGGACCCGGCCGACACCGGTCGCGACCGCCATCGACGAGAAGCCGGTGTGGAAGCCCAAGCGCACCTCGAAGGCGAAGACCGAGGACCCGGAGGCGGAGACGTGACGGACGCCCCGTCGAGCTTCTACGACCAGGTCGGCGGCCACGACGTCTTCGTCCGGCTCGTGGACCTGTTCTACGCCGGCGTCGCCGAGGACGAGGTGCTGCGCCCGATGTACCCGGAGGCGGATCTCGGCCCGGCGAAGGAACGCCTGACGCTGTTCCTCGAGCAGTACTGGGGCGGGCCGACCACCTACAGCGAGCAGCGCGGACACCCGCGGCTGCGGATGCGGCACGCGCCGTTCCACGTGAACCCCGATGCCCGGGACCGGTGGCTCGCGCACATGCGCGCCGCGGTCGACGGCCTCGGCCTGCCCCCGTTGGCCGAGCACGCGCTGTGGGACTACCTCGAGCGCGCCGCCTATGCCATGGTGAACACATTCGAGCCCTGAGCCGACGAAGGAGTCGCCCGTGACCCGCAGCCACCACGCCGACGTGCTCGTGATCGGGTGGGGGCTCGCGGGGCTCGTCGCCGCCGCCGAGGCCGTCGCCGCCGGCCGGCGCGTGATCGTCGTCGACCAGGAGCCGCGCCAGAACCTCGGTGGCCAGGCCTGGTGGTCGTTCGGCGGCCTGTTCCTCGTCGACTCCCCCGAGCAGCGACGCATGGGCATCCACGACAGCCTCGAGCTGGCACGGCAGGACTGGTTCGCCACCGCGGGCTTCGACCGCGACGACGACGCGTGGCCCAGACGCTGGGCGGAGGCGTACCTGGCGTTCGCGCACGGCGAGAAGCGCGCCTGGCTCGCGGAGCGGGGCGTGCGTTTCTTCCCCGTCGTCGGGTGGGCCGAGCGCGGCGGCTACACCGCGAACGGGCCGGGCAACTCCGTGCCGCGCTTCCACATCACCTGGGGCACCGGCCCGGGCCTGGTCGCCCCGTTCCAGGCCGCGGTGGAGGAGGCGGAGACGGCCGGACGGCTCACGATCCTGCCCCGACACCGGGTGGTCGCCCTGACGGTGCACGGCGGCGTCGTGACCGGCGCCACGGGCGAGGTGCTCGCCGGCTCCGACGCCCCGCGCGGCGCGGCGACGAGCCGGGAGGTCGTCGACGCCTTCGAGATCACCGCGGGCGCGACGATCGTGTCGTCCGGCGGCATCGGCGGCAACCACGACCTCGTGCGCCGCAACTGGCCTGCGCGGCTCGGCGAGCCGCCGACGACGATGGTCACCGGCGTCCCGGCCTACGTCGACGGCGCGATGCTCGACGTGGCCGAGGCCGCCGGTGCCCGCGTGATAGGCCGTGACCGGATGTGGCACTACGTCGAGGGCATCCAGAACTGGAACCCGGTCTGGCCCGGCCACGGCATCCGCATCCTGCCCGGTCCGTCCTCGGTGTGGCTCGACGCGACCGGCGCGCGACTGCCGGTGCCGCTGTTCCCGGGATTCGACACGCTCGGGACGCTCTCCCACCTGCGGGCGACCGGACACGACCATTCCTGGTTCGTGCTCTCGCGGAAGATCGTGGAGAAGGAGTTCACGCTCTCCGGCAGCGAGCAGAACCCCGACCTGACCGGCAAGGACATCCCGCTGCTGCTGCGATCACGGCTCGGGCGGGGTGCCGCAGGCCCGGTGCAGGCCTTCCTCGACCACGGCGCCGACTTCGTCGTGCGGGACTCGCTCGACGCCCTCATCGACGGGATGCGGAGGCTTCCCGGCGGCGAGCTGCTCGACCCGGCGCGCGTGCGCACCGAGATCGAGGCGCGCGACCGGGAGATGGCCAACGAGTTCACCAAGGACGCGCAGATCGCGATGCTGCGCTCGGCCCGCTCCTATCGCGGCGACCGGCTGGTGCGCACGGCGGCGCCCCACCGCATCCTGGACCCGCACGCCGGGCCCCTCATCGCGGTGAAGCTGCATGTGCTGACCCGCAAGAGCCTCGGCGGCATCGAGACCGACCTGGACGCCCGCGTGCTCGGGGCGGACGGGTCGCCGGTGCCGGGACTGTACGCGGCCGGCGAGGCCGCCGGATTCGGCGGCGGCGGCGTCCACGGCTACCGCGCCCTGGAGGGCACCTTCGTCGGAGGGTGCCTGTTCACGGGACGTGCCGCGGGTCGGGTCGCCGCCCGCGCGGTGTGACCCGGGTCAGTGCCCCATCCCGAGGCCGCCGTCGACCGGGATGACGGCGCCGGAGATGTAGGCGGCGTCGTCCGAGGCGAGCCAGGCGACCACGCCGGCGACCTCTGCCGGGGTCGCGAACCGGCCGGCGGGGATGCTGCGCTTGTACTCGGCCTGGGTGTCGGCGGGCAGCTCGGCGGTCATGTCGGTCTCGATGAAGCCCGGGGCCACGACGTTGGTGGTGATGCCGCGGGCGCCGAGCTCACGCGTCAGCGACCGGGCGAAGCCGACCAGCGCGCTCTTCGAGCTGGCGTAGTTGATCTGACCGGCGGAGCCGTACAGGCCCACGACGCTGGAGATCAGGATGACGCGACCCCACCTGGCGCGCAGGAGTCCCTTCGCCGCGCGCTTGACGACGCGGAAGGTGCCGCCCAGGTTCGTGTTCACGACGTCGTCGAAGTCGTCCTCGGTCATGCGCAGGAGCAGCGTGTCCTTCGTGATGCCGGCGTTGGCGACGACGATCTCGACCGGCCCGAGCTCGGCCTCGACCTGCGTGTACGCGGCGTCGACGGATGCCGCGTCCGTGACGTCGGCGCGGACGGTCAGCGTCCCCTCGGGGCCCTCGCCGCTGCGCGCGGTGACCGCGACCCGGTATCCCTCGGCGACGAAGCGCTCGGCGATGGCGCGGCCGATGCCGCGGTTGCCGCCGGTGACGAGGACGACGCGATCGGTGGACATGGGGCACTCCCGTCTGTGGCGGACTCCGACCCCACAGCCTATCGAGCCGCGCCGTCACCGTGATTGACACAGCCGCGCACGACCTGAAAACCTGGGAGCCAGCCGAGAAGAAGAGAGGCGTCTCCCATGAGCGACCAGACCCCGAACCAGCCTTCGCAGTACACGCCACCGGCCTACCCGGCCGCTCCGCCGGCGCCTGGCTCCTACGCCGCCGCCGCGAAGACCAACGTGATGGCGATCCTGTCGCTCGTGTTCGCGTTCGTGTTCTCGATCCTCGGCATCGTCTTCGGGCACATCGCGCTGAACCAGATCAAGCGCACCGGCGAGGGCGGCCACGGCCTCGCGGTCGCCGGCCTCATCCTGGGCTATGTCTTCACCGCGATCGGTGTGATCTACTTCATCGTCATCATCGTGATCGTCGCCGTCGCGGCCAGCTCGCCGTCGTACTACTGAGGCCGTCGTGACGAACCAGCCTCCTCCCTACCCGGGCGGCACCCCCGCGCAGCCTCCCGCGCAGCCGGTGGTGCCGGCCCCGGCCTACCCGCCGCCCGCGTACGGGTATCCGCCCTATCCGGCATACCCGCCGCCGGCGCGGACGAACGTGATGGCGATCCTTTCGCTCGTGTTCGCGTTCGTGTTCCCGGTCCTCGGCGTCGTGTTCGGGCACATCTCCCTGAACCAGATCAAGCGCACCGGCGAGGAAGGACGCGGACTGGCTCTGGCGGGGCTGATCCTCGGGTACGTCTTCGTCGGACTCGTCGTGGTCTACATCGTGTTCTGGATCATCTGGGTCTTCTTCATCATCGGGATGGTGGGCGCCAGCTCGGGGTACTCGTACTACTCCTGAGCCGCCTGCGCGGTGGTCCCGGGCGTAGGCTGGGACCACCGTGAAGACCTCAGCCCAGCCGCAGTCGGCGACGTCGCTGCCCCGCGCGCCGCGCGAGGACGAGCGCGCCCGTTTCGTCAAGTACATGGCGATGATGGCGGTGCGCATCGCGTGCTTCCTGCTGATGGTGCTCGTGACGCCTTATGGCTGGTACACCTGGGTGTTCGGCGCCGGGGCGGTCGTGCTGCCGTACATCGCGGTGGTCATCGCGAACGTCGGCGAGGACGTCTCGTCCACCGGCGCGGAGAGCCCCGAGCGCACCCTCGACGGGGCGGTCTCCCCCGACGCGCCGCGCCCGGATCCGGCGCAGCCCGGCGTGATCCGCATCCACGAGTCGCCCCGGACGGAGGAGTCGCCGTGACGGATGCGGTGTGCTCGCGGGCGGGATGCCGCGCCCCGGCGCGGTGGCGCATCGACTGGCGCAATCCGCGCATCCACGACGCATCGCGCCGTAAGACGTGGGTCGCCTGCGACGAGCACCTGCCGTTCCTACGCGACTACCTCGCCAGTCGCGGCTTCCCGCTCGAGGTCGCGGCCCTCGCGGAGCCGGCCGCCCGATGAGTCCGCGTTCCGCCACCGCGGTGCGGTGGACCGTCTACGTCGCGATCGCGATCGTGTTCGCGATCGCCTGCGGGTTCCTGTCCCACTGGCAGTTCAGCCGCAACGCCGACCGTTCGGCCCAGCTCGCCCTCGTGTCCGACAACTATGACGCCGATCCGGTCCCGCTGTCGGCGGCGATCACCGGGCTCGACGACTTCGACGGCTCCTACGAGTGGCACCCGGTCCAGCTGCACGGCACCTACCTCGTCGACGAGCAGCTCGTGGTGCGCAACCGCCCGCACGGCGGGACGTCGGCGTTCGAGGTGCTGACCCCGCTGCTGCTCGACGACGGCCGCATCCTGATCATCGATCGCGGCTGGGTCATGGCCGCCGACAGCGGCGACGGACCGGCGGCGATCCCCGACCCGCCGTCGGGCGAGGTCACGGTCGTGGCTCGGCTGCGCCCGAGCGAGGCGCTGCCGTCGTCGGGCCGCAGCGCGCCTGCCGGGCAGGTGCCGACCCTGAACCTGCCGCTCGTCGCCGAGACGACCGGCGCCGAAACCGTCACGAGCGCGTACGGGGCGCTCGTGAGCGAGTCGCCGTCGGTCGCCGACATGCCGAACGCCCTCGAGGCGCCGTCCGACGACCCCGGTCCGTTCCTGTCCTACGCGGTGCAGTGGATCCTGTTCGCCATCATGGGCTTCGTCTTCATCTGGTATGTGATCCGTTCCGAGCGCCGGCACCGCCGCGAGGAGGCGGAGGAGGCCGCCGAGGCTGCAGCGCGTGCCGTGCACGGCGAACCCGAACCCGAGCCGGTCCTCGAGCCGGTGCCGCGCCGCAAGCTCTTCGAGCGCCGTCCGGATCGCGATATGAGCGACGAGGACGCGCTGCTGGACAGCATCGAGCGCTGAGCCGTCGTCACGCGAGCGCGGGCAGCCGGCGCTACGCGAGGGTGACGAGGTCCGCGTAGTCGCGGCCCCAGATGTCCTCGACGCCGTCGGGGAGGATCAGCACGCGCTCCGGGTTCAGCGCCTCGACCGCCCCCTCGTCGTGCGAGACCAGCACGACCGAGCCCTCGTAGTGCGCGAGCGCGCCGAGGATCTCGTCGCGGGATGCCGGGTCGAGGTTGTTCGTCGGCTCGTCCAGCAGCAGCACGTTGGCGCTGGAGACCACGAGCGTCGCCAGCGAGAGCCGCGTCTTCTCGCCGCCGGAGAGGACGCCCGCCGGCTTGAGCACGTCGTCGCCGGTGAACAGGAACGACCCGAGCACCTTGCGCGCCTCGGTCGCGTTCAGATCCGGAGCCGCCGACATCATGTTCTCGAGCACAGACCGCGACGTGTCGAGGTTCTCGTGCTCCTGCGCGTAGTAGCCGATCTTCAGGCCGTGGCCGGGCTCGACCTGCCCGGTGTCCGGGGCGTCGACGCCCGCCAGCATCCGCAGCAGCGTCGTCTTGCCGGCGCCGTTGAGCCCCAGCACGACCACGCGCGACCCGCGGTCGATCGCGAGGTCCACGTCGGTGAAGATCTCCAGCGACCCGTACGACTTGCTCAGCCCGCTGGCGCGCAACGGTGTCTTGCCGCACGGCGCCGGCTTGGGGAACCGGAGCTTCGCCACCCGGTCGTCCTGACGCACCTCGTCGAGCCCGGCCAGCAGCTTCTCCGCACGCGCGACCATCTGGTGCGCGGCGGCGGCCTTCGTCGCCTTCGCGCCGAACCGGGCGGCCTGCTGCTGCAGCGCCGTCGCCTTCTTCTCGGCGTTGGCGCGCTCCTTCTTGCGCCGCTCCTCGTCGGCCACGCGCTGGCGCTGATAGTTCTTCCAGCCCATGTTGTAGACGTCGATGACCTGCCGGTTCGCGTCCAGGTAGAACACGCGGTTCACGGTCTCGCCGACCAGCTCGACATCGTGGCTGATGACGATCAGACCGCCCTTGTAGCCCTTGAGGAACTCGCGCAGCCATATCACCGAGTCGGCGTCGAGGTGGTTGGTCGGCTCGTCGAGGATCATCGTCTGCGCGTCGGAGAACAGGATGCGGGCCAGCTCGATGCGCCGCCGCTGTCCGCCCGACAGCGTCTTCAGCGGCTGGTCGAGGATACGGTCGGGCAGGGAGAGGTTGTGGGCGATGGATGCCGCCTCGGCCTCCGCCGCATAGCCGCCGAGCGCCTCGAACCGCTCCGTCAGGTTGCCGTAGCGGCGCATGGCCCGCGCCGCGGCATCCGGGTCGTCGTCGCCCATCGCCAACGACGCCTCGTGCATGCCGATCGCGAGCGTGCCGAGGCCGCGGGCGTCGAGGATGCGGGTGCGCGCGAGCATCTCCGGATCGCCCGTGCGCGGGTCCTGCGGCAGGTAGCCGAGCTCGCCGCTGCGTTCGACCGACCCGGAGCTTGCCAGCAGGTCGCCGGCGAGCACCTTCGTCAGCGTGGTCTTGCCGGCGCCGTTGCGCCCGACCAGTCCCACCTTGTCGCCGTCGCCGACGCGGAACGAGACGTCCTGCATGAGCACGCGGGCGCCCACGCGGATCTCGAGATCGTGCACGGCGAGCACAGCGGACGTCCGTTTCTGGCGAGGTGGGATGCGGCCGAGCGGCCGGTCTCCAGTGTACCGGCGGCGGGAGTGCACGATCCGCACAGCCGACGCGGCGAACCTCGGTGGACTGCGTCCAAGAACTCGGCCTGCTCTCCCCCTAGGCTGGGTCGCGACTCGCGTCAACCGACGCGCCGCCCGTCGCCAAAGGAGACCGCATGTCCCTCGCCGCCGCATCCGGCCCCCGCGTCCTCGCGGACGCCCTCGTCCCCACCCGCTCGCGTGCCGCCGCGCTCGTCGCCGACGCCGCCCTCGTCGTGGCCGGCACCGCGTTGGTCGCCGTCGCCGCCCAGGTCGCCATTCCGTTCTGGCCGGTGCCGCTGACTCTGCAGACCTTCGCGGTGCTGCTGGTCGGCACCGCGCTCGGCCCGGTCCGCGGCGCCTCCTCGCTCGGGCTGTACCTCGTGCTCGGCGTCGTGGGTCTGCCGATCTTCTCCGAGGGCGCCTCCGGCAACCTGTTCGCGATGACCAGCGGCGGCTTCATCGTCGGCTTCGTGTTCGCCGCGGCCCTGACCGGCTGGCTCGCCCGCCGGAGATGGGACCGCAAGGTGGTGGGCACCCTGGTCTCGTTCCTCGCCGGCAGCGTGGTGATGTATGCGTTCGGCCTGCCGTGGCTGTACGTCTCGCTGCAGAGCCTCGGCGCCGCGGTGTGGCACGACTACCTGGGCTACGACAGCCTGCTGGCCGCGACCATCGGCGCAGGCCTGCTCCCGTTCCTCGTCGGTGATGTGCTCAAGGCGATCTTCGCAGCCGTGCTCCTGCCGCTGACCTGGCGCGGCGTCGATGCCGTCGACGCCCGCACGGCCCGCTGACCCGCACCCGGCACGAAGGCCCGGTGGATCGCTCCACCGGGCCTTCGCACATCCGCGGAGGGATCAGCCCTGGGCCTTGGCGGTCGCCTCGGCGAGCGCGTCGACCAGCGTCGGCAGGATGTAGGGGATGGTCAGCGCGGTCGGCGACACCGCGTCGCTGTCGACGTTGCCGACGATGGCGGCGACGGCACCGGTCTGCACCGCCGGGATCACGCTGGTGCGCGTCGAGGTCAGGAACGTGTTCAGCGCATCGTCGTCGGCGGCGTAGACGAAGATGACGTCCGCGTCGATCTGATCGAGGTTCTCCTCGCTGACGGTCGTGTAGAACGTCGACTCGCCGGTGTCGAGCGCCTCGACGGACGGGGCGCTGGTGAATCCGAGGTCCTCGAGGATCTCGACTCGCGCGTCGGCCGGCAGGTACAGGTAGAACGTGTCGATGTCATCCGCGGCGAACGCGATGGTGGTGCCCTCGAACTCGGGGTGCTCGGCCGCGGCGTCCGCGATCTGGCCGTCGAGGTCGTCGAGCAGCGCAGCCGCCTCGTCCTCCAGGCCCAGCGCCTTTCCGGTGTCGGTGATGACATCGCGCCACGGCGTCTCCCACAGGCCCTGGGCCGGAGCGACGACCGCCACGCCCGCGGCGGTGAGCTGGTCGTACTCGTCCTGTGTGATGCCCGAGTAGGAGGCGATCAGCACGTCGGGGTCGGTCGCCAGGATCGCCTCGACGGGCAGGTCGCCGCTCGCGTCGAGCAGCGTGGGCTCGTCGCCGCCGACCTCGTCGATGGCGTCCTGGATCCACGGCGTGATGCCGGTGTCCGGGGCGCCGTAGGTGTCGTCCGGGATCGCGACCGGCATGACGCCGAGGGCGAGCACGGCGTCGGTCGCGCCCCAGCCCCAGGTGGCGACGCGCTCGGGCTTCTCGGTGATGGTCGTCTCGCCGTAGATGTGCTCGAACGTCACCGGGAAGGTGCCCTCGGCGGCGGCGTCCGAGTCCGAGGACGACGAGGAGGCGGTCGAGCTGCCGGCGCAGCCGGTGAGGGCCAGCGCACCGGCCACGGCGAGCGCGGCGACGGCGCGCCACCGGAAGGTGTGTCGGGACATGCTGTGTGTTCCTTTCTTCAGGGGGACGTCACCCTTCGTCCGCGGCGGCGCGGGCGCCGCCGGGGACGGGGATGACGAGGGGGGTCTGGGTGAGCGGGTCGGGCATGACCAGCGCGTCGAGGTCGAACGCCTCGGCCACCACCTCGCGGGTCAGGATGTCGGCGGGCGCGCCCTGCGCGATCACGCGTCCCGCGCACATCACGATGAGATCGTCGGCGTAGCGGGCCGCGAGGTTCAGCTCGTGCAGGACGGCGATGATCGTCGTGCCGGTCGAGCGGTTCAGGTCGCGCATGAGATCGAGCACCTCGATCTGGTGGCTGAGGTCGAGGAACGTCGTGGGCTCGTCCAGCAGCAGGATGCGGGGCTCCTGGGCGAGGGCCATGGCGATCCACACCCGCTGACGCTGGCCGCCGGAGAGGTCGCCGACGGGGCGGTCGGCGAGGGCGGCGACGCCGGTCGTGGCCATCGCCTCGTCCACGCGCGCGCTGTCGGCGGAGCTCCAGCGCGCGAACACCCCGCGGTGCGGGTGCCTGCCGCGCGAGACCAGCTCGGCCACGGTGAGCCCGTCGGGGGCGGTCGGCTGCTGCGGCAGCAGGCCCACCTGCTGCGCGAACCGGCGACGCGAGAGGGAGGCGGCATCCGCCCCGTCGAGCTCGACACGACCCGCGGTCGGGGTCAGCAGGCGGGCGAGGGCGCCGAGCAGGGTGGACTTGCCGCAGGCGTTGGCCCCGATGACGGCGGTGATGCGGCCGGGGGCGAAGGCGAGGTCGAGGCCTTCGATGACCGGGCGGCCGGGGTAGCCGACGGCGAGGCCGTGCACGCTCAGACGCGGCGGCGCGATGACGGTCACAGGTGTCGTCCTTTCGAGGTGGCCAGCAGCCAGAGCAGGAACACGGCGCCGAGGGCGCCGGTGATGACGCCGACCGGGACCGAGTGGCCGGGGATCGCGAACTGCGCCACGAGGTCGGCGCCGGTCAGCAGCACCGCCCCGACCAGCGCGCTCGTGCCGATGCCGACGGCCCCGTGCCCGAGCAACGGCCGGGCGATCGCCGGCGCGCACAACGAGATGAAGGAGATGGGCCCGGTGAACGCGCAGGTGACGGCCACCAGCAGCACGGCCACGATCACCGCGGTCAGACGCACGGTGCCGCTGCGCACCCCGAGGGATGCCGCTGTCGCCTCGCCCATCTGCACGATCGGCAGCCAACGCGCGCACGCCACGATCGCCGGCAGCGCGACCACGCCGACGACGAGCACCGTGAGCACGTTCCACCACGGCGTCGCCGAGAGGCTGCCGGTCAGCCACACCAGCGCGTCCTGCGCGAGCTGCAGCTTGGCGCGCACCATCAGGTAGCCGGTGATCGAGGAGCAGAGGAACGCGATGCCGACGCCCGCCATGATCAGGCGGAAGCCGCCGTCGGCGCGACGGTGCCCCGCCAGCAGCAGGAAGGCCGCGACGGCGAGACCGCCGACGAAGGCGGCGAAAGCCAGCGCGGGACCGGTCACGCCGACGACCAGGAGCATGAACACCGCGGCGACCCCCGCGCCGCCGCTGATCCCCAGCAGGTCGGGGCTGGCCAGCGGGTTGCCCAGCAGCGACTGCAGCAGGGCGCCGGCCACGCCGAGGCAGGCCCCGACGAGCACCGCCATCGCGAGTCGCGGCATCCGCACCTGGAACACGACGTAGTTCTGCAGTCGTTCGCCGCCGCCCCACAGCGTGCGCCACAGGTCGGCGGGCGCGAGCGGATAGTCGCCGACCGACAGCGCCACGACGGCCGCCAGCAGCACGGCGATCAACGCGACTCCGACGACGATGCGCCGCCGTCGGCGTACTCGGGCGCGGACGTGCGCGACCGAGCCGGCCACCGCGTCCGGGGACATCGACAGCGCGCTCACAGCAGCACCCGCCCTCGCCGCAGGACGAGCCAGATCAGCATCGGGGCGCCGACGAACGCCACGACCAGACCCGCCTGGACCTCTCCGGGAGGGGCGATCACGCGGCCGATGACGTCGGCGCACACCAGCAGGGCGGCACCCACCGGGGCGCCCACGAGCATCAGCCATCGGTGCTCGGTGCCGACCAGCGGTCGCAGCACGTGCGGCACGACGAGCCCGACGAACACGATCGGGCCGGCGATCGCCGTGGCGCCGCCGCACAGCAGCACGGCGGCGAGGATGCCGAGCCACCGCGTGCGGGCGACGTCGTGGCCCAGGGCCGTCGCGCTCTCGTCCCCCAGTGCGAGCAGGTCGAGACCGCGTGCGCACACGATCGCGACGACCGCCCCCGCGATCAGCGGCGCGGCGACCACGGCGACCGAGTCCAGGCCGCGGGAGGTGAGACCGCCGACCTCCCAGTAGCGGTAGACGTCGTAGGTGAGGATCGAGGTGACGAGGATGAGCGTGGAGACGGCGGTCAGGCCGGCGGTGACGGCGGCTCCGGTCAGTGCGAGCTTGGCGGGGTTCGCCCCCTCCGGTCCCCGCGCGCCGATCACCGCGACCACGACCGCCGCGATGGCCGCGCCGGCGAACGCGAACCAGACGAACGCGCTCGGGTTGGTCAGCCCGAAGAACGTGATGGCGATGAGCACCGCCACCGAGGCGCCGGCGTTGACGCCGAGCAGTCCCGGATCGGCGAGCGGGTTGCGGGTGAGCCCCTGCATGAGGGTTCCGGCGAGTGCCAGCGCGGCGCCGGCGACGACGCCGATCACGGTGCGGGGCACGCGCTGCGTGACCACGACGAGGTGATCGGTGGATGCCGGGTCGAAGCGCAGCAGCGCGTCGACGACCACGGCCGGCGCGATCTCGCGTGCTCCGACCATGAGGCTGACCACGATCATGACCGCCAGCAGCACGAGGGCCGCCACGAAGGCGATCCGGGTGCGGCGGCGGCGTGAGGCGAGCGTCATTCCATCCGTTCCGACTGGCCGGCGCGCCAGTAGCCCATGAAGGCCACCCGCTTCCGGTCGACGCCGTGGCCCTGCACCAGCAGGCGGCGCAGCGTCTTGACCGTGCTCGACTCGCCCGCGATCCAGGCGTAGAACTCCCCCTCGGCGTCCGTCGGGCTGTCCCACAGCAGCTCGGTGTCGACGTCGATGTCCTCGAGCTCCTGCGGGCGCGGCGCCGCCGCGGCGGCGAGCGTGTCGCCGGCCACGCGGGTCCAGGCCGTGACCGCGTCGATGAGCGCGGCGCCGTAGTCGCGCTCGCCGCGCGCGATCCAGTGCACGCGCGCGTGCGGCGCCTCGATCGCCAGCGCGTCGTCCGCTCCGGGCACCTCGATGAAGGCGTCGACGTCATGCTCGGCGCCGAGCGTCTCGAGAATGGCGCAGATCGCCGGCGCCGCGGTCTCGTCGCCGGCGAGCAGCAGCCGCCGAGCGGTGCCGGGGTGCCAGTCGTAGCCGCCGAGAGCCGGGCCGCCTCGCTCGTCCGCCCCGACGAGGAGCAGCTGCTGGCCCTCCGCCGCACCGGCGGCCCAGGCGCCGGCGGGCCCCTCGTCCCCGTGCACGACGAAGTCGACGTCGATGCGGTGCGAGGCACGGTCGAGAGCGCGCACCGTGTAGGTGCGGAACGGGTTGCGCTCCGCGACGGGAAGGGCGCGCCACCGGTCGTACCAGTCGCTGCCGTCGCCGTGCTGGCCGAGGTCGGCGAAGCCGCCGTCGGCGTGCGGCAGGATCACCTTGATGCGCTGGTCCGGTCCGGCGACGCCGAAGTGCTCGAAGTCCTCACCTCCGAACGTGATCCGCACGAAGTGCGGGCTCAGCCGCCGCACGTGGGTCACGTGGGCGATGTAGGGGTGGTAGGAGGGTCGGGCGGCGCGGGAGGTCGTCACCGTATGAGGGTAGCCTTACCTCGCCGAGTCTTCAAAGCGAGCGGGTCACAGAAGGGCACCGATGCGGCGCACCGCGTCGGTGAGAACCTCGGGCGCGCAGCCGACGTTGATGCGCACGTGGCCGTCGCCGCCCTCCCCGAACTTCGGGCCGCGATGCAGCGCCACCCTGGCCTCGGCGAGGATGCGACGGCCGGGGTCGTCGCCCCAGCCGAGCGCCGACAGGTCGACCCATGCCAGGTAACCGGCGTCGGGGATGCGGAAGCGGGCGGCGGGGAGGTGCTCGGCCAGCAGCTCCGCCAGCAGGAGCTGATTCGCGCCGATCGCCGCGATCAGCGAATCGAGCCAGGCGTCGCTGTCCGCCGAGAACGCCGCGACCCCGGCGAGAGCGCCGAACAGGCCGGTGCGCAGATGCACCTCGTAGGGCAGGCGCCGCACGACGGCGGCGGTGTCCTCGTGCGCCGTGACGATGAGCGCGCACTTGAGCCCGGCGAGGTTGAACGCCTTGCTCGCCGAGGTGACGGCGAAGCCGACGCGCGCCGCGGTCGCGGAGGCTGCGAGGAACGGCGTGTACGTCACGCCCGGACGGGTGAGGGGCGCGTGGATCTCGTCGCTGATCACGGCCGCGCCGAACCCGGCGGCGATGTCGGCGAGCTCGCGCAGCGCCGGCGCGGAGTGGACGGTGCCGGTGGGGTTGTGCGGGTTGCACAGCAGGATCACGCGGGCGCCGCCGGCGAACGCCGCCTCGACGCCCAGCAGGTCCAGCTCGAACCCCGCGTCCGTCTCGATCAGGGGCACCGGCTCGAGAACGCCGCCCGCCTCCGGGACGGCCTCGAAGAACGGCGGGTAGACCGGCGGGGTGACGATGACGCGGTCGCCGGGGCCGACGACGCGGCGCAGCAGCTCGACGACGCCCATGATGACGTCGCCGGTCGTGCGGATGCCGGACGGGTCGAGCTCCCAGCCGAACCGGCGCCGCGCGAACCCGGCGTACGCGTCGCGGATGCCGGGGTCGTACGGCGTGTAGCCGGTGTCGCCGAGCGCGACGGCGTCGGCGAGCACCCGTGTCACAGCGGGTGCGAGGGGGTAGTCGGTCTCCGCCACGAACAGCGGGAGCACGTCCTCCGGATAGGCGCGCCACTTGACGCTGCGCCGGCGGCGCAGCTGCTCGATCGGGAGGGCCTGCAGGGGCTGGATGCTCACCCCTCGAGGCTATCCGTCAGATCGCGAAGCCGAGGGCGCGCATCATGTCGCGACCGTCGTCGGTGATCCGTTCCGGACCCCACGGCGGCATCCACACCCAGTTGATGCGGAAGCGCTCCACCACGCCGTCCAGCGCCTGACCGGTCTGCTCCTCGAGCACGTCGGTCAGCGGGCACCCGGCGCTGGTGAGCGTCATATGGATGACCAGCGCGTCGTTCTCGTCGTCCCAGGCGAGGTCGTAGATCAGGCCCAGATCGACGACGTTGATCCCCAGCTCGGGGTCCATGACGTCTTTGAGCGCCTCGGTGACCTCGTCGAACTTCTCCGGGGTGAGAGTCGCGGTCATACCGGAATCCTACGCGTCCAGCGCGGCGTCGGCCGGGAGGAACCGGTCGTAGCCCTCGTTCTCGAGCTGCTCGGCGAGCTCGGGGCCGCCCTCCTCGACGATCTTGCCCTTGACCATCACGTGCACGAACTCGGGACGGATGTAGCGCAGGATGCGGGTGTAGTGCGTGATCAGCAGCACGCCGAGGTCGGTGGCCGCCTTGGCACGGTTGACGCCCTCGGAGACGATCTTCAGCGCGTCGACGTCGAGGCCGGAGTCGGTCTCGTCGAGCACGGCGATCTTCGGCTTCAGCAGCTCGAGCTGCAGGATCTCGTGCCGCTTCTTCTCCCCGCCGGAGAACCCCTCGTTCACGTTGCGCTGCGCGAACTTGGGGTCCATGCGCAGGTCCTTCATCGCCGCCTTGACCTCTTTGGTCCAGGTGCGGATGGCGGGAGCCTCGCCGTCGAGCGCGGTCTTGGCGGTCCGCAGGAAGTTCGTGACGGTCACGCCGGGGATCTCCACCGGGTACTGCATCGCGAGGAACAGGCCGGCGCGGGCGCGCTCGTCGACGCTCATCGCCAGCACGTCCTCGCCGTCGAGCGTGATCGAGCCGCCGGTGACGGTGTACTTGGGGTGGCCGGCGATCGTGTACGCGAGGGTCGACTTGCCGGAGCCGTTGGGGCCCATGATGGCGTGCGTCTCGCCGGTGCGCACCGTCAGGTCCAGACCGTTGAGGATGGCGGTCGTGCCCTCCTCCGTCTCGACCGTCACGTGCAGGTCGCGGATCTCCAGGACGGACATGTTCAGACTTCCTTCGTGATGGCGGGGTCGATCAGCACGTCGTCGCCGTCGATCGTGACCTCGAAAACAGGGACCGGCTCGTACGCCGGCAGGTTCAGGGGACGGCCGGTGAGGAGCGAGAAGGCGGAGCCGTGGGCCCAGCACTCGATGGTCTCGCCCTCCACGAACCCGTCCGAGAGGGAGATGTCGCCGTGGGTGCACACGTCGCCGATCGCGTGGACGTCGCCGTTGGAGTCGAGCACCACGGCGATGGCGACGCCGTCGACCTCGACCCGGTGGGCCTCGTCCTGCACCAGCTCGCTCAGGGCGCACACGCGGCTCGCGCTCACGCGGCGGCTCCTTCCGCGAGCTCGCGCTCGATGGCCTCGACGAGCTCGTCCTCCAGCGCCGGGATGCCGGTCTTCTGCGCGATCTCGCTGAGGAAGCCGAGCACCACCAGCCGCCGCGCCTCGTCCTCGCGGATGCCCCGGGCCTGCAGGTAGAACAGCTGCTCGTCGTCGAACCGACCGGTGGCGCTGGCGTGGCCGGCGCCGAGGATGTCGCCGGTCTCGATCTCGAGGTTCGGGATGGAGTCGGCGCGCGCCCCCTCGGTGAGCACCAGGTTGCGGTTGGCCTCGTACGAGTCCGTGCCCACGGCGTCCGGGCCGATGAGGACGTCGCCGATCCAGACGGTGCGCGCGGATGCGCCCTGCAGCGCGGCCTTGTACAGCACGTCGCCGACGGTGTGCGGGCCCTCGTGATGCAGGTACACCTGGCTCTCGAGGTGCTGGCCGGCATCCGCGAAGGCCAGGCCGAACAGGCGCCCCTCCGCCCCTGCGCCGGCGAGCTCGACCGACGGGTTGACGCGCACGACGCCGCCGCCGAGGCTGACCACGACGTGGGTGAGCGCGGCGGACCGCTCGACGCGCGCCTGGTGCGAGGCGAGGTGGACGGCGTGCTGCCCCCACCGCTGCACCGAGACGAGCGTGAGCGCGGCGCCCTCGCGGACGATGATCTCGACGTTCTGCCCCAGGTGGGTCTCGCCGTCGTGACGCAGCACGATGGTGGCGCGCGAGTTCGGCTGCGCCTCGATGACCAGGTGCTCGAATGCGGTGCCGGGGCGGCCGTGCACCTCCACGGTGACCGGCTCGGCGAGCTCCACGCCGGCGGGGACCCGCAGCAGGCTCGCGCGACGGTCGCGCTGCCAGACGGCGGCCGCGACGACGTCCTCGGGGACGAACACCTCGCCGCGAGGGGCCTCCCCGGCCGCCAGCTGTCCGACCTCGAGCTGCTCATGGCCGGTGATAAGGGTCACGAGCGCGTCCTCGTCAGGGACGGCGTCGGCCACCAGCAGCGGCGCGATGCGGTCGAGCGGGGTGTGCTTCCAGTTGACCTCGCGACCGGTCGGCGTGCCGAAGTCGGCCGGATCGAACGACGCGGGTCGCTCGGAGCGGGTCTGCACCGGCACGAAGGCGGCGGCAGGGTCGATGTGGCCCTTCTCGGTCTGACCGGGGGCCGTGGTGGTGGAGCTCATCAGCCGGCAGCTCCGATCGTCGTGAGAACGATGATCATCCGACGCTGCCTTCCATGCCCATCTCGATCAGCTTGTTGAGCTCGAGGGCGTATTCCATCGGCAGCTCGCGTGCGATGGGCTCGATGAACCCCCGCACGATCATCGCCATCGCCTCGTCCTCGGCGAGGCCGCGGCTCATGAGGTAGAAGAGCTGCTCCTCGCTGACCTTGGAGACCGTGGCCTCGTGCCCCAGCTGGACGTCATCGACGCGGATGTCGATGGCCGGGTAGGTGTCGGAGCGCGAGATCGTGTCGACCAGCAGCGCGTCGCACCGCACCGTGTTGGCGGCGTGATGGGCGCCCTCGTCGACGCGGACCTCGCCCCGGTAGCCGGCCCGGCCGCCGCCGCGGGCGATCGACTTGGAGACGATCGAGGACTGCGTGTACGGCGCCATGTGGATCATCTTCGCGCCGGCGTCCTGATGCTGTCCGGGACCGGCGAAGGCGACCGACAGCGTCTCGCCCTTGGCGCGCTCGCCCACCAGGTAGATCGACGGGTACTTCATCGTCACCTTGGAGCCGATGTTGCCGTCGACCCACTCCATCGTCGCGCCCTCGTGGGCCACGGCACGCTTGGTCACGAGGTTGTAGACGTTGTTCGACCAGTTCTGGATCGTCGTGTACCGGACACGGGCGTCCTTCTTCACGATGATCTCGACCACGGCCGAGTGCAGCGAGTCGCTCTTGTAGATCGGCGCGGTGCAGCCCTCGATGTAGTGGACGTACGAGCCCTCGTCGGCGATGATCAGCGTCCGCTCGAACTGGCCCATGTTCTCGGTGTTGATGCGGAAGTACGCCTGCAGCGGGATGTCGACGTGCACGCCCTTCGGCACGTACACGAACGACCCGCCCGACCACACCGCCGTGTTCAGCGCCGCGAACTTGTTGTCGCCGGCGGGGATGACGGTGCCGAAGTACTCCTCGAAGAACTCGGGGTGCTCCTTGAGGGCGGTGTCGGTGTCCATGAAGATGACGCCCTGCCGCTCCAGGTCCTCCTGGATCTGGTGGTAGACCACCTCGGACTCGTACTGCGCGGCCACGCCCGCGACCAGGCGCGCACGCTCCGCCTCGGGGATGCCGAGCTTCTCGTACGTGTTGCGGATGTCCTCGGGCAGCTCCTCCCAGGAGCCGGCCTGCTTCTCCGTCGAGCGCACGAAGTACTTGATGTTCTCGAAGTCGATCTCGGAGAGGTCCGCGCCCCAGGTGGGCATGGGCTTGCGGCCGAACAGCTGCAGGCCTTTGAGGCGGGTCTTCAGCATCCATTCCGGCTCGGCCTTCAGCGCCGAGATGTCGCGCACGACGGCTTCGCTGAGGCCGCGCTTCGCGCTGGCCCCGGCGGCATCCGGGTCGTGCCACCCGAACTCATAGACGCCGAGCCCTTCGAGCTCGGGACGATCGATCAGCACATCGGACATGGTGTGTCACTCTCCTCGGGGGTCCCAACGGTGTCATCCGTTCCGGCATTCCGACTCCCCCGTGGGAGTTCGCGAGGGGGAATGCCGCTTCCAGGCCCGGATCGGCGGGCGCGTGCGCCACCTAAACTGTCCGTGACGAGACGGCCATGCGCCGCATCCCGAACCCCTCGATTCTACAGGTATCCCCTCCGGCCGTGGGCCGGGTGGCGACCCACGGCGCACGCCCGGGGCGTGGCGCACCAGGAGGCACCCCCATGTCGACCTCGACGTCCGAGACATCGCGTCCGCGTCCGTGGACCCGGTTCCGCGGCTGGCTGCCGGACCGCGTCGACCGGCGGGTGCGCGTGATCGCGTGGCTGAACCTCGTCGGCAACGTCGTCATCATCGGCACCGGGGGCGCCGTGCGCCTCACCGACTCCGGGCTCGGCTGCGACACCTGGCCGCTGTGCACCGCCGGGTCGCTGGTGCCGACCGCGGCGCTCGTGGACGAGAGCGTGCACTCGCTGATCGAGTTCGGCAACCGGATGATGAGCCCGGTGCTGGGCGTCCTCGCGCTCCTCCTGCTGCTCGCGGTGTGGCGGCTGCGCCGGGCCCGGCGCGACCTGTTCGTGCTCGCGTGGATCGTGATGGCCGGGATCGTCGCGCAGGCGGTCGTGGGCGGGATCACGGTGTGGACCGGGCTGAACCCCTTCATCGTCGGGTTCCACTACGTCGCGTCCTTGACGCTCGTGTGCGTGTGCGCGGCGATCGTGGCGAGACTGGCCACGGCCCCCGGCCCGCGGCGGCGCGCGGTGCCCCGCTGGTACGCGATCACGACGCACGTGACCACCCTGGTGCTGGCGGTGACGATCGTGTTCGGCGTGCTGACGACGGGAGCCGGTCCGCATTCGGGCGACGACTCGGCCGGACGGAACGGGTTCGACGCCACGCTGCTGGAGCATGTGCACTCCTGGCCGGCCTATGCGCTGTTCGCCCTGACGATCGTGCTGGCGGCCGCGGCGTGGCTGCGGCGGCTGCCGACGCGGGGATGGCTCACCGTGCTCCTGGCGGTCGAGCTCGTGCAGATCGCGGTCGGGCTCTACCAGGCCCGCACCGGTCTGCCGGCCATCGCCGTCGGCATCCACATGGTCCTCGCGAGCCTGACCGCCGCGGCCATGACGGTCGTCGTGCTGCGCCTCCGCGCGCCGGCGGCGTCCCCCGCGACGGTGTCATCCTCAGTGAATGCATAGGGTTCGCATTGACAGCGCTGGGTCGTATTCGGCACAGTGACGGATGCTGCGGCAGCCCGTGCCGCACGTTCGAGGAGTGACCCCGCAATGAACACCACCCCCCGCCTGACGCGCAGCTTCCCCTTCTGGCTGCTGCTCGTGGCCTCCCTCGCCAGCCTCGGCTACGGCGCCTGGCTGACGATCGACAAGCTCACCGTCATGACCAACACCCTGAACGACGGCACCGCGACCGGCGTCGAGGTGTACGTCGGCCAGTCGTGGGCCGTCTTCGCCGCCGCCTTCATCGGCGCGGGCCTGTTCGGCCTGTTCCTCACGCTCGCGCTCGTGATCGTGAAGTCGTTCGTCGCGCGGCCGGTCGAGGTCGTCGAGGCCATCGACTGGACCGACGAGGAGTACGCGGTCGACGACGAGCCCGTCGCCGAGGACGTCGTCGTCGAGACCGAGGTCGTCGCCGACGACGCCGACGCCGACGCCGACGAGAAGAGCGCGAAGCGCTGAGCGCCTTTCGCGAGCCCGTACTCCATCCGCGAACCCGTACCGGATCCACGGATTTCGAGTACGGGCTCGCGGCATGAGTACGGGCTCGCGGGAGTCGCGTCATGCGGCGGGGCGCGCCGCGGGGCGCCGCCGTCAGAACGGCAGCAGCGGGTCGACGGCGATCGCGACGAACAGCAGGGTCAGATACGTGATGGAGGCGTGGAACACGCGCATCGGTCGCGGCTCGGTGCCGCGCACCGCGCGGCCGTACATGCGGTGGGACTCGTACAGGAACCAGCCGCCGAACACGAACGCGGCGACGCCGTAGACCAGCCCCATCTGCGCGACCGGGATCAGCAGCAGCGAGCAGGCCACGGTCGCCCAGGCGTACAGGATGACCTGGAGGCCGACCTGCGAGCCGTTGCGGGTCGCGCCGAGCATGGGCACGTCGACGTCCTCGTACTCGTCCCGGTACTTCATCGACAGCGGCCAGTAGTGCGGCGGCGTCCATAGGAACACGAGCACGAACAGGATGCCGGCCGCCCACGACAGCGTGCCCGTCACGGCGCTCCAGCCGATCACGACCGGGAAGCAGCCCGCGATCCCGCCCCACACGATGTTCTGCTCGGTGCGGCGCTTGAGCAGGATCGTGTAGATCACGACGTAGAAGAAGATGGCGGCGGCCGAGAGCGCGGCGGCGAGCCAGTTGGTGGTCACGAGCAGCCACAGCGTGGAGACGACCGCGAGCGTCCACGCGAAGATCAGGGCGCCGCGCGGCGAGACCTCGCCGGTGACCAGCGGCCGGTTCTCGGTGCGCTGCATGTGCGCGTCGATGTCACGATCGAGGTACATGTTGAACGCCGCGGCCGATCCGGCGCTCAGCGAGCCTCCGACGACGGTGGCGAGCACGAGCCACAGGCTCGGCAGACCGCCCTGCGCGAGGATCATCACCGGCACCGTCGTCACCAGCAGCAGCTCGAGCACCCGCGGCTTGGTCAGCGCGATGTAGGCGCGGACCGTGGCGCCGAGCGAGTGGTGGCCGACCGTGGCGTCGATCCCCGTGGTCGTGATGTCCATCTCCCCCGCATTTCGCCGGCTGCGCAACTCCCCCAAGTCTATGGCATCGCCCGGAGCCGCCTCCGCCGGCGCCGGGGCCGGCGAGGGCGCTCTCACAACGGCCGGTCCGTGCTCGTGAGCGGATCGTGATGCGCGCGTCATCCTCCCGTCACCGGGCGCGCCGACGCGTGCCGAAGAGTATGTCGCGCAGTTGCCTCTCATGGCCTCGGCGGCGAGCCGCTTCGCTATGCTGGGCAATACGCGCGCCCGGCGCCGATCCCCCTTCTCCACCCGGACAAGGGCCGCGGTTCGGTCATGGCCTGGGCGCTCCGAATCCATGAGAAAGGCGGCCCGGTGTCGGAGCTTCGTTGGGATGAGATCGACCGGCGCGCGGTGGACACCGCGCGGGTGCTCGCGGCGGACGCGGTGGAGAAGGTCGGCAACGGCCACCCCGGCACCGCGATGAGCCTGGCCCCGGCCGCGTACCTGCTGTATCAGCGCGTGCTGCGTCACGACCCCGCGGACCCGCACTGGCTCGGCCGCGACCGCTTCGTCCTCTCCGCCGGCCACTCGTCGCTGACCCAGTACGTGCAGCTCTACCTCGGCGGGTTCGGGCTCGAGCTGACCGACCTGGAGGCGCTGCGCACCTGGGGCTCGCTGACGCCCGGCCATCCCGAGTACGGGCACACCAAGGGCGTCGAGATCACGACCGGCCCGCTCGGCCAGGGCCTGGCCTCCTCGGTCGGCTTCGCGTACGCGTCCCGCTACGAGCGCGGCCTGTTCGACCCGGATGCCGCGCCCGGCACCTCCCCGTTCGACCACTTCATCTACGTCATCGCCTCCGACGGCGACCTGGAGGAGGGCGTGACCAGCGAGGCGTCGAGCCTGGCCGGCCACCAGCAGCTCGGCAACCTCGTCGTCATCTACGACTCCAACCAGATCTCCATCGAGGACGACACGAACGTCGCGTTCACCGAGGACGTCGCCGCCCGGTACGAGGCCTACGGCTGGCAGGTCCAGACCGTGGACTGGAAGAAGACCGGCCAGTACGTCGAGGACGTCGCGGAGCTGTACGACGCGATCGAGCGGGCCAAGGGCGAGACCGACAAGCCGAGCCTGATCATCCTCAAGACGATCATCGGCTGGCCCTCCCCCGGCAAGCAGAACTCCGGCAAGGTGCACGGCTCGGCGCTCGGGGCGGAGGAGCTGGCCGCGACCAAGAAGGTGCTCGGCTTCGACCCGGAGCAGCACTTCGCCGTCGCCGACGACGTCATCGCCCACACCCGCGAGCTGGTGACCCGCGGCGAGGCCGAGAAGGCCGCCTGGCAGCAGGCGTTCGACGAATGGGCGGCCGCGAACCCGGAGCGGAAGGCGCTCCTGGACCGGCTGCAGGCCCGCGAGCTGCCGGAGGACATCGCCGACGCGCTGCCGGTGTTCCCCGCGGGCAAGGACGTCTCGACCCGTGCGGCGTCCGGGCAGGTCATCAACGCCCTCGCCGAGCGGCTGCCGGAGCTGTGGGGCGGCTCGGCCGACCTGGCCGAGTCGAACCTCACGACGATCAAGGGCGCGGCGTCCTTCATCCCGCAGGAGTGGTCGACGCACGAGTGGAGCGGCTCGCCGTACGGGCGGGTGCTCCACTTCGGCATCCGCGAGCACGCGATGGGCTCGATCCTCAACGGCATCGTGCTCCACGGGCCGACGCGTCCGTTCGGCGGCACGTTCCTGATCTTCAGCGACTACATGCGCCCGCCGGTGCGGCTGTCCGCCCTCATGAACATCCCGACGCTGTTCGTGTGGACGCACGACTCGATCGCCCTGGGCGAGGACGGCCCCACGCACCAGCCGATCGAGCAGCTGGCCACGCTGCGCGCCATCCCGAACTTCACGCTGGTGCGTCCCGCCGACGCGACCGAGACCGCCGTGGTGTGGCTCGAGCTGCTGCGCCGGCACGGCGGACCCGCCGGTCTCGCCCTGACCCGCCAGAACATCCCGGTGTACGAGCGCGGCGACGGGGACGCCGACGGCGACACGTTCGCGTCCGCCGCCGCGGCCGTGCGCGGCGCGTACGTGCTCGCCGAGGCCCCCGAGGGGAGGATCGACGTCATCCTGATCGCCACCGGCTCCGAGGTGTCCCTCGCCGTCGACGCCCGCGCACGGCTCGCCGACGTCGGCATCGGCGCCCGTGTCGTGTCGGCCCCGAGCCTGGAGTGGTTCGCCGAGCAGGACGCGGACTACCGCGAGGCGGTGCTGCCGAGCGCCGTCAAGGCCCGCGTGTCGATCGAGGCGGGCACGGCGCTGAGCTGGCGCGGCATCGTCGGGGACACCGGCCGGTCGATCTCCATCGAGCACTTCGGCGCCTCCGCCGACTACAAGACGCTGTTCGAGAAGTTCGGCTTCACCACCGAGGCCGTCGTTTCGGCGGCGTCCGAGACCATCAAGGAGAACGCATGAGCACGCCCACCGAGCAGCTGTCCGCCGCCGGAGTGAGCATCTGGCTCGACGACCTCTCGCGTTCGCGCATCACCTCCGGCAACCTCGCCGACCTGATCGCGTCGCGAGACGTCGTGGGGGTCACGACGAACCCGACGATCTTCCAGGGCGCGATCGGCAACAAGGACGACGACTCCTATGCGGCGAGGCTGGCCGAGCTCGCGCAGCAGGGCGCGGATGTCGACGCGGCGATCTTCGCCCTGACGACCGAGGACGTGCAGGCCGCGGCCGACATCTTCCGTCCCGTGTACGAGGCGACCGACGGCGTGGACGGCCGGGTGTCGATCGAGGTGTCCCCCGACCTCGCCCACGACACGGCGGCCACGATCGCCGAGGCGAAGAAGCTGTGGGCGAAGGTCGACCGTCCGAACGCGCTCATCAAGATCCCCGCCACGAAGGCGGGCCTGCCCGCCATCACCGAGGTGATCGGGGCGGGCATCAGCGTGAACGTCACCCTCATCTTCTCGCTCGAGCGCTACGCCGAGGTCATCGAGGCCTACCTCGCCGGCGTCGAGAAGGCGCGGGACGCCGGGATCGACGTGTCCAAGATCCAGTCCGTCGCGTCGTTCTTCGTCTCGCGGGTGGACACCGAGGTCGACAAGCGGCTGACCGCGATCGGCACGGATGCCGCGCTGGCGCTGAAGTCGAAGGCGGGGGTGGCCAACGCCCGGCTCGCGTACGAGCTGTTCGAGCAGGCCTTCGGCACCTCGCGCGCCCGCGACCTCGTCGAGGGCGGCGCGACGGTGCAGCGTCCGCTGTGGGCCTCCACGGGCGTGAAGGACCCCGCCCTGCCCGACACGCTGTATGTGACCGAGCTGGTCGCGGCCGGCACGGTGAACACGATGCCGGCCAAGACGCTCGAGGCGGCGTTCGACCACGCCGTGATCACGGGTGACACGGTCACCGGCGAGTACGCCGACGCGCACGCCGTGTTCGACGACCTCGCCGCGGTCGGCGTCGACTTCGCCGACGTCACCCAGGTGCTCGAGGACGAGGGGGTCGAGAAGTTCATCGTCTCGTGGCACGACCTCCAGGACACCGTCCGCGCCGCCCTGGAGCAGGCCAAGTGAGCTTCGAGATCCACCTGAGCGGCCCCGTCCAGGACGTCGTGGCGCAGACGCTCCCGGGGCTGGCGTCCTCGCTCGTGGCGTCCGGGATCACCGCGCAGGACGCCGCCCTCTGGGGCGCGGCCGCCGAGGCGGAGGCCGCGAGACGCCTGGGCTGGGTCGACGCGGTCACCGTCTCCCGGCCGCTCGTGTCCGAGATCGAGACGCTGCGGGACGTGCTCCGCGCGGACGGCGTCACCCGCATCGTGCTGGCCGGCATGGGCGGGTCGTCGCTGGCGCCCGAGGTCATCGCCGCGACCTCCGGCGTGCCGCTGGTCGTCCTCGACTCGACCGCTCCCGGACAGGTGCTCGCCGCTCTCGACGGCGACGCCGAGGCCGGCGGGCTGGCCCAGACGGCGCTCGTCGTCGCGTCCAAGAGCGGCTCCACGGTCGAGACGGATTCCGCCAAGCGCGCGTTCGAGGCCGCGTTCCGCGATCTGGGCATCGACCCGGCCGGCCGGATCGTCGTGGTCACCGACCCGGGTTCCCCGCTGGACGTGTCGGCGCGCGCCGACGGGTACACCGTCTTCAACGCCGACCCGACCGTCGGCGGCCGCTACTCCGCGCTGACCGCCTTCGGGCTGGTGCCGGCGGGCCTGGCCGGCGCCGACATCGGCGAGCTGCTCGACGAGGCCGAGGCCACCCTGCTCGAGGTCTCCATCGACGATCCGCGCAATCCGGCCCTGGTCCTCGCGGCGGCGATCGCCGGCGGCGAGCCCCGCAAGGACAAGCTGGGCCTGGTCTCCGACGGGACGCACATCCAGGGCCTGCCGGACTGGATCGAGCAGCTGATCGCCGAGTCCACCGGCAAGGACGGCACCGGCATCCTGCCGGTCGTGCTCCTGCCGGTCTCGCCCGAGGTCGAGAACCCCCCGGCCGACCTGCAGATCGTGCGGTTCGTCGACAACGCCCACCACGACCACCTGTTCGAGCGCCATCACGGCGAGGTGCTGATCGCGGGATCGCTGGGCGCCCAGTTCATCGTGTGGAAGTACGCCACGGCGATCGCCGGCCGGATGCTGGGCATCGATCCGTTCGACCAGCCCGACGTCGAGTCCGCCAAGGAGGCGACCCGCGGGCTGCTGGACGCCAGGCCGGAGCAGGCCGCGCCGGCGTTCACCGCCGCGGGCGTCGAGGTGCGCGTCAGCGACCCGGAGCTGGCCGCCTCCGGCACGGTCGCCGGTGTCCTGGACGCCCTGTGGGCCCGGGTGCCGGACGACGGCTACGTCGCGATCCAGGCCTACGTGAACCGGCTCGAGCTGCCCCAGCTGGAGGGGCTCCGGGAGCTCGCCGCCGCGGACTCGGGCCGGCCCGCCACGTTCGGCTGGGGTCCGCGGTTCCTGCACTCGACGGGGCAGTTCCACAAGGGCGGGCCCGCCACCGGGGTCTTTCTGCAGATCCTCGAGCAGACGGACGTCGACGTCGAGATCCCCGGCCGGCCGTTCACCTTCGGCGAGCTGATCGCGGCGCAGGCCGCCGGCGACGCGAGCGTGCTCGCCGCGCACGGCCGTCCGGTCGTCACGATCACCCTCACCGATCCGCAGGCAGAGGTCCTCACCCTCTTCGAAGCCGCCCAGTAGGAGGCCAGGCCCCATGACCGTGGCGATCTCACGCTCCCACAACCCGCTGCGCGATCCGGACGACCGCCGGCTCAGCCGCATCGCCGGCCCCAGCGCACTGGTGATCTTCGGCGTGACCGGCGACCTGTCGCGCAAGAAGCTCATGCCGGCGGTGTACGACCTCGCCAACCGGGGGCTGCTGCCCCCCGGGTTCGGTCTCGTCGGGTTCGCCCGGCGAGACTGGGCCGACGAGGACTTCGCCCAGGTGGTGTACGACGCGGTGCGCACGCATTCCCGCACCGAGTTCCGCGAGGAGACCTGGCAGCAGCTGCTGCAGGGGATCCGCTTCGTCCAGGGCGAGTTCGACGACCCGGAGGCGTTCCGGCGGCTCCGCGACACCGTCGAGAGGCTCGACACCGAGCGCGGCACGATGGGCAACCACGCCTACTACCTGTCGATCCCGCCGAAGAACTTCGCGACCGTGGCCCGGCAGCTCAAGGACTCCGGTCTCGTCGACGACACCGCGGGCGCCTCCGACCGGTGGCGGCGCGTCGTGATCGAGAAGCCGTTCGGGCACGACCTCGACTCCGCCCGGGCGCTGAACGACGCGCTGCGCAGCGCCTTCCCGGCCGACTCGATCTTCCGCATCGACCACTACCTCGGCAAGGAGACGGTGCAGAACATCCTCGCGCTCCGTTTCGCCAACGAGCTGTACGAGCCGATCTGGAACCGCAACTACGTCGACCACGTGCAGATCACGATGGCCGAGGACATCGGCGTCGGCGGCCGCGCCGGCTACTACGACGGCATCGGCGCGGCGCGCGACGTCATCCAGAACCACCTGCTGCAGCTGCTCGCCCTGACGGCGATGGAGGAGCCCATCGGCTTCGACGCGACGCAGCTGCGGGCGGAGAAGGAGAAGGTGCTGGCCGCGGTCAGCGTGCCCGACGACCTCGCGCTCGCGACCGCGCGCGGCCAGTACGCCGGCGGCTGGCAGGGCGGCGAGAAGGTGACCGGCTTCCTCGACGAGGACGGCATGGACCCGCGCTCGACGACCGAGACCTACGCCGCCGTCAAGCTCGAGATAGGCACCCGCCGCTGGTCCGGCGTCCCGTTCTACCTGCGCACCGGCAAACGCCTCGGACGCCGCGTCACCGAGATCGCGGTCGTGTTCAAGCGCGCCCCCGAGCACCTGTTCGGCCGCCACGCGATCTCCAGCCTCGGTCAGAACGCGCTGGTCATCCGGGTGCAGCCCGACGAGGGCGTGACGATCCGGTTCGGGTCGAAGGTGCCGGGCGCCGACACGCAGGTCCGCGACGTGACGATGGACTTCGGCTACGGGCACGCGTTCACGGAGGCCAGCCCCGAGGCGTACGAACGCCTCATCCTGGACGTGCTGCTGGGCGACCCGCCCCTGTTCCCCCGCCACGAGGAGGTCGAGCTCAGCTGGAAGATCCTCGACCCGATCGAGCGGTTCTGGACCGCGGAGGGCGGACCGCTGGAGCAGTACGCCCCCGGCTCCTGGGGCCCGGCGTCCGCCGATGAGCTCCTCGCCCGCGATGGCCGCACCTGGAGGCGCCCGTGATCGTCGACCTGCCCGACACGAACGTCAGCAAGATCTCGAAGGCGCTCGTGAGCGTCCGCGAGGAGGGCGGCGCCGTCGCCCTCGGCCGCGTGCTGACCCTCATCATCCTCAGCCACCACGGCGTCGACGAGGAGGCCATCGAGGCCGCCAACGACGCCTCGCGCGAGCATCCGATGCGCGTCATCGTGCTGATCGAGAAGGATCCGGACGCCGAGCCGCGACTCGACGCGCAGATCCGCGTCGGCGGCGACGCCGGCGCGAGCGAGGTCGTCGTGCTGCACGCGTACGGGGCGGCCGGGTCGAACTCGGAGAGCCTGGTGACCGGTCTGCTGCTGCCGGACGCCCCGGTCGTGGCCTGGTGGCCGGGTGACACCCCGCCGGTGCCGTCGCAGACCGCGATCGGCCGGATCGCGCAGCGCCGCATCACGGACGCCGCCACGCAGGCCGACCCGCACGCGTGGGTCGCGGGCCTGGGCGCCCTCTACGCCCCCGGCGACACCGACCTCGCGTGGACGCGGCTGACCCGCTGGCGCGAGCAGCTCGCGGCCGTGCTCGACCAGCCGCCGTACGAGACGGTGACCGCCGCGGAGGTGCTCGGCGGCGTCGACTCGCCATCGACGCCGCTGCTGGCCGCGTGGCTCGGGCTGCAGCTGGACGTGCCGGTCAGCTGGCGGTACCTGCCGACCGACGAATGGGCCAGCGGCATCAAGTCGGTGCGCCTGACCCGCGCGGACGGCGACATCCTGCTGGCCCGCCCCGAGTCGGCGGTCGCCGTGCTGACCCAGCCCGGCCAGCCGACCCACGAGCTCGCCTTCCCCCGCCGTTCGCTGCGCGAATGCCTCGCGGAGGAGCTGCGACGCCTCGACCCCGACCTCCTGTATGGTCGGGTCATCACCCAGAGCCGCGTGCTGCTGGATCTGAGCGACGCCTAGGAGGCATGCGTGGCCGGGATCACCGCCGAGAAGCGAGTCGTGGTCCGACCGGATGCGGAGTCGCTGGCGGCCGAGGTCGCCGCCCGGTTCATCGGACGTCTCCTCGCCCGCACCTCGGCCGGCAAGACGACCCACGTCTCGCTGACGGGCGGGTCGATGGGCGCCCGCGTGCTGGCCGCCGCGGCCGCTGATCCCCGCCGGGACCAGGTCGACTGGTCGCTCGTGCACTTCTGGTGGAGCGACGAGCGCTTCGTCCCGCGCGGAGACGCCGACCGCAACGACGTCGGCGCCTTCGCCGCGCTGCTGGACCAGGTCGCGACCCCCGGGAACGTGCACACGATGGCCGGCAGCGACGACGGGCTGGGCCTGGACGCCGCCGCCGACGCCTATGCCGCAGAGCTGGCGCGCTTCGCGGACCCCGACGTGGGCGCGTGGCCCTCGTTCGACATCTGCTTCCTGGGCGTCGGTCCCGACGCCCACATCGCATCGCTGTTCCCGGACCGCCCGGAGATCCGCGTGACCGAGCGCGCCGCGCTCGCCGTGCGGGACTCGCCCAAGCCGCCGCCCGAGCGCATCACGGTGACCCGGCCGGTCATCAACTCGTCACGCCGCGTGTGGCTCGTGCTGACCGGGGCCGACAAGGCGTCCGCCCTGGGTCTCGCGGTCGCCGGCGCCAGCTATCAGAGCGTCCCCGCGGCGGGAGCCAAGGGACGCAAGGCCACCGTGTTCTTCGTCGACGAGGCCGCGGCGGCGCAGCTGCCCCCGCAGTCGATCGAGGACTGAGCTACTGCCCGCGACGCGCGCGCAGCTTCTGCAGCGCCTCGTCGAGCAGCTGCTCGGCCTCGTCCTCGGTGCGACGCTCCTTCACGTAGGCCAGGTGCGTCTTGTAGGGCTCCGTCTTCGACAGCGCCGGCGGGTTCTCCCTGTCGCGACCGGCGGGAAGACCCGAATGGGGCGAGTCGATCGTGTCCGGGATCTCCTCCTCCGGGATGCCGGCGGCGAAGTAGCGGACGGTCTCGTTGCCCAGCGCGTCCCAGTACGAGACCGCGACACGGTCGGCGTGGAAGCCGTGGTCCTGCTCCCCCATGGGACCGGCCCCGACACGCGTGCCGCGGATGGCGTTGCCCCCCGTGGCCACGGCTACACCAGCCCCGTGAACTTGGTGATCAGCCCGAGCGCCACGATCGAGACGAACCACAGCAGCGCCAGCACCACCGTGAAGCGGTTGAGGTTCCGCTCGGCGAGGCCGGACGAGCCGAGCGCCGAGCTCATGCCGCCGCCGAACATGTCGGACAAGCCGCCGCCACGCCCCTTGTGGAGCAGGATCAGCAGGGTCAGCAGCAGGCTCGTGATGCCGAGGATCACCTGCAGCACGAACTCGAGGATCTCCACGGGTCGCAACCTTTCCGTGCGCCCGTTCTCCGGTCGCACGAGGATCAAGTATACGGCGGCGTCAGACGCCGACGTGCTTCTGGTACCGGATGATGGCGGCGAACTCGTCGGCGACCAGGCTCGCGCCACCCACCAGGGCGCCGTCCACGTCGGGCTCGCGCATGAAGCTCGCGATGTTCGAGGACTTCACCGAGCCGCCGTACAGGATGCGGGTGCGTGCCGCGGCATCCGCTCCGACCACGCGCGCGACGACCTCCCGGAGCTTCGCGCACACCTCCTGCGCCTGCTCGGGCGTCGCGGCCTGGCCGGAGCCGATGGCCCACACCGGCTCGTAGGCGACGACGATGTCGGCGTCGGCGGGCACTCCCGCCAGCGCGATCTCGAGCTGGCCCACCGGGACGGCGCTCGCGCCGAACTCCTCCAGGTCCGCCGCGGTCTCTCCCACGCAGATCACCGGCACCAGGCCGTGCCGGAGAGCGGCCTGCACCTTCGCCGCGACGACCTCGTCGGTCTCGTCGTGGTACTCGCGCCGCTCGGAGTGGCCGATGATGACGTAACGGCAGTCGAGCTTGGCCAGGAACGCGCCCGACACCTCGCCCGTGTACGCCCCCGAGTCGTGGACCGAGAGGTCCTGCGCGCCGAGCGCGAACGCGATCTTGTCCGCGTCGATGAGCGTCTGCGCGGTGCGCAGATCGGTGAACGGCGGGAAGATCGCCACCTCCACCGAGTCGTTCTCGTGACCGGCGTCCTTGAGCGTCCAGTGCAGCTTCTGCACCAGCGCCACGGTCTGCAGGTGGTCGAGGTTCATCTTCCAGTTGCCCGCGATCAGCGGGGTTCGGCTCAGGACCATCCGAGCACCTCCAGTCCGGGAAGCTTCTTGCCTTCGAGGAACTCCAGGCTCGCCCCGCCGCCGGTGGAGATGTGGCCGAAGTCGGAGTCCGCGAACCCGAGCTGCCGCACCGCCGCGGCGGAGTCGCCGCCGCCGACGACGGACAGGCCGTCGACCTGGGTCAGGGCCTTCGCGACCGCCTTGGTGCCCGCGGCGAACGCCGGCATCTCGAACACGCCCATCGGGCCGTTCCAGAAGACCGTCTTCGACCCGCGGATCGCGTCGGCGAAGATCTCCGCCGTCGCCGGACCGATGTCCAGGCCCAGACCGTCGGCGCCGAACGCGGTGTCCTCGAGCGCGTCGGCGGGGGCGACCACGTGCTCGGCGTCCGCGCTGAAGGACGCCGCCATCACGGCGTCGACGGGCAGGAGCAGCTCGACGCCCTTCTCCGCCGCGGTGGCCATGTAGCCGGTGACGGTGTCGATCTGGTCCGCCTCGAGCAGCGACGTGCCGACGCGGTAGCCCTTCGCGGCGAGGAAGGTGAACAGCATCCCGCCGCCGACGAGGATCTTGTCCGCGCGCGGCAGCAGGTGCGCGATGACGCCCAGCTTGTCGCTGACCTTCGAGCCGCCGAGCACGACCGTGTACGGCCGCTCCGGGTTCTCGGTGAGACGGTCGAGCACGTCGACCTCCTTCTCGATGAGGAACCCGGCGGCGGAGGGGATGAGCTCGGCGAGGTCGTAGACGCTGGCCTGCTTGCGGTGCACCACCCCGAAGCCGTCGGAGACGAGCACCTCTCCCAGCTCCGCCAGCCGACCGGCGAAGGCGCGGCGCTCGGCGTCGTCCTTCGCCGTCTCTCCGGGGTTGAACCGCAGGTTCTCGATGACGGCGACATCCCCGTCCGCGAGGGAGGCGACGGCCTCGTGCGCCGACTCGCCCACGGTGTCGCGGGCGAACGCGACCGGCTTGCCGAGCAGCTCGGACAGTCGCTGCGCGACCGGCTCGAGGCTGTACTTCGGGTCGGGGGCGCCGTCGGGGCGGCCCAGGTGCGAGCAGACGATCAGGCGAGCGCCCTGCTCGATCAGGGCGTCGAGGGTCGGGAGCGTCGCCCGCACACGGCCGTCGTCCGTGATGACCCCGTCCCGCAGGGGGACGTTCAGGTCAGCACGGACGATGACGCGCTTGCCGGCGAGCGCCCCCAGCGAGGCGAGGGTGCGCAGTGCCATGGCCGGATCTCAGAGCTTGGCGGCGACGAGCTCGGTCAGGTCGACGAGGCGGTTGGAGTAGCCCCACTCGTTGTCGTACCACGACGACACCTTGACCAGGTTGCCGCTGACGTTGGTCTGTCCGGCGTCGAAGACCGAGGAGTGCGGGTCGTGCACGATGTCGGTCGACACGATCGCGTCGGTGTTGTACTTCAGGTAGCCCACCAGGGCGCCCTCGGCGGCGGCCTTCTCGTAGGCGGCGTTGATCGCCTCGGCGGTCAGTCCCTCCGTGGGCGTGATCAGCGTGAGGTCGACGATCGAGCCGGTGGGCACCGGGACACGGTAGGACGAGCCGCTGAGCTTGCCGTTGAGCTCGGGCAGCACCAGGCCGATCGCCTTGGCCGCGCCGGTCGCGGCCGGGACGATGTTGATGGCGGCGGCACGCGCGCGGTGCAGGTCGCCGTGCGGGCCGTCCTGCAGGTTCTGGTCGGCCGTGTAGGCGTGCGCGGTCATCATGAAGCCGCGCTCGATGCCGAAGTTGTCGTTGAACACCTTCGCGAGCGGGGCGAGGCAGTTGGTGGTGCAGGAGGCGTTGGAGATGACGTGCATCGTCGCCGGGTCGTAGTCGCCGTCGTTGACGCCCATGACGAAGGTGCCGTCGACGTCGGTGCCGGGCGCGGAGATGATGACCTTCTTGGCGCCGCCGTCGATGTGCTTCTTCGCGTCGACGGCCTTCGTGAACCGGCCGGTGGACTCGATCACGATGTCGACGCCCAGCTCGCCCCAGGGGAGGTTCGCGGGGTCGCGCTCTTCGAACACCTTGATGCTCTTGCCGCCGACGGTGATGGAGTCGCCGTCGTAGGAGACCTCCTCGGCGAGGCGTCCGCCGACCGAGTCGTACTTCAGGAGATGCGCGAGGGTCTTGTTGTCGGTGAGGTCGTTCACCGCCACGATGTCCAGGTCCGCGCCCTGCTCGAGGGCCGCTCGCAGGAAGTTGCGTCCGATCCGGCCGAAGCCGTTGATGCCGATCTTGACGGTCACGGTGTCTCCCGTTTTCTTGTCGCGCCGCGAAGGCTCGTTGCCTCGCGCGGCAGGAGGTTTGGAGGGTGTGGCAGGAGGATGCCGGGGCCCCGCGGTACGGGACCCCGGAGCATCCTCAACCGGTCACGACACTACCAGCAGACCCGCCGTCTTCTCGCGGGCGGCGGCGAAGCGGGACTGCACGTTTGCCCAGTTCACGATGTTCCAGAACGCCTTCACGTAGTCCGCGCGGACGTTCTTGTAGTCGAGGTAATACGCGTGCTCCCACACGTCCAGCAGCAGCAGCGGAACGGTGCCCGCGGCGAACTGGGACTGCTGGTCGAAGAACTGCTGGATGATCAGGTTCTCGCCGATCGAGTCCCAGAACAGCCCGGCCCAGCCGGAGCCCTGCACGCCGAGGGCGGCGGCGGTGAAGTGGGCCTGGAACTTGTCGAACGAGCCGAAGTGGTCGCCGATCGCCGCCTCGAGCTCGCCGGTGGGCTTGTCGCCGCCGTCCGGGGAGAGGTTGGTCCACCAGATGGTGTGGTTGGTGTGTCCGCCGAGGTTGAACGCGAGGTCCTTCTCGAGCTTGTTCACGTTCGCGAGGTTCCCGCTGTCACGGGCCTCCGCGAGCTGCTCGAGCGCGGTGTTCGCACCCGTCACATACGCCTGGTGGTGCTTGTCGTGGTGCAACTCCGTGATCGTCGCGCTGATGTGCGGCTCCAGCGCGGCGTAGTCGTACGGGAGCTCGGGCAACGTGTACTTCGCCATGTCCTCTTCTTCCTGTCGGCGCCGCGCCGGACTCCCCGACGCGGCGAGGGTGACGGTGTTCATCCTAGTGACCGGGAACGGGGCGGCACCGGGGTTGATTCCCATGTGACGGCATGCGACGAGCTCAGTCCTCGACGCCGGCCGGCACCGCCGACTCGGTGCCGGGGACGCCGTCGGCCTCGGCCTTCTTGTCCGCCATGGCGAGCAGGCGCCGGATGCGGCCGGCCACGGCGTCCTTCGTCAGCGGCGGGTCGGCGTGGTGACCGAGCTCGTCCAGGCTCGCGTCACGGTGCGCGAGGCGCAGCTCGCCGGCCTCCCGCAGGTGATCGGGGATCGAGTCGCCGAGGATCTGCATCGCGCGCTCCACCCGCGCGCATGCCGCGACGGCCGCCTGCGCGGAGCGACGCAGGTTCGCATCGTCGAAGTTGACGAGCCGGTTGACGCCCGCGCGCACCTCGCGACGCTGACGGAGCTGGTCCCATTCCTCGGCTGCGCTGCGTGCGCCCATCTCGGCCAGAGCGGTCCGGATGGCCTCGCCCTCGCGCACCACGACGCGCGGCGCGCCGCGCACCTCGCGCGCCTTCGCGCCGATGCCGATGCGGTGGCCCGCGCCCACGAGCGCCATGGCGGCCTCCCCCGTCGGGCATGCGATCTCGAGCGCGGCGGAGCGACCGGGGTCGGTGAGGGTGCCGGCGGCGAGGAACGCCCCCCGCCAGACGGCCGCGAGGTCGGGGCGCGCGCCGGTGGTGAGCCGGTTGGGCAGACCCCGCACCGGCCGACGGCGCACGTCGAGCAGCCCGGTCTGACGGGCGAGGGTCTCGCCGCCCTCGATGACGCGCACGGCGACGTGGCTGCCGGCGCGACCGGCGGAGCCCTGCACGTGGGCGAGCTCCGGGCGCACGCCGTACAGCTCGACGAGGTCGCGGCCGACGCGGCGGGCGAGCTGCTCCGAGTCGAGCTCGGCCTCCACGGCGACGCGGCCCGCGATCGAGTGCAGGCCCCCGGCGAACCGGAGCACGGTCGTCAGTTCCGCCGCCCGGGCGGAGGGACGCGGGTCCCGCACCGTGATGAGTTCGGCCTTCACGTCGGCGGTCAGCGGCACAGTACTCCTCAAGCAGGCGGATGGGGAACGACGTCCCAGCCTACTCGCGCCCGAGGTCGCGGTGCGTGACGGCGACCGCCACGCCGTGCACGTCGGCGAGCAGCCCGGCGAGCTCCTGCGCCATGACCACCGAGCGGTGCTTCCCCCCGGTGCAGCCGATGGCCACGATGGAATGCCGCTTGTTCTCGCGCTGATACCCCTCCAGCACCGGGCGCAGCGCTCGCGCATAGGCGTCGAGGAACTCCCGCGCGCCGGGCTGGTCGAGCACGAAGTCCTTGACCGCCTCGTCCTGCCCGGTGAGGGAGCGCAGCTCCTCGGTCCAGAACGGGTTGGGCAGGAACCGCATGTCGGCGACGAGGTCGGCGTCCGGGGGCAGCCCGTATTTGAAGCCGAAGCTCATCACGGTCAGCGTGTGGGCCGGCGCGCCCTCGGCGGCGAACAGCTCGCCGATCCTCGTCGTGAGATCGTGGACGTTGTACGTGCTCGTGTCGAGGATCACGTCGGCGCTCTCGCGCAGCGGGGCGAGCAGCGCGCGTTCGCGTCGGATGCCGTCGACGATCGTCCCGCGCTGCTGCAGCGGATGTGGACGCCGCACCGCCTCGAACCGGCGCACCAGCACGTCGTCGCTCGCGTCGAGGAACAGCACCCGCACGGGGCGCCCGTCCCGCAGCGACAGCGCCGCCTCCGGGAGACCGGCGAACATCTCCCGGCCGCGCACGTCGACGACGGCCGCGACGCGCGGCACCGCGCCCTGGGCGAGGTCGGAGAGCTCGAGCAGCGGGCGCAGCATCTGCGGCGGCAGGTTGTCCACGACGTACCAGTCGAGGTCCTCGAGCGCGTTCGCGACCGTCGATCGGCCGGCGCCGGACATGCCGGTGACGATGAGCACCTCGCCTGCGTTCCGGGCCTGATCTTCCGACATTCTCCCGCTCTCGTTCGCGCCCAGCCTAGCGAGCGGCGAGATGCTCGTGCACCGCGGTCGCGAGCTTCGGGCCGATCCCCGGCAGCTCGGCGATCTCGGCGGCCGACGCCTTGCGCAGCGCGGCGACGGAGCCGAAGCGGCGCAGGAGCGCCTTGATGCGCGCCTCGCCGAGGCCGGGGACCTCGGTCAGCACCGTCGTGATGTCGCGTCCCCGCCGTCTGCGCTGGTGCGTGATCGCGAACCGGTGGGCCTCGTCGCGCAGCCGTTGCACGAGATAGAGCGCCTCGGAGGTGCGGGGCAGGATGACCGGGTAGTCCTGGTCCGGCAGCCAGATCTCCTCGAGCCGCTTCGCGATGCCGCACAGCGCGATCTCGGGGTGACCGGCGCCTGCCAGCGCCCGCGCGGCCGCGGCGACCTGCGGCTGCCCGCCGTCGACGACGAGCAGCTGCGGCGGATACGCGAAGCGGGGGCGCTTGCCGCCCTCCTCCGACTGCGGCTCGGGCCGGTCGAGGTAGGCGAGGCGGCGGGTCAGCACCTGGAACAGCGAGTCGGTGTCGTCGGTGGTCTCGGGCACCGAGAACGAGCGGTACTGGTCCTTGCGCGGCAGCCCGTCCTCGAACACGACCATGGAGGCGACGACGTTCGTGCCGGACAGGTGGGACACGTCGTAGCACTCGATGCGCAGCGGCGCCTCCGCCAGGTCGAGCGCCTCCTGCAGGTCGGTGAGCGCCTGCGTGCGGGCGACGTAGTCGCTGGAGCGACGGGTCTTGTGCAGCATCAGCGCCTGCTGCGCGTTCAGCGTCGCCGTCTTCATCAGCTCGGCCTTGCGCCCCCGCTGCGCGACCTGCACCGAGACGCTGCGCCCGCGCTTCTCGCGCAGCCACTGCTCGAGCTCGGCCGCGTCGTCGGGCAGCTGCGGCACGAGCACCTGCTTCGGGATGTCGGCGGCCGCGGCGTCCCCGTAGGTGCGCTGGAGCACCTGATCGACGAGGTCGGCGCCGGAGATGTCGATCTCCTTGTCGACGGTGGTGGCGCGCACGCCGCGCACCCGCCCGCCGCGCACGACGAAGTGCTGCACGGCGGCGGCCAGCTCGTCCTCGGCGATGCCGAACAGGTCCGCATCCGTGTCGCCTGGCAGCACGAGCGCGCTGCGGGTGAGCACGGCGTCGATCGCGGCCAGCTTGTCGCGGTACGCGGCGGCCGCCTCGTACTCCATGGCCGCGGCGGCGTCGTTCATGCGGGCGGTGAGCTCGCGGGTGAACCGCTGGTCGCCGCCGGACATGAAGGCGACGAAGTCGTCGACGATGGCGCGGTGCTCGGCGATCGTGACGGTCATCGAGCACGGGCCCCCGCAGCGTCCGATCTGCCCCGGGAAGCACGGGCGGCCGGTCGCCATCGCCTTCTTGTACGACGCGTCCGAGCAGGTGCGGATCGGGAACACCTTGATCATCAGGTCGATCGTGTCGTGCACCGCCCACACCTTCGGGTACGGCCCGAAGTACTTCGCCCCTGAGATGCGGTGGTTGCGCGTGACGATGACGCGGGGCGCCTCGTCGGCGAGCGTGATCGCCAGGTACGGGTAGGACTTGTCGTCCTTGTAGCGCACGTTGAACGGCGGCGTGAACTCCTGGATCCACATGTACTCGAGCTGGAGCGCCTCGACGTCGCTGCCGACCACGGTCCACTCGACGGATGCCGCCGTGGTGACCATGCGGCGGGTGCGCTCGTGCAGCGTGTGCAGCGGGGCGAAGTAGTTCGAGAGCCGCGCGCGCAGGTTCTTCGCCTTGCCGACGTAGAGGATACGGCCGTCGGCGTCGCGGAACCGGTAGACGCCGGGGCTGGTCGGGATCTCCCCCGCCTTCGGCCGGTACGGCAGCACGTCCGCCATCTCAGCCGGCCTTGCGCGCGGCGGGCGCCCCCAGGATCTCGGCGAGGAACGCGCCGGTGTGGCTGGCCGGCTCCGCGGCGATCTGCTCGGGGGTCCCGGTGGCCACGACCGTGCCCCCGCCGGAGCCGCCCTCGGGGCCGAGGTCCACGACCCAGTCGGCGGACTTGATGACATCGAGGTTGTGCTCGATGACGATGACGGTGTTCCCCTTGTCGACCAGCCCGTTCAGCACCTCGAGGAGCTTTCGGACGTCTTCGAAGTGCAGACCCGTGGTCGGCTCGTCGAGGACGTAGACGCTGCGCCCGTTGGACCGGCGCTGCAGCTCGGTCGCGAGCTTGACGCGCTGCGCCTCCCCGCCCGACAGCGTCGTCGCGGACTGGCCGAGCCGCACATAGCCGAGGCCGACCTCGACGAGCGTCCGCAGATAGCGGTGGATCGCCTGGATCGGCTCGAAGAACACGGCCGCCTCGGCGATCGGCATGTCGAGCACCTCGGCGATGTTCTTGCCCTTGTAGTGCACCGTCAGCGTGTCGCGGTTGTACCGCTGGCCGTGACAGACCTCGCAGTCGACGTACACGTCGGGCAGGAAGTTCATCTCGATCTTGATGGTGCCGTCGCCCGCGCACGCCTCGCAGCGCCCGCCCTTGACGTTGAAGCTGAACCGGCCCGGCTGATAGCCGCGCGCCTTCGCCTCCGGCGTCTCGCTGAACAGGGTCCGGATGCGGTCGAACACCCCGGTGTAGGTCGCCGGGTTCGAGCGGGGCGTGCGCCCGATGGGGGCCTGGTCGACGTGCACGACCTTGTCGAGCTCCTCCAGTCCGGTGACGCGCGTGTGCTTGCCCGGCACGGTGCGGGCGCCGTTCAGGCGCGCGGCGAGCACCTGGTACAGGATGTCGTTCACGAGCGACGACTTGCCCGAGCCGCTGACGCCGGTGACCGCGGTCATCACCCCGAGCGGGAAGGACGCCGTGATGTTGCGCAGGTTGTTCTCCCGCGCGCCGACGACGGTCAGCTGACGCTTGCGGTCGATGCGTCGACGCGTCGACGGCGTCGGGATGGCGCGGCGGCCGGCGAGGTAGTCGCCGGTGAGCGAGGACTTCTCGGCCAGCAGCTCGGCGTAGGGGCCGGAGTGCACGACCGTGCCGCCGTCGACGCCGGCACGCGGGCCGATGTCGACGATCCAGTCGGCGGCCTGGATGGTCTCCTCGTCGTGCTCGACGACGATGAGGGTGTTCCCCAGGTCCTTCAGCGTCGTCAGCGTCTCGATGAGCCGGCGGTTGTCCCGCTGGTGCAGCCCGATCGAGGGCTCGTCGAGCACGTACAGGACGCCGGTCAGGCCCGATCCGATCTGGGTGGCCAGGCGGATCCGCTGCGCCTCCCCGCCGGAGAGCGAGCCGGCCGAGCGACCGAGGCTCAGGTAGTTCAGGCCCACCTGGATCAGGAAGTCGAGCCGCGCCCGGATCTCGCGCAGCACGGCGGCGGCGATCGTCGCCTCCCGGTCGGTGAGCTCGAGGTCGGCGAAGTAGCGCTGCGCCTCGGCGAGGCTCAGCCGCGAGGCGTCGGCGATCGAGTGACCGTGCACCAGCACGGCGAGCACCTCGGGCTTGAGCCGGTCGCCGGCGCACACCGGGCACGGCACCTCGCGCAGGTACTCCCCCCATCGCGCCCGCTGGTTGTCGGACTCCGCCTGCTGGTACTGCCGCTCGATGTAGGGCACGACGCCCTCGAAGCCGGAGGTGTAGCGCATCTCCCGGCCGTAGCGGTTCTTGAACCGGACGGTGACCTTGAAGTTGTCGCCGTGCAGCACGGCGTCCCGGATCTCGGGCGGCAGGTCCTTCCACGACGTCGACAGCGAGAAGCCCAGGTCGTCGGCGAGCCCTTCGAGCAGCCGCTCGTAGTACTGGAACAGTCCCTTGCCCTGCGTGGTCCACGGGATCAGCACGCCGTCACGGATCGAGAGCTCCTCGTCGCCGAGCATCAGGTCGGTGTCCACCGACATGCGCGTGCCCAGGCCGGAGCAGGCGGGGCAGGCGCCGAAGGGCGCGTTGAACGAGAAGGTCCGGGGCTCGATCTCGGTCAGCGCCAGCGGGTGGCCGTTCGGGCAGGCGAGCTTCTCGCTGAAGCTCTGCCACGCGGCATCCCCCTCCTCGTCGACGAAGTTGACCTGCACGATGCCGCCGGTGAGCCCCAGCGCGGTCTCCACCGAGTCGGTGACACGGCTCAGGATGTCGGGGCCGGCCACGAGCCGGTCGACGACGACCGCGATGTCGTGCTTGTAGCTCTTCTTCAGCGCCGGCGGCTCGGACAGCTGCACGAGCTCGCCGTCGACCACCGCACGTGCGTAGCCCTTCGCGCTGAGCTCGGCGAACAGGTCGACGAACTCGCCCTTCTTCTGCGTGACCACCGGCGCCACGATCTGATACCGCGTGCGCTCCGGCAGCTCCATCAGCCGGTCCGCGATCTGCTGCACGGTCTGCCGCTGGATGACCTCGCCGCACTCGGGGCAGTGCGGCACGCCGATGCGCGCCCACAGCAGACGCATGTAGTCGTGGATCTCGGTGATGGTGCCGACCGTGGAGCGCGGGTTGCGGTTGGTCGACTTCTGGTCGATGCTCACCGCGGGACTCAGCCCCTCGATGAAGTCGACGTCGGGACGGTCGACCTGGCCGAGGAACTGCCGCGCGTAGGAGCTCAGCGACTCGACGTAGCGGCGCTGCCCTTCCGCGAAGATCGTGTCGAACGCGAGGCTCGACTTGCCCGACCCGGACAGACCCGTGAACACGACGAGGCTCTCCCGGGGGATGTCGACGTCGACGTCGCGCAGATTGTGGACGCGGGCGCCGCGGACGCTGAGCTTTCCGGCGCTGTGGGCATGGTCGGACACGGGGACGATGGGCACGCGCCAAGTCTAGGCAGGGCCTCGGACACGGGCTCCGCGCTTCGCTCTGGGCGCACGTCCGGTCGTGTCAGGATGCCGCGCGCCGGCCCGCGAAGGGGGCGAGACCGTCGCGCAGCGCCGCGAGCTCGTCGGCGTCCATGCCCACGGCGGCCATGATCTGCTCGGGCACCCGCAGCGCCCGCTGCCGGAGAGCCCGACCGGCGTCGGTGAGCGAGATGTCGAGGATGCGCTCGTCGTCGCTGCGGCGGCTGCGGCGCAGCCGCCCCTGCGCCTCGAGCCGTTTCACCAGCGGCGAGAGCGTCGCCGGCTCCATCGCCAGCTCCGCCGCCAGCTCCCGGAGCGACCGGGGTGACCGCTCCCACAGCGCGAGCATGACGAGGTACTGCGGATGGGTCAGGCCCAGCGGCTCGAGCACGGGGCGGTAGATCGAGACGACGTTGCGCGCCGCGGTGACCAGGGCGAAGCACACCTGGTTCTCGAGCTTCAGCAGGTCGTCGGTCATGGCCTCATCCTAACAATTAGTTAGTACACTAATGTTCATGGAACGAACGGGAGACGACAGGCGCCCCCTGCGCGAGCGGGTGCGCGAGGCCGGCGGCTGGTACGCGTTCGTCAACTCGCGACTCATCCGCGCCGCGGGACCGGCCGCCGTCGGTCCGTACGAGACGGAGCCCGAACCGCAGCGCGCCGAGCGGCCGTGTCCGCTGTGCGGTGAGCCGATGTCGCGTCACACCTTCGATCGCTCCGGGTCCAAGCCGCTGATGTTCTGCCCGTAGCGGCCGGTTCCGGCGCCGCGGTCCTCTAGCGCGCGAGACCGCCGTCGTCAACGGGCAACCGGGTACGGGAGCGGACGCGGCATGATCGCAGTCATGACCGCTCTCGCTCTGATCCTGCTCGTCGTCGGCATCGTCCTGCTCCTGCTGGGCGTCTTCGTCGCCGCGGCGAAGTTCCTGCTCTGGGTGGGCATCGTGATCATCGTGATCGCGATCATCGCCTGGCTGCTGCGCTTCATCCGCCGCCAGGTCTGAGCCCGTCACCGTTCGGCCGGCGTGCCGGTCAGGCGTGACCGGCACGCTCCATGGCGCGCAGCTCCTTCTTCAGGTCCTGCACCTCGTCGCGCAGCCGCGCGGCCAGCTCGAACTTGAGCTCGGACGCCGCTGCCAGCATCTGATCCGAGAGGTCTCCGATCGTCGCCTCGAGCTGAGCGGCCCCCTCGGCGGCGATGCCCTCGCGTCGGAGGTTCGGGGTGGGGGACTTCCCCTTGCCGGCCTTGCCCATCGCCGTCTGCCGCGCGAGCATCGCCTTCGTGTCGGCTCCCTCGCGGATCAGGGCGTCGGTGATGTCCGCGATCTTCTTGCGCAGCGGCTGCGGGTCGATGCCGTTCGCGGTGTTGTAGGCGATCTGCTTCTCCCGCCGCCGCTCGGTCTCGTCGATGGCGCCTCGCATCGAGTCGGTGATCGTGTCGGCGTACATGTGCACCTGACCGGAGACGTTGCGGGCAGCACGCCCGATCGTCTGGATGAGGGACGTGCCGCTGCGCAGGAAGCCCTCCTTGTCGGCATCCAGGATCGAGACCAGCGACACCTCCGGCAGGTCGAGGCCCTCGCGCAGCAGGTTGATGCCGACCAGCACGTCGTAGACGCCCGCGCGCAGCTCCGTGAGCAGCTCGACGCGGCGGAGCGTGTCGACGTCGGAGTGCAGGTATCGCACGCGCACGCCGTGCTCGCCGAGGAAGTCGGTGAGCTCCTCCGCCATCTTCTTGGTCAGGGTCGTCACGAGCACGCGCTCGTCGCGCTCGACGCGGATGCGGATCTCTTCCAGCAGGTCGTCGATCTGTCCCTTGGACGGCTTCACCACGATCTCGGGATCGACCAGTCCGGTCGGGCGGATGATCTGCTCGACGACCCCGTCGGCGATCCCCATCTCGTAGCGGCCGGGCGTGGCCGACAGGTACACGGTCTGACCGATGCGCTCCTTGAACTCGTCGAAGCGCAGCGGCCGGTTGTCGAGCGCCGACGGCAGGCGGAAGCCGTGCTCGACGAGGGTGCGCTTGCGCGACGCGTCGCCCTCGTACATCGCCCCGATCTGCGGCACCGTCACGTGCGACTCGTCGATCACGAGCAGGAAGTCGTCGGGGAAGAAGTCGAGCAGGGTGTGCGGCGGCTCGCCCGCCGTCCGCCCGTCGAGGTGCCTCGAGTAGTTCTCGATGCCGCTGCAGAACCCGAGCTGCTGCAGCATCTCCAGGTCGAACGTGGTGCGCATCCGCAGCCGCTGCGCCTCGAGCAGCTTGCCCTGCCGCTCGAACTCCGCCAGCCGCTCGGCGAGCTCGGCCTCGATCGTGCCGATCGCACGCTGCACGACGTCGGTGCCGGCGACGTAGTGGGAGGCCGGGAAGATCGGCACCGACTCCATCCTCCGGATGACCTCGCCGGTCAGCGGATGCAGCGTGTACAGCGCCTCGATCTCGTCGCCGAACAGCTCGATGCGGATCGCGTACTCCTCGTACACCGGGATGATCTCGATCGTGTCGCCGCGCACGCGGAAGTTGCCGCGGGAGAAGTCGACGTCGTTGCGGTTGTACTGCATCGCGATGAACTGGCGGATGAGCGCGTCGCGGTCGTAGCGCTCCCCCACCTGCAGGGCGACCATCGCCCGCAGGTACTCCTCCGGCGCGCCCAGGCCGTAGATGCACGACACGGTGCTGACCACGACGACGTCGCGCCGGCTCAGCAGCGAGTTCGTGGTGGAATGCCGCAGCCGCTCGACCTCGGCGTTGACCGAGCTGTCCTTCTCGATGAACGTGTCCGTCTGCGGCACGTAGGCCTCGGGCTGGTAGTAGTCGTAGTACGAGACGAAGTACTCCACGGCGTTGTGCGGCATGAGCTCGCGGAACTCGTTGGCCAGCTGCGCGGCGAGGGTCTTGTTGTGCGCGAGGACGAGGGTCGGTCGCTGCACCTGCTCGATCAGCCACGCCGTCGTCGCCGACTTGCCGGTGCCGGTCGCGCCCAGCAGCACCACATCGGTCTCACCGGCGTTGATGCGCGCGGCGAGATCGGCGATCGCCTGCGGCTGGTCGCCACTGGGGGCGTATTCGCTGACGACCTCGAAGGGCCGCACGGATCTGGTGGTCTGCACCCTCCCAGGCTAGGCGCCCCCTCGGACATCGGCGCCGTGTTCGCGGCGCCGGAGTCAGGCGCGCAGCCGCTCCCACAGCGCATCGACCTGGGCGAGGGTGTCCGCCTCGGCCCCGGCGGTGTCGATGACCTCGTCCGCGATCGCCAGACGCTCGGCATCCGTCGCCTGCGCCGCGATGCGCGCCGCCGCGTCCTCCGGGCTCATGCCCCGCAACGACACGAGCCGCTGGGCGCGCACCTCGGCCGGCGCGTGCGCGACCACGACCAGGTCCCACCGGTCGCCGCCTCGCGCCTCCACGAGCAGCGGCACGTCGTAGACGACCACGGCGGCCGGATCGGCCGCGAACGCGGCCTCGAACCGGCGCTGCGACTCGGCGCGGACGGCGGGATGCACGATCGCGTTGAGCCGGGCGAGCGCGTCGGCGTCGCCGAAGACCCGCGCCCCCAGCGCGGCCCGGTCGAGGGTGCCGTCCTCGCGGAGCACGTCGGCACCGAATTCGGCGGCGATGCGCGCGAGGGCGGGAGTGCCGGGGGCCTGCACGTCGCGGACGATCTGGTCGGCGTCCACGATCACGGCGCCGTGCTCGGCGAGCCGGCGCGCGACGGTCGACTTCCCGCCGGCGATGCCGCCGGTCAGCGCGATGAGAGGCATGCTCCGAGCATGCCATGCGGCGTCGATCTCACTCGATCAGACGCCGCGCCGCGTCCGAGCTGCCGCCGAAGACGACCGAGGAGTCCGGGTTCACCGCGGCGGACATGGCCGCCTCGCGGGCCGCCGTGATCAGGCCCTCGGTGTCGTAGCCGACCGTCTCGCTCAGGGCCACCCCCACCCCGACCACCGGGATGACCGCGCCGGTGACGGCGCCCAGCGTGTCGAAGAGGCCGCGATAGATCGCCGCCGCCTGACGCCGGGCCTCGGCGGCCGTGGCCGGGACCGTCGCCACCAGCAGCCCCCGGCCGTCGTCCTCCCCCACGAACGAGGTCGACGGCGCGAATCTTCTGACGCCCTGGCGCCACGCGCCCTCGACATCCCCTGCGACGTCCATCCCGAAGGCGGTCGCGATCTGGCGCAGGTCCTCCACCCGCACCGAGATCACTCCCACCAGCTCCCCGCGCCAGCCCGCCCGTTCCGTGATGTCGGTCACGGCGCTCGCGAAGGTCGGTCCGAGCATGATGCCGTCGCTGGTCACCCCGCTGCGGCTCATCCACGCGTATGCTCGCAGATCGGCCCGGGTCGCCCGCAGCACCGAGGTCACGACCACCGCGACGATCGTCAGCGTCACGGTGACGATGCTGGCGGAGTTCGAGCCGAAGTAGATCGCGAACAGGTCGCTCTCGGGCCCGGCCGTCATGAACACCGCCAAGCGCACGGCGTAGTACGCGGCCGCGACCGCCAGCACCACGGCGAGCGCCCACGAGGTCCGGATCCGCCCCATCGGCCGCCGCACCGTCTCGATCGCCGCGCACACCGACAGCACGATCAGCACCGCGCCCATCACCGGCCAGCCCGCCCAGCCTCCGCCGTCCGGCCCGTAGAAGATCACGGCGACGGCGGTGAGCAGTCCGCCCGCCACGACGACGAGGACCGCGGGCGGCATCCGCCGATGATTGAACCGCCGGGATCCCAGCCACATGCACCCCATGGTGCTGACGAACAGCGCATTGCCGGCCGCGACCGCGACGAAGCCGCCGATCCCCGCCGCCCACATCATGTACGCGACCGTGGTGGCCATGCCGCTCAGGTAGGCCAGCGACCACGCGCGACCGGCGCCTTCGTCACGTCGCAGCAACGTCTCGACCAGGTAGACCGCGCCGGCGACGTTGCAGACGATCGCCGTGAGGAGGGTGGTGGTGAACAGATCCATCCCGGTCACTCCCCGTCCGGCGGCGCATCCGTCGCGGACGCCGCCAGCCGCGCGGCCTCCGCGCTGGCCGGGATGCGCACGATGAAGGTCGATCCGGCCCCGAGCGCCGAATGCACGGTCACGTCGCCCCCGTGGGCGCGCACGATGTCGCGGCTGATGGAGAGGCCGAGCCCGGTGCCGTCCACCCCGGTGCGGGCGCGGAAGAAGCGCTCGAACAGCCGCTTCTGATCGGCGTCGTCGATGCCGATGCCGGTGTCGCGCACGAGCACCCAGGTCGAGACGCCGTCGGTCGTGGTGCCGAGGACCACCTCGCCGCCGTCGCGGTTGTACTTCACCGCGTTGCTGATGAGGTTGTCGACGACCTGACGGATCCGGAGCGGGTCGGCGTACGCCCGCGCCGCCTCGACGCCGGTGTCGGCGATGCTGATGGCCTGCTCCGCGGCGCGCGGTCGCCACGCCTGCGCCGCGGTCCGGACGATCTCGGCCATGTCGACGTCCTCGGGCGAGATGGTCATGTCCACCGACAGCCGGGAGGAGCTGGAGGCGGCGAGGATGTCGGAGACGATCTCCAGCAGACGCTCCCCGTTCTTGCCCGCGACCTCGAGGTCCTTCGCCGCCTGCTCCGGATGGTCGAGGTGGTCGATGGCGAGGTCGATGTAGCCGAGCACCGAGGTCAGCGGGGTGCGCAGCTCATGCGACACCGAGGCGACGAGCCGGTCCCGGGCCCGCAACGCCGTCATCTCGCTGGTGACATCACGTGCCATGAGCACGCAGCCGGCGTCCTTGCCGTCCGCGTCGCGCAGCCGCCGCGCCGTCATGCTCATGGCCCAGCGACGCTCGCCCGGGGACGTGTACCAGACGATCTGGTTGTCGAACACCTCGCCGCGCAGCGCGCGGCGCAGCGGACGCTCGTCCACCGGCAACGGCGTCGTGCCGTCGGCCCGGAACGCGTCGCCATCCGGCTGGTCGACGTTGCCGAACCCGGGGATGCGGCTCTGGAAGCGGCCGAGCGCCTCGTTCACGACCGTCACGGTGCCGTCGGGACCGACCCGCACGACGCCGAAGTCGACCGCGTCGAGCACCTCGGTCACCAGCTGCTCCTGGTGCTGCGCGCGATGCATGGCACCGGTCAGGAGCACGGCCTGCTTGTCCAGCAGCACCTGCTGCGCCGTGAACCGTCGCGTGCTGAGGAAGCTCGTCATGGCGATCGCGAGGATGACGACCGGCAGCAGCACCGTCGAGTACGCGAACGCCGCCTGCGTGTCCAGCGCGACGATCGTCCAGTACGCGGCGGTGATCGTCGCGAACTGCACGATGAAGCCGATGACGCCGAGCGTCGCCATCCACATCGCCGGGAACGCCCACAGCAGCCCGAGGCCGCCGGTGGGCTGCGCCTGGCGCAGCAGCGCGATGGCGAAGATGTCCGCCAGGGGCACGAGCAGCATCCAGCCTCGCGCGATCGCCTGCCACGGCACGACGAGCGTGACCGCGCCGCCGACGAAGACGACCAGCATCCCGACCAGGAACAGCCCCGCCCCGTCCGGAGACCCGAGCGCGACCACCATCGCCGCGACCACCAGGACGATGGCGCACAGCAGGAGCTGGTTCAGCATCGCCGAGCGGCTTCGGCTGCGCTCGGTGTGGCTGCGCGGCGGATCCGCCAGCTCCGCGCGCAGGCCCTGCCACAGCGGCCGCGCCGCGGCGGCGCCGCCGGGCTCCGCCGTCGCGTGCGTGTCGGGATGCATAGGCCCGACGTTAGCGGAGCGGGTCCGCCGGCGCGTCGAGACCCGCACGTCAGACCGGCTCGGCCGGGAACGGGTCGACGGCGAGGTCGCGCACCGTCGCGATGACGACGGAGGCCTCTTCGCTCGCGCCTGCCTCCTCGGCGGCGGCGAGGGCGCCGGCCAGGAGCACGTCGGCGTCGTATCCGAGGGCGTGGCTCAGCGCGACGCCGATCCCGATGCCCGGCACCACGATGTCGCGCGATTCGATGAAGTCCCGCACGATGCCGCGGTACAGCAGGCCCGCCTGCCGTCGGGCGTCGGCGGCGCTGGATGCCAGCGTGGCCACGTGCATCGTGCTGCTGTCCGCGGCCTCGCCGACCAGCGCGATCGGCGAGGCGAAGCGCCGGACGCCGGCGCGCAGCGCCGCGGCCATCTGATCGGCGGGCTCACGCCCGAACGCGACCGTGACCGCCGGCACGTCGTCGATGCGGACCGCGATCACCGCGACGAGCTCGAGCCGCTCCGTGGAGCGGCGGAGCAGGGACTGGAGCCTGCCGCGGAAGACCGGCAGCGGCAGGATGTCGGGATCGTCGGCCCCGACGCCCCGGGAACCGCCGACGAGCACCGCGCGCAGGACGAAGACGCTGATGCCGATGAGCACGACGACGACGACGACCACGATCGCGGTGGTCGCCATCCCGAACCAGCGGGTGTAGGCGTCGCCGTCGCCGCCGGCCGTGAACAGGACGATCACGCGGACCGCGGAGTACGCGCCCAGGATGATGCCGCCGAGCGCCATGAGCAGGCTGATCGCCCTCGCCCGCAGACTGCCGGTGACGGCGTGATAGATGACGCCGACGGACAGGCCGCTCAGCGACAGCAGCAGCCACAGCTCACCCGGCGCCGAGACGGCGCGGACGGTCTCGGCGATCGTGGCGGCGCCGGTCAGCAGCGCGAGCCCGACGATGAAGAAGGCGGGTCCCTCGACGTTCGCCTGGTTGTATGCGCGGGCGCCGAGGACCAGCGCGCCGACCGACCCCACGAGCGCCGCGTGGCTCAGGCCGAGCCCCCAGGCGAACGGCCACGACGAGTCCCCCGCGATGGAGCACACGTAGGCGAAGACCACCGCCATCGCCAGCAGGACCGCGGCGAGGGCCCACAGTCGCGCGCCGCCGACGTCGCGCGCGAGCATCGAGACGACGATGTACGCGACCGCGATCACCATCACGACCGCTCCTGCGACGACCGACGCCGTGGCACCGTCCAGCGCGATCACGGCTGCTCCTCGCTCGCCCGGATGATCGTGACGTCGGCGGGCTCGACCTCCGCCGGGGTGAGGCCGTCCAGGCTCTCCGCCGTCGCCGGCAGCCGCACGCTGAAGGTGGTGCCGATGCCCAGCCGGCTCGTCACCGTCACGTCGCCGCCGTGCGCGCGCACGAGGTCACGGCTGATCGCGAGGCCCAGGCCGGTGCCGCCCCGGTTGGCGTCGTCGGCGCGGAAGAAGCGCTCGAAGAGGCGTCCGAGGCTCTCCTCGGACAGGCCGATGCCGGTGTCGGTCACCGTGAGGGTCGTGGTCAGACCGTCGCTGTGCGTGCGGAGCGAGACGACGCCGCCGTCGCGGTTGTACTTGACGGCGTTGCTGATCAGGTTGTCGATCACCTGGCGCATCCGCAGCGGGTCGGCGTAGGCCGGGGCGCTGACCACGGCATCCACGTCGACCTCGATCGCGCGTTCGGCCGCGGCCGGGCGCCACGACTCACCGGCCGCCCGCACGAGATCGGCCAGGTCGATGTGCTGCTGCGAGATGGTGAGGTCGGCGCTCATCTCCGACCGGCTGGAGGCCGTGAGGATGTCGGAGACGATCTCCAGCAGCCGGGACGCGTTGCGCTCGGCCACCTCGAGGTTGTTCCGTGCCTGGGCCGGCACCCGCGGGTCGTCGACCGCGAGCTCCAGATATCCGATGATCGAGGTCAGCGGTGTGCGCAGCTCGTGCGACACCGAGGACACGAGCGAGTCCCGCGCCCGCAGCGCGGTCAGCTCCGTCGTGACGTCGCGCGAGACGATCACCGCGCCGGTGTCGGATCCGTCCCCGGCGTAGGTGCGGCGGGCGGTGATGCTCAGCGCTCGCCGTCGGCCGCCTTCGGAGCCGAACCAGACGATCTGGTTGTCGAACACCTCGCCGCGCGCCGCGCGCGCGAAGGGGATGTCCTCCCGTTCGATCGGCGTCTTCCCGTCGGCCGCGAACACGGCCCCCTGCTCCAGGCCGACGGCGTCGGCGGTGCGCACCGCGCGTTGCAGGCGGGCATGCGCCTCGTTCGCGACGGTCGTCGAGCCGTCGATGGCGATGCGGATGACGCCGAAGTCGACCGTGTCGAGCACCTCCGCCAGCAGCTCCTCCTGCCGCTGCGTGCGACGGAGGGTGCGCGCCATCGTCCGCGTCTGCCGCTCGAACAGCCGCTGCTGGGCGACCAGCCGTCGCGAGAGCACCAGCGCGATCGTGGCGACGAGCACGATCATGAGCGGGAACGTGAGGTTGTAGTAGGTGAGGGTCTGGCCGGGCGTGAGGATCGTCGCGGCGAGCATGATCGCAGGCACGACCAGGATGCTGATGATGTACCCGATCAGCCCGAAGAACACCGACATCCAGATCGCCGGCACGAAGAACAGCAGGCTGAAGCCGGCGGACGGATCGGCCTGGCGCAGCAGCGTGATGCCGACCAGGTCGGCCAGCGGAACCGACAGCAGCACCCAGGGCGAGATCAGATGCCACGGGGTGAGCACCACGGCGCAGCCGAGCGCCAGCAGGATCACCGCGCCGATGAGGAACAGGCTCATGTCGCCCGAGAGCGGGAACGGCACGACCAGGATCGCGAACACCAGGACGATGGCGCACAGGCTGAGCTGCAGCGTGGTGGCCATGCTCCCGCGTCCCCCGGTGAGGAAGGGCGGCAGGGCGAGCGTGCGGAGGAGTCCGCCGACGGACGGCGGCGGGGCCGATGGCGTGTCCGGCTCGGACGGCTCCGCCTCGGGGATCGTCATAGGTCGACGTTACCGTTCCGTGGGGCGCGTTCCGGCACCGTGCCGAGAGAGGGGGATGCGGTCACGTCGCGCCTTCCTCCGATCGATCCGGCGGGCGCCAGCGTAGCAGCCCGAGGCCCAGACGGCGGAAGGGCCGGGACCCGACGGTCCCGGCCCTTCCGTGGAGGGGTGATGCTCAGCGACCCGCGAGCTTCTCGCGGAGGGCGGCCAGCGCCTCGTCGTCGGCGAGGGTGCCCGCCGGCGAGGAGTCGCTCGAGTAGGTCGAGCCGCCGACGGCGGCCTCGCCGATCGCGGTGGCCTCGGCCTCGAGCGCCTTGGCGACCTGCGCCTTGTGCGCCTCCCAGCGGGCCTGCGCGGCGGCGTACTCGGCCTCCCACGCGATGCGCTGCTCGTCGAAGCCTTCCTTCCAGGCGTTGGTCTCCGGGTCGAAGCCCTCGGGGTACTTGTACTCCCCGTTCTCGTCGTACTCGGTGACCATGCCGTACAGGGCCGGGTCGAACTCGGTGCCGTTGATGTCGACGGCCTCATTGGCCTGCTTGAGCGACAGCGAGATGCGGCGACGCTCCAGGTCGATGTCGATGACCTTGACGAAGACCTCTTCGCCGACCGAGACGACCTGCTCGGCGAGCTCCACGTGCTTGCCCGACAGCTCGGAGATGTGCACGAGGCCCTCGATGCCGTCCGCGACGCGGACGAACGCGCCGAACGGGACCAGCTTGGTGACCTTGCCCGGGGCGATCTGGCCGATCGCGTGGGTGCGGGCGAAGACCTGCCACGGGTCCTCCTGCGTCGCCTTCAGCGACAGCGAGACGCGCTCGCGGTCCAGGTCGACCTCGAGGATCTCGACGGTGACCTCCTGGCCCACCTCGACGACCTCGCTGGCGTGCTCGATGTGCTTCCACGACAGCTCGGAGACGTGCACGAGGCCGTCCACGCCGCCCAGGTCGACGAACGCGCCGAAGTTGACGATCGAGGACACCGTGCCCTTGCGGACCTGGCCCTTGTGCAGGTTGTTGAGGAAGTTGGAGCGGGACTCCGACTGCGTCTGCTCGAGCAGGGCGCGGCGCGAGAGCACCACGTTGTTGCGGTTCTTGTCGAGCTCGAGGATCTTCGCCTCGATCTCCTGGCCGAGGTAGGGCGTCAGGTCGCGGACGCGGCGGAGCTCGATGAGCGACGCCGGCAGGAAGCCGCGCAGGCCGATGTCGACGATCAGGCCGCCCTTGACGACCTCGATCACCTGACCGGTGACCACGCCGTCGTTCTCCTTGATCTTCTCGACGTCGCCCCAGGCGCGCTCGTACTGCGCACGCTTCTTGGAGAGGATGAGGCGGCCTTCCTTGTCCTCCTTCTGGAGGACGAGGGCTTCGACCTCGTCACCGACGGAGACGACCTCGTTGGGGTCCACGTCGTGCTTGATGGAGAGCTCGCGGGAGGGGATGACACCCTCGGTCTTGAAGCCGACATCGAGGAGGACCTCGTCGCGGTCGACCTTCACGACGGTGCCGGAGATGAGGTCGCCGTCGTTGAAGGACTTGATGGTCAGTTCGACCGCGGCCAGGAAGTCCTCAGCGGATCCGATGTCGTTGATCGCGATCTGCTTGGTGGCCGGGGCGGTCGTTGCGGTAGTCATGTAGTGGGTTGTCCTTGTATGGGTAGGGAGTCGGGCCGGAGCACACGCGAACACGGCGACCGGTCTCCCAGCCAAACGGATGCGCACGCCACGGCGAAGCGGATTGTTCATGCGGCGTCACACGGGCACGCCGAAAGCAGGCGCACAGAAATGACACTTCAGCGTACCAGAACCGGCTTTCGGGCTGGGAGGATGCGGAACGGGACCAAAATCGGACCGCCGCGCGTTGGTACCGGATGGACAGAGAGGATGCTGCTCATGACAGACACCGGAGAGATCACCCGCCGCGAGGGCACCGAGACCGCCGTGCTGGCCGGGGGCTGCTTCTGGGGGGTGGAGGAGCTGATCCGCCATCAGCCGGGGGTGCTCGACACCCGCGTCGGCTATACCGGCGGCAGCAACGATCACGCCACCTACCGGCACCACCCGGGGCACGCGGAGGCGGTCGAGATCGTCTTCGACCCGGCGCGGACGTCGTACCGCGACGTCCTGGCGTTCTTCTTCCAGATGCACGACCCCTCGACGCTGAACCGGCAGGGCAACGACATCGGCACGAGCTACCGCTCCGCGATCTTCCCGCTCACGCCGGAGCAGGAGCGGGTCGCGCGCGAGACGATCGCGGATGTCGACGCCTCCGGCCTGTGGCCGGGTCCGGCCGTGACCACGATCGAGCCGGCAGCCGCGTTCTGGGAGGCGGAGCCCGAGCACCAGGACTACCTGCAGCGCATCCCGTTCGGCTATACGTGCCACTTCCCCCGCCCGGGCTGGGTGCTGCCGCACCGCGACGAGGCCGGCGCCGGCTGATCGTATTCAGCGGAATGGATGGCGGTGCCGGGGCGTTGCCGCCGACATGGAACGCTTCGGAACCCTGTCCTTCGGACATTACGGCCCGCTCGGCGGCGGTCGCATCCTGACCGCCCGCGACTCGATGCTCCAGGCGATCGACCTGGCGCAGGGCATGGACGAGCTCGGGGTGAACGGCGTCTACTTCCGGGTGCATCACTTCGCCCGGCAGCAGTCCTCCCCCATGCCGCTGCTGGCGGCGATCGCGGCGACGACATCGCGCATCGAGATGGGCACGGGCGTCATCGACATGCGGTACGAGAACCCGCTGTATCTCGCCGAGGAGGCGGCATCCGTCGATCTCATCAGCGGCGGCCGGCTGGCGCTGGGTGTGAGTCGCGGCTCACCCGAGTCGGTCGTGCGCGGCTACGAGGCGTTCGGCTACATCGGATCCGACGACGAGCGCGGCGCCGACATCGCCCGCGCACATTTCGACACCTTCCTCCGTGCCGTCGACGGGGCGCCGATGGCGCAGCGCGACCCGGCGAGCCCCTTCGGCGGCGGGACGGGCGGGCAGCAGATCGAGCCGCACTCGGTGGGTCTGCGGTCGCGCGTCTGGTGGGGCGCGGGCAACCGGGACAGCGCCCGGTGGGCAGGACGCATCGGGGTGAACCTCATGTCGTCGACCCTGCTCACCGAGGCGACGGGTCAGCCGCTCGACGTGCTGCAGGCCGAGCAGATCGACGAGTTCCGCGCCGCGTGGGCCGAGGCCGGTCACGAGGGCACGCCACGGGTGTCCGTGAGCCGCAGCATCTTCCCGATCACGACCGCGCAGGACGCGATGTACTTCGGCCGCAGCCAGGACCAGGACGGCATCGGCATCATCGACGGCGTCCGCTCCACGTTCGGCCGCACCTATGCCGCGGAGCCGGATGTGCTGATCGAGCAGCTGCAGCAGGATGCCGCGATCGCCGCGGCCGACACGCTCATGCTCACGATCCCCTCGCAGCTGGGCGTCGAGTTCAATCTGCACGTCGCCGAGTCGTTCGCGCAGTACGTCGCTCCGGCCCTCGGGTGGGTGCCGACCACGGAGAAGTGACGCGCAGCTGCGGTACCGTCCCGCAGACATTTTCGAACAGGAGTTATCCACAGACTGCACTTTCATCGTATATACGTCTGATGTGGGTGCGAGGATTCTGCTATGAAGACGACGCCGCTCACCCCCGCGGACCGACGGGCCGCCGAGCGCATGGACGCGCTCTTGCCGCGGCTGGTCGAGACGCGGCGACGCCTGGCGCAGCTGCAGGCCGAAGAGGCGCGGCTGCTGGCGGAGACGGCGGCGGTCGCCGACGAGTGGCGGCAGGCGTGTCCGGCCTCGGAGGCCGAGATGCCGCACCGGATCGTCGCCGCGGAGATCGCGACGGCATGGCGGGTCAGCGATCGCACGGTGCAGCGGGAGATGTCGGATGCCGTGAGCCTGGTGCGCGATTTCCCCGAGACGTTCGCCGCCCTGGAACGGGGGGCCGTGTCGCGGGCGCACGTGCGGGTGATCCTGGGCGCGGGCACGCCGATCGAACGCCCCGAGCTGCGCGCCGAGTTCGAGGGGGCGGTGCTGCCGTATGCCGAGAAGGCGTCCGCATCCCGCCTCGCGCCGCTCGCACGACGCCGCGCCGAGTGGTACCTGGAGGAGACGATCGCTCAGCGCCACCGGCGCGCCTGCGAGGGCCGCCACGCTCGGCTCACCGACCTCGATGACGGCATCGCCCAGCTGGTCATCGTCGGTTCGGCGGTGCTGCTGCACGGCATCTACGACCGCGCCACCGCCCTCGCCCACGCCGACGCGGACGCCACGAAGAACCCGACCGGCACCCGCGACGCGGTCGGCGGGCCCGAGACCGGGAGCGGAGACGGCGACGGGCCCGACCGGCGCACGATCGAGCAGCGCCGCGTCGACGTCCTCACCGATCTGCTGCTCAGCGCCGACCCGACCGCGCACGGCGTCCCGACCGGTGCCGACGCGATCCGCGCGACGGTCTCGGTGACCGTGCCGGTGCTGGCCCTGATCGAAGACCGGGTCGCCGACCCGTTCGAGACGGCTGTCCTCGACGGGTACGGGCCGATCGACGTCGGCACCGCTCGGGGGCTGGCGGCCAACGCGCCGGGATGGGACCGCATCCTCACCCATCCGATCAGTGGCGCAGTGCTCGCCGTGGATCGCTACCGACCCTCGAAGAAGATGCACCGGCATCTGCGCGTGCGCGACCAGCACTGCCGGTTCCCCGGATGTCGCGCGCACGTCGATCATGGCGACATCGATCACACCGTCGACCACGCGCTCGGCGGCCCGACAGACGTGCGCAATCTCGCGGGCCTGTGCCGTCGACATCACACCCTGAAACATCATTCGACCTGGCAGGTGCGCCAGACCGGCGGCGGAGACCTCGAATGGACCAGCCCGACCGGACGCGTCTACACCGACCGCCCGGTGAGCACGGTCGCCTTCGCGACCGATGCCGAGTTCGATCCCGCCCCGTTCTGATCCCGGAGCGCCCGGCCGGCTTCGCGTCAGTTGATGATCTCTGCCCGCGGATCCGCACGCAGCGCCGCCAGTCTCTCCCGCCACAGTGCGAGCGCCTCCGGCGTCAGCCGCGTCCACTCCGCGACCTCTTCGACGACCCGGAGCGGCGCCGTGCTGCGGTATGAGCGCGTGGGGTTGCCGGGGAACTTCTTGTCGGTGACGTTCGGGTCGTCCTCGAACGGACCGGTCGGCTCCACGAGGTACACGCGCGGGACGGCGTCGCCCCCGGCGAGCTCGGCCGCGATCTCCGCCGCGAGTCCGGCGCCGTCGACGAGGGCCGTGAAGTAGACGTGGTTCATCACCACCTCGGGGCGGTAGTTCGACCTGCGCCCCGACGTGAGCAGCTCCCCCGGGCGCAACACGGCGACCGTGCCGTGGAAGAACGGTCCCGCCTCGAGCGCTGCAGCCATCATCCGATCCTCCTATGCCGCGTCACTGCGGGTACGGGTATTCCCCGCGCGCGAGCCCGTCCACCAGCCGCGCCACGCGGCCGGCGCGAGCCGCGGGCGTCGCCGTGGCGATGCGGTGCAGGATCGCGTAGCGGTTCGTGCGGCTCGCCGCGGCGAAGGCGACGGTCGCGGCCGGGGAGTCGGCGAGGGCGGCCGCGAGATCGGCGGGCACCGCTATGGCCGCCGCCCCCGCATAGGCGCGATCCCAGCGTCCGTCCGCCTGCGCACGATCGATCTCGGTCTGGCCGCGAGGCCGCATCCGCCCCTGCTCGAGCAGCACCGCGACTAGGGTCACGTTGCGCTGCGACCACAACGACGCCTTCCGCCGGGGCGTGAACCGCTGCAGGAACGTGGTCTCGTCGCGCCCGCGTTTCTGACCGTCGATCCATCCGCTGCACAGCGCCTCCTCGAGCGCCTCGGCGTATGTGAGCGAGGTCGGCTCCCGAGTGCCCTTCTTGGCGAGCACGACCCAGCCCCCGTCGTGGACGTCCTCGTTCTCGTCCAGCCAGGCACGCCAGGCCGCCGCATCCGGCAGCAGGATCTCGCTCATCGGCCGGCCCGGTCTGCGGCGGCGCGCGGCGGGTCGACGCTGACGTCGATCGGGTCGAGGCCGCGCAGCGAGGTCCACACGAGCTGCTCGCCCTTCGCCGCATGCTGCGAGGCGCGCACAGCGCGCTCGTCCGCCCAGCTGTTGAGGCGGTGGCCGGCATGGCCCCGCACGTGCTCGAGCACGACGTCGGGCCTGCCCGCCGCGCGACGCGCGTCACGGGCCGCGATCAGCTGCTCCAGGATGTCGCGGTTCGCGACCGGCTTCTTCGCGCTCGTCACCCAGCCGCGACGGCGGTGACCGTCCATCCACGACGAATACGTGTCGATCGCGTACTTCGAGTCGGCCTGGATGACGAGCTGCTCGACATCCGCGTGATCGGTGATCGCGTGCAAGAGACCGAGCAGCTCGCCGATGTTGTTCGTCCCGGCCGGCAGCGAGCCCGCCGCCCAGTGGCCGTCCTCTCCGACCCACGCCCAGCCGGCCGGGCCGGGATTGCCCTTGCAGGCGCCGTCGGTCGCGACGATGTAGCGGTCGGTGGGATGCGGGGAGCTCTCGGACGGCACTCCCCCAGTCTTCCAGGCCGCGTCAGTCCCGGATGCGGGAATGCTCCCCGAGGCGGTGCCAGGTGCGGTTGTGGTACACCAGCGCGTCGCCGTGCTCGCCCGGGGTGACGTCGCGGGCGATGTCCGACTGCAGCGCGTGGGCGGCGATCACGGTGGAGCCGCCCGCGTTCATGCGCTCGACGATCGAGCAGCGCACCCAGGCGCGGACGCCGTTGTACACGGGCTCGCCCGTGACCAGCCGCGTCCAGATGCGGTGATCGGCGAACCGGTCGACGCCGCTGGTCGAGGCGAGCCGCGCGACATCGAGGTCGTCGGCGTCGAGCAGGTGGACGACGATGGTCTCGGCCGCGAGGATCGCCGGGGTCGCGGAGGACAGCGCGGAGACGGAGAAGATGAGCAGCGGCGGGTCCACGCTCACCGACGCGACCGAGGTCGCCGTCAGCGCGACCGGGCCGTCGGGGCCTTCCGCCGTGATGACCGCGACGCCGCCCGGGTGTCCCCGGAACAGTGCCTTGAACTCCTCGGCCGACAGGGAGGCCGCGAGCGCCCGCTCGTGCTCGCTGAGGTGGCTCTCGTCGCCGTGAACGGATGCGCTGCTCATGGTTCGACCGTACGAGTCGCAGCCGGTGCCGGCGTTCGGCGATGAAACACAACGCAATGCGCCCGGCTCCGGCGGTGGTTGACTGGGCGCATGGAACCGGTCGCGATGTTCCCGCTGAACACGGTCCTCCTGCCGGCGATGCCGCTGCCGCTGCGCATCTTCGAAGAGCGCTACCGCATCATGCTCGGCCGGGTGCTCGACGAGGACGAGCCCGAGTTCGGCGTGGTGCTCATCGCGCGCGGCCACGAGGCCGGCGGCGGCGACGTGCGCCACGACGTCGGCACCATGGCGCGCATCGCACGGGTCACGGCGGGCGAAGGGGATGTGGGGGTGCTCGCGGTGGGCGGCCGCCGCATCCGCGTCGCCGAATGGCTTCCGGACGACCCCTACCCGCGCGCGCTCGTCGAGGAGATCCCGCCGCTGACCTTCGCCGAGCCGCTGGCGCCGCTGCTGGAGACGGTGGACGCGACGGTGCGTCGGGTGCTCGCGCGCGCGGTCGAATACGGCGACACCCGCTGGGACGCCTCGATCCGGCTGAGCGACGACCCCGTCGCCGCGGCGTGGCAGCTCGCCGGCATCGCCCCGGTCGGCCAGCTCGACCGGTTGGCGCTCGTCGGCGCCGGCACGCTCGGCGAGCTGCTGCAACGCACGCTCGACCTCACGATCGCGGCCGAGCCGGGCCTGACGGCCGACGGCGAGCCCGACGACGTGGACGCCGCGATCGAGCAGCTGCTGCGCGACGAGGACGACTGAACGGCGCGCGTAGGCTGGATCGGTGCCCGCCCCCGTCCGCTTCCGGCCGCCGCGCGGCCGGGTCGTCGCCCTGCTGGTCGCCTGCCTGCTGATCGCGGTGCTCGGCGTCGTCATCGTCGCGCTCAACCTCGACAACCTCGTGAGCCTGCTCATCGGCGCCGCCGCGGTCGGCCTGTTCGGCATCGGCGGCACGTTCTCGCTCGTGGGTCAGCTGCGCACGCCCACGCTGCGGGCGGATGCCGAGGGCTTGCGCATCGGACGGGTCGGCACCGCCCCATGGCCCGATGTCGAGCGGTTCGGCACGACCACGCGGGACGAGCTCGGCGTGCGCTTCCGCCGCACCGACGCGCTGCTGGCGAAGGCTCCGCGCGCGACGACCCGTGAGACGACGCTGCGGCAGACCCGCGCCGCCAGCGGCTACGACATGCTGTTCACCCGGCGCGAGCTCGGCGCCGGCCCCGCCGACGCGGCCGCCGCGCTGCGGCCGTTCCTGTCCTGACGCGTAGCGTGGGGGCCATGCAGGTCACCGCCGCCTTCCGCGCGCCTCGACGGTCGCCGCTGCTGCAGGTCGTCAAGTCCGCGCTCGCGATGGCGGCGGCGTGGCTGCTGGCGGGATGGCTGATCCAGGGGCCGTTGCCGGTGTTCGCCGCGATCGCGGCGCTGCTGGTCGTGCAGCCGAGTCTGAACCAGTCGTTCGCGAAGGCGATCGAACGCTCGATCGGCGTGATCGCGGGCGTCGTGATCGCCTCGATCCTCGGCCTCGTCTTCGGCAGCGGGACCTGGGTGATCCTCGTCGCCGCGACGCTCGGCCTGCTGCTGGCCTGGGCGGTGCGGATGACGGCGGGCGGCGCGAGCCAGGTGGCGATCAGCGCCGTGCTCGTGCTCGCCCTCGGCACCACCACACCGGGGTACGCGCTCGATCGCATCCTCGAGACGCTGCTGGGGGCTCTGGTCGGCTTCGCCGTGAACGTCGCCCTGGTGCCGCCGGTCGCGGTCACGCCGGCGCGCGATGCGATCACGCTGCTCGGGCAGGAGCTCGGCGCGACCTTCATCCGTCTGGCCGACGCCCTCGAACGTCCGCTCACGCCGGCCGAGCGGCAGGGGCTGCTCGTCGAGGCACGACTGCTGCGCCCCATGCTCGAGAAGGCCGAGAAGGCCCTGGACACGGCGGGCGAGTCGTTGACGCTCAACCCGCGGAGCGCCCGGCACCGGGCCGACCTGGCGCGGATGCGGCACCTGCTCGACCTGTACACGCCCATGATCACGCAGCTCATCGGCATGACCCGCACCGTCTGCGACGGCTACAGCGCCGACCTCGTCGACGAGCCGGGCGTGCGCGCGATCGCCGAGCAGCTGCGCCGCGCCGCGCACGACCTCGCGCTGATCGACACCGACGCCCCGGCCGCCGCGGAGGAGCCGCCGGCGCTGACGACCATGCTGCAGCTGCCGACGCCCTCGCCCACGCACTGGGTGCTGATCGGGTCGCTGCTGGAGGATCTGCATCGCATCCACCTCACCCTCCGCGAGGGCGTCGAAGCCGCCGGGTGACCGTCAGCGGTGCCGCGCGGCGCACGACACGCAACGCGTCGCGGCAGGCAGCGCCTCGAGGCGGGCGAGCGGGATCGCCGCGCCGCAGTCCACGCAGACGCCGTAGACGCCGGCATCCAGCCGCGCCTGCGCCTCATCCAGCGCCGCCAGCTCGGCGACGGCCTCGACCCGCAGGCCTGCGAGGCGGGACCATTCGCCCGAGGCCGTCGCCCCCTCCGGATCGTGTTCGTCGTCGGCCCCGGCCGTGTCGCCGCGGGCGGCGAGGAGCGCGGCGACGTTCGTCTCGATCGACGCCAGCCGCGCAGTCACCGCACGCCGGCGCGCGGCGAGAAGATGAGCGTCCACGCCTCCAGTATCGTCGCGGCCTACTCGACCTGGCCGCGCGCGTTGTAGACGAGCGAGTCGCTGTCACCGTAGGCGCGGAACACCGCGACCGCCTCGTCGTGACGCACGCCGATCGTCACCCGGATGCCGCGGGCCTCGAACTGGGCGGCCCAGTCGTCGACGACCGGTCCCTCGTCGAATCCGCTGAGCTCCTCCAGCTCCGGGCCCTCGCCCGCGACGACGAGCGAACGGACGCCGCTCCACATCGTCGCGCCGTAGCACATGACGCACGGACGCCAGTTGACGACGAGCTCCAGGTCCGCCCCGCCGGCACCGAGGTCCCAGCGCCCGAGCGCGGTCTGGGCGAGGCTCAGCGTCGTCACCTCGGCGTGCATCGAGCTGAGCCCCGACGCGAGCACCACGTTGACGCCGGCCGAGACCAGGGCGCCGGACGCCGCGTCCACCACGATCGCCGCGAACGGACCGCCGCTGCCCTCACGCCAGTTGCGATCGGCGAGCGCGTTGACGAAGTCCATGCGGTCCTCGAGCGTCGGCAGCACGGCGGGAAGCGTGTCGAGCTCGGCGGTGAGCCAGGCGGGCAGGGAGGCGGAGACGTGGGTCGCGAGGGTCATGGGGCAATCCTGACCGCTGTGGATGACGGCCCTGTTACGACGCGTGCTGTGGAGAACAGCGAGCGGCGCCGGATGCCGCTGGCTAGCGTGTGAGCCATGACACTGCGCGTCGGGACGGCCGCCGCCGGGATCGTGCTCGCCGCGGCGCTGCTGGCCGGCTGCGTGCCCGACCCCGATCCGACGCCGAGCGCCACCGGCTTCGCCGACGAGGACGCCGCCTTCGCCGCGGCGGAGGCGACGTACCGGGCGTATGTGGATGCGCTCAACCAGGTCGACCTCAGCGATCCCGCCACGTTCGAGGAGGTGTACCGGTGGACGACGGGGGATGCACTTTCGCAAGAGAAAGAATCGCTCTCCACCATGCACGCCGATGGATGGATAGTAAGCGGCGCTTCTTCAGTAATCGCGTTTCGTTCGGTTGCCGTCGATCTCGTAACGGGTGATGGGAATGCACTCGCGTGCGTCGACGTCTCAGCCGTAACGTTGGTAGACGCAAACGGAGCTTCCCAGGTCTCTGCTGACCGTCCCGACATACAAACGGTCACGGTTGCATTCGAGTTCTCCTCCACATCCCCCACGTTGGCCCTGCTGACCAGCTTGGAGGGTGCCGCCGAGGATGTCGCATGCGACTGACCGGCTTCCTGATTGCAGCAACGCTGGCGATCTCTCCAGTGGTCGTCACTGCTGAGGAGGCAGGTTGTGGTTCCAGCGGAATCTGGGGCAGCGACTGCACCATCGAGAACACCGGCACCGAGGTCGACATCGGCGCGACGATGAGCGATGCCGGCACGTCGGGTGACAGCGGTGGGTCCGGCGGCTCCGGTGACAGCGGTGCCGCGGAGATGCTCGAGCCCGTCGTGTGCACGAGCGAGCTGTGCCGTGGCAACTACTCCGCGGTCCGCATCCCCGACGTCACGATGGCGGACCTCGCCTCCTTCCGGCCGGCGTCCCCGTCCATCTCCTCCGAGCCGGCCGGGATCGGCCTGGTCGGCATGCCCACCAACCTCGTGACGGCTGCCGAGACCCGCACCGTGTCCGGCGAGCTGTTCGGCTACGCCGTCACCGTCCGCTTCACTCCCGCGGCGTACGTGTTCGACCACGGCGACGGCACCAGCCGGCGCGCCACGACCGGCGGCACGACCTGGGCGGCCCTCGGGCAGGCCGACTTCACGCCGACCGCGACGAGCTACGCCTACTCGTCGCGCGGCACGTACACCGTCGTCGCCTCCGTCGAGTACACCGCGCAGGTCGACTTCGGCGGCGGCTGGCGTGCCGTCCCCGGCATCCTGACGCTCGCGTCGTCCGGCTACGACGTGCGGATCGTCGAGGCCCGCACCGCTCTCGTCGCCCGCACCTGCCTCGAGAATCCGACCGGTCCCGGCTGCTGAGCTACGTGAGCAACGGCCTCAGCCGCTCCGCGGTCGCACGCAGCGCCGGCAGCACCTCGTCCGGATCCTCGATCCGGTGCCGCGGGCCGGAGAAGGCCACCGCCGCCACGAGCACCTCGCGCTCGTCCCGGATCGCCACCGCGAGGCACCCGAACCCCGGCACGACCTCTCCCACCTGACGGGTCGCGCCGAACGCGCGGAGGTCGGCCCGCGCCTGCGCGACGATCGGTCCCGCCTCTCCCCGCTCCGCCAGCAGCAGCCGCCCGAAGGCGAAGCGCCCCGGCTCGCGCGCCAGCCGACGCTCGTCGCTGAACGGGAAGTCGGGGTCGGCGTCCACGATCGTGATCCTGCCCTCGTCGTACCGCACGACGTGCACGCCGCCGCGGATGCCGGCACGGGCCTCGGCGAGGACCGTCCGCGCCGCCGAGGGGAACCGGGCGGGCGCCGCCGCGGAGGCCAGCTGGACCACCTTGGCGCCGAGCGCGAAGCCCGCCAGGTCGGGCGTGCGCACCAGGTACTCGTCCTGCACCAGCAGGTTCAACAGCCGATAGGTCGTGGCGCGCGGCAGGCCCAGCGCGGCCGACACCTCCCGGGCCGACACCCCGGCCCCCAGGCCCGCGACCGCCTCCAGCACCGCCAGCGCGCTGTGGATCGCGCGCGGCTGCCGGGCGGTCAGCGTCGGGACGGGCTCCGGCGCGGGGATGTCAGCCATCGTCCGACGCCGCCTCCTTCGCCACCCCGCCCAGCACCTCGGCGGCGATCGGCTCGTCGTAGGAGCCCACGCGACGCAGACCCGCGCGGTCGCGGCGCACGCGCACGACGACGGCCGCCGCCACCGCCACCGCGACCGCCGCGGCGAC